>OMTF01000027.1 GCA_900313925.1 uncultured Eubacteriales bacterium | reverse complement strand
TTTCGGTGCTTATTTGCTTAAGCTTCCTTACATTGTTTAATTTACAAGGTACACCAAAACAGTATTTGCCCTCAAGTGAGAGCTTGACTAATATAACACTTTCAAACAGTTTTTGTCAACGATTTTTTGGGAGTTTTTTGCATGTCTTTTACGTGCATTTTTCCTTGTCAATATCTGGTATTTTGGAAAACGAAGGCCACAAGATAAGCAACCCGCTTCGCCTGCGGTCATATCTACTTCGACGACTCAGAATCCGGCTCTTTCCCCAGCTGCCGGATCACCGCCCAGGAAGTCATCCGCATCGTAAGTCCCGCATTCATACTCATTTTTTGCAGGTATCGATGAGCACCAGATTCCGACAAATTTCGCTTTTGCATCAGAAGCTCCTTCGCCTCTTGAATTACGGCCTCGTCCTCGGGGCTGCGCCGGGACAAACGGCCGTTTTTCCGCTGCTGCTGTTCGTGCAGTTCGCGAACCTTTTCAATCAAATCCTTCCGAACGACCGGAAGGGCCAGCCGTTCCTGCAGATCCGTCTTGCATAGGGCCAGCGTTGCCGGCTTTCCAATTACAAGAACGGCGGCACTGCCGCGAATATAGTCGATCATCTCGTTTGCCGTCATGTCCCTAAGATAAAAAGAACAGACTACCACACCGCTGCCCAGTTTTCGGATTGCCCGGACCGCCTCTGCCCCCGTGCTGCATTCCGCCTGTACCTGGATGCCGCTCTGTTCCAGTGCCGTGCGCACGGACTGGCCAAGCTGGCGGTTTTTAAAAGCGGTTACGGTTTTCAGCAAATTTCATCCCCTTCTCTCCGAACGGCATGTTCGCGGAACTGGTCTCAGTACGTCTTCATATATCGGTCGATTTCCCATTGGCTGACCTGTGTCTTATACTCTTCCCACTCCTTTTGTTTTCCCCGAACGTAGCATTCCAGGGCATGGGCACCCAGCACATCGCAAATCAGCGGATCCTTTTGCAGCTCAGCAAGCGCCTGCTCCAGATTCGCCGGCAGGCTTTCAATTCCCCGTTTCGCCCGCTGCTGCGCATCGAAATCAAATACGTTCTCCGTAATTTCTTCCGGCGGTTCCATCTTCCCGCGCATTCCGTCCAGCCCGGCGGCAAGGCAGACCGCAAGAGCAAGATAGGGATTGCAAGCCGGGTCCGGGCTGCGCAGCTCTATCCGTGTATCCTCCCCGCGGACTGCAGGAATGCGAATAAGCGCCGAACGATTGTTTTCACTCCAGGTGACATAGCACGGCGCCTCATAGCCGGGCACTAGACGCTTGTACGAATTTACGAGGGGGTTGGTAATCGCCGTAATGGCCTTAATGTGCTTCATAATGCCTGCGATAAAGTGATAGGCTTCCGCGGAAAGTCCCCGGCTGTCTTCGGCATCGGCAAAAATATTTTGACCGTCTTTGTATATGGACATATTGATATGCATGCCGGAACCGTCCGTATTGTTGACCGGCTTGGGCATGAAGGTTGCGTAGAGGCCATTCTCCTGGGCAATCGACTTGACTGCAAGCTTGAAGGTCATTATATTATCCGCCGTTGTCAGCGCATCGGCATACTTAAAGTCAATCTCATGCTGTCCGTGAGCTACTTCGTGGTGGCTCGTCTCCACCTCAAATCCCATGGCCTCCAAATTCATGCATATCTCTCTCCGAGTCGTTTCCCCGTGGTCTATCGGACTCAGGTCAAAATACCCGGCTTCGTCTCCGGTTTTCGTCGTGACCGCGCCGGATTCATCCGTCTCAAAGAGGAAGAACTCGCACTCCGGGCCGACATTGAATTCATACCCTTCCTTCGCCGCCTCCTCAAGCTGCCGTTTCAGAATCTGTCTCGGATCTCCTGCCGAAGGCGTTCCGTCCGGATTGTAGACTTCGCAGATCAGACGCGCAACGGATCCATCCCGGGGGCGCCAGGGCAGAATGGCAAAGGTATCCCGATCCGGCACCAGGTATTGATCCGATTCATGAATCCGGGTAAATCCCTCTACGGAGCTTCCGTCGATCATCACCTGGTTTTTCAGCGCCTTTTCGGTCTGGGAAGCCATAATGGCAACATTTTTCAGACGCCCGAAAATGTCCGTGAATTGCAGACGGATAAATTCTGCGTCCTGCTCCTGAACCATTCGGAGTATGTCTTTCTTTGTGTATTGACTGCTCATGCTGATCCTCTCCTGTCTCAGTCTTCACCGCTGATGCTGCGGTCCCTGAAATAGAAACGAAGCAGAGGGGTTTCTGGAAGCGCCTCTGCTCCGACTTCGCTGTGTGGATGGAAGCGGTACGGTTCCGATCCGTTTCAGTCGACGGTATTTTCCAATACGCCGATTTTTTCGATTTCACAACGGACGGTATCGCCTCTGCGCAGATACGCATCCGGTGTTCCCATCGCCAGCGCCACCCCTTTCGGCGTGCCGGTGGAAATGATGGTGCCCGTTTGCAGCGTCATGCCTTGGGAAAGTTCCTCGATAATGTAGGGAATATCAAAAATCATGTTGCGGGTATTGCTCTTCTGCCGCAGTTTCCCATTGACGGAACAGGTAATATCCAGCTGCGGATCACCGGGTATCTCATCCGCCGTTACGATCCAGGGACCAATTGGTGTGAAGCCATCCAGGCTTTTGCCCAAATACCATTGTCCGTGGCTGCTCTGCAGGTTTCTTGCCGACACATCATTCAGAATTGTATAGCCGTATACATAGTCATAGGCATCCTCCCTGCGTACATGGCTCGCGTCTCGTCCGATGATAACCGCAAGCTCCACTTCGTAATCCAGCTGACTGCAGATGTCTTCATGCGCCTGAATCACGCCGCCGGGTGCTACCGCTTCATCGACTCGCTTGGAAAAATAGACGGCTTTTACGTTTTCATCCTTTCGGCTGTACGCGTCCTTGTTGACCCGGGCTGCTTCTTCTTCGTGATCGCGGTAATTCAGCCCCAGGCAGACAACATCATGTTCCGGCCGGGGTATAGGGGCGCAGAGCTTTACCTCCGCCAGCGGCAAATGCTGCAGGGAAGAAAGTTCCGCTTTTTTTCGTACCAGGTCCCCCACCGTATAGCGGCGCAGGAAATCGTGGATGTCTCCGGAAAATCCCAAGGCGGAAGCAGGAATGACCGAAAGGTCGTCGATAATGCCGACGCCGCGGTTTCCGTTTTTTTCAAAGGTAACAATTTTCATAATGGGTCTCCTTATCGAATCAATGTTATGCCGCCGATAATCGGAAGCGGTTTCATCTGTCCTTTCGCTGCATTTATTATCCCGATAATGCCGAGGATGAATGAAATCAGATTGAATAATTCGGAAAGGCCTGTCGTTCCGGAAAATACCGCAATGATAACGTCAAGAATAAAGAGAACAAGTCCCTGGTTGGCATGAAACATAACAAATTTGGAGGGAGGGTTCCCGGACGACTTCCGCAGCAGAGGAAGGATCCACAGGGGGCCGAAATAGGAAAGGATCGCCGTAAAAATATCCGATCCTGTTTTCTGCTTTCCGTCTTCCATTCCCTCTTCATAGGAATGCTGATAGCCGCGATCCTTCTTATAATTCTGGCGTTCCGTTCCATCCGACCGCCCGTAGTCGTAGGGCCGGGTCTGGCTTCCGGTGTCAGAATACGCGCTCGTGTTTTCCTTTACCGTGCTGCGGACATTTTCAAATGGGTTGGGCGCCTGTTGCTGGGCGGCGGCTCCTGCCGTAGAGGATGCCGTACCGGATGTTCCGAATGTATCCTTCAATACATATCCGCAGGCAAGGCATTTGTCACTAGCGTCCGGTACATAGGCGCCGCATTTGGGACAAGTTTTCATGGGAATCTTTGCTGCGGGCTGCCAGGCTTTGACAGAAACCGCTTTCTCCTTTTCCTTTATTCCGATATCTTTTCTCTGTCGTTAATATACAATTTTAGCATTGCCAATTCGTCTTTTCAATGAATTGGAAAGGACTTCCTTGTCCGAAATTCATCGAAAAAGGGAGTCCTGTTTTTGTGTATATTTTACCTTTTCCTCCAGAAAGCAAAGACGGCAGCTCTTTAGACTTCTTCGAGGGTTCGGTCGCGATTCTGCTGGACAACTTTGGCCACAAATGCCTCCAACGCCATCTTCCCTATATCTCCGCCGGAGCGGGTTCGGACGGAGACATTGCCTTCCTCCGCTTCCCGATCTCCGAGAACCAGCATATACGGAATCTTCTTTCCCTGCGCCTCCCGGATTTTGTAGCCGATTTTCTCATTGCGCAGATCCGCTTCGGCTCGGATGCCGGCATCCTGCAGAACCTGCAGAACCTTGCGGGCGTAGTCTTCGGATCGATTCGTGATATCCATAACTTCCACCTGCACCGGGGAAAGCCATATTGGGAAGGCGCCGGCAAAGTGCTCTGTAATAACGCCAATAAAGCGCTCCACCGATCCAAGACAGGTCCGGTGAATCATGACGGGGCATTTTTTGGACCCGTCTGCGGCCGTATATTCGAGGTCGAAGCGGCCCGGCAGCTGGTAATCCAGCTGAATTGTTCCGCACTGCCAGAAGCGGCCGAGACAGTCCTCGATGTAGAAATCCAGTTTCGGACCGTAAAATGCGCCGTCGCCTTCATTGATCTTGTACTCCACGCCGATGCTGCTGACTGCATCCGCCAGCGCTCCGGTTGCAACATCCCAGTCCTCTTTTGTGCCGATGTGATCCTCCGGCATCGTTGCAAGCTCGACCCGATAGGGAAGACCGAATTTTCCATAAATTTCCTGATAGAGCTGTGTAATGCGAACCACTTCATCCCGTATCTGCTCCGGGGCAATCAGCAGATGGGCGTCGTCCTGGGTAAAGCAGCGAACCCGGAACAGACCGTGCAGAGCACCGGAAAGTTCGTAGCGGTGCACAAGACCAAGTTCCGCATAGCGCAGCGGCAGATCCTTATAGGAGTGAGGCTCCAGGGAATATACCAGGATGCTGCCCGGACAGTTCATCGGCTTAATGGCATATTCTTCGTCATCAATAACAGTGGTATACATGTTTTCTTTGTAATGGTCCCAGTGTCCGGAAGTTTCCCAAAGGGTCCGGCGCATGATCTGCGGCGTGGAAATTTCCACATAGCCGTAGCGTTTGTGCACTTCTCTCCAGTACTCCAGGATGCAGTTGCGAAGCACCATGCCATTGGGCAGGAAGAATGGCATGCCGGGCGCTTCATCCCGAAATGCGAAAAGATTCAGTTCCCGTCCCAGCTTGCGGTGATCTCTTCTTTTTGCCTCTTCCTTTTTCTGCAGGTATTCTTCCAGCTGTTCCTTTTTCGGAAATGCAATTCCATAAATCCGCTGCAGCGATTCCCGATTGGAGTCGCCCCGCCAATAGGAGGCATTGCAGGTCAGCAGCTTGATTCCATTAGGCTTTATATAGCCGGTAGAACTCAGATGCGGGCCGGCGCAGAGGTCCGTAAATTCACCCTGCCTGTAAAAGCTGATTGGAACGCCTTCCGGTAGATCCTGAATCAGCTCCACTTTGAAAGGCTCTTCCTTCATAAGTTCCAATGCTTCCTTCCGCGGGAGCTCAAAGCGTTCCAGCTTCAGCTTTTCCTTGCAGATTTTCCGCATTTCCGCTTCGATCTTTTCCATGTGCTCCGGCGTAAACGCAAAGGGAGCATAAAGATCATAGTACCAGCCTTCCTCAATTGCGGGGCCGATTGCCAATTTCACTTCCGGCCACAGCCGTTTAACAGCCTGCGCCATTACATGGGAGCAGGTGTGCCAATAAGTTTTTCTGTACTCCGGATTCTCGAAGGAAAACGATTCCTTGTTCTCGTCCATAATTGCACCTCACCTTTTCGGGGGGAACGAAATGCACCCCTGACGCTTGCGCGTCAAGGGTGCTGTGCACGGTTCCACCTTGATTTTTAACTCATTTCATGTTTAACGCACATGGGACGCGCGGACTTACTTGGTTCAGCCCACGGGCTCCGGAGCGGTCTCGGAACTCCTGGAATGCCAATCTCGCAGCCTTGGATTGGCTCTCTGCGATTCATAAGGGTCCTTCGTTCTCCTTCTCAGCCTGTACTGCGAAAGTCTAGCACCAAGTCCTTTTTCTGTCAAGAACTCTGCTTTCCGGATTTTCTTTTCTTCCGCATACGCTTGGGCGTATTACTTATCGTACATTTCCACCAGCCGCATCAGGTGATCGTAGCGGGCTTTGGCGTTCTCTTCATTGCGGCTGAAGAGCGCATCGGCGCGATCCGGGAATTCGCGGGTCAGACGGCTGTATCTCGCCTCATTCATCAGGAAGTCGCGATAGCCGCCGGCCGGTGCCTTGCTGTCAAGAACAAACTTCTTGTCTGCTGCCGGATTGAACCGGAAGAGGTTCCAGTAACCGCATGCGACGGCTTTCTTCATTTCGGACTGGCAGTTTGTCATGCCGCCCTTGATGGAATGCATCTCGCAGGGAGAATAGCCGATGATGATGGACGGTCCGTGATATGCTTCCGCTTCCCGGATGGCTTTAAGGGTCTGCTGCTGGTTCGCGCCCATGGCAACCTGCGCAACATAGACGTACCCGTAAGTCATAGCCATTTCGGCCAGGGACTTGGACTTCACTTCCTTGCCGGCCGCTGCAAACTGTGCAACCTGGCCGATGTTGGAGGCTTTCGAAGCCTGGCCGCCGGTGTTGGAGTAAACTTCGGTATTGAAGACAAACAGGTTGACATCCTCGCTGGAAGCCAGGACGTGATCCACGCCGCCGTAGCCGATGTCATAAGCCCAGCCGTCTCCGCCGAAGATCCAGACGGATTTCTTGTTGAGATAGTTCTTATTTGCCAGCAGACGCGTGCTGTGTTCGCAGCCGCAGGGCTCCGCTTCCAGCGCGGCAATGAATTTCTTCGTTGCTTCCTGGTTTGCTTCGGTATCCTCATAGGTTGCGAGGTATTCCTTCGCAGCGGCGCGCTTTGCCTCGCTCTTGGCGTTCTCGGAGATATACTCCACATCCTTCCGGAGATCGTCGCGAATCTTTTTCTGGCCAAGGTACACGCCGAAGCCATGCTCCGCATTGTCTTCAAACAGGGAATTCGCCCACGCGGGACCTTTGCCTTCTTTGTTGACGGTGTACGGAGATGTCGCAGCCGGGCCGCCCCAGATGGAAGAGCATCCGGTAGCATTGGAAATAATCATATGATCGCCGAACAGCTGCGTTACCAGTCTTGCATAGCTGGTTTCCGCGCAGCCCGCGCAGGAGCCGGAGAACTCAAGGTACGGCTGGCGGAACTGGCTTCCCGGAACGGTATCATTGATAATGTCCTTTTTCTCGGCGACATTGGCAACCATGTAGTTGAATACGGCCTGCTGGCTTTCCTGGCTTTCCAGCGGCTTCATCGTGAGGGACTTGGTCGGGCAGAGGTTGACGCACACGCCGCAGCCCATGCAGTCCAGCGGAGATACCGCCATGCAGAACTTATAGCTGCCGCGCTTCTGATCTACGATCTTGGATTCCGCAGGTGCCTTGGCTGCCTCTTCGGCCGTCAACGCAAACGGGCGGATGGTTGCATGCGGGCAGGCGAAGGCGCACTGATTGCACTGTACGCAGGTCTCCGCATTCCACTCGGGGACCATTACCGCAACGCCTCGCTTCTCATAGGCAGAAGCGCCCAGTTCAAAGGTACCGTCCGCATGATCCACAAACCGGGATACCGGGAGGGAATCGCCGTCCATCTTGCCGACGGGCTGCATAATTTCCTTCACCATCTTAACCGTAGCCGGACGTCCGGTCAGCTCGGCTGCAGCCGTTTCCTCCTTTGCATCTGCCCAGGAGGCCGGAATCTCTATCTTCTTGAAGGCCGTGGCACCGAGATCGATCGCCTTATGGTTCATATCCACGATGTCCTGCCCCTTCTTCAGGTAGGAGTGCGTTGCCGCATCCTTCATGTACTGGATGGCGTCTTTCTCCGGCAGGACCTTCGCGAGGGCAAAGAACGCGGACTGCAGTACCGTATTTGTCCGCTTGCCCATGCCAATCTGCATCGCCAGATCGATGGCGTCGATCGTGTAGAGATTGATGTTGTTTTTCGCGATATAGCGCTTGGAAGCGGCGTCCAGATGCTGTTCCAGCTCCGCAAAATCCCACTGGCAGTTTACCAGGAAGGTTCCGCCGGGTTTTACGTCGCGGACAATCGGGAAGCCCTTCGAGATGTACGCCGGAACATGGCAGGCGACAAAGTCTGCCTTCGTGACGTAATAGGGGCTCTTAATCGGGTGGTCGCCGAAGCGCAGGTGGCTGACGGTTACGCCGCCGGTCTTCTTGGAGTCATACTGGAAATACGCCTGAACATACTTGTCGGTATGGTCTCCGATAATCTTGATGGAGTTCTTATTGGCGCCGACGGTTCCGTCTCCGCCAAGACCCCAGAATTTGCACTCGATCGTACCGGGCGCCGTAGTGCTCGGAGCCGGTTTTTCCTCCAGGCTCAGATTCGTTACGTCGTCCACAATGCCTACCGTGAAGTGGCGTTTCGGATCGTCCTTCTTCAGTTCTTCAAATACGGCGAAAATATTGGAAGGAGGCGTGTCCTTGCTTCCCAGTCCATAGCGGCCGCCGGTCACCTTGATATCCGCTCTGCCGGTATTCACCAGTGCCGTGATGACGTCAAGGTACAGGGGTTCGCCCTGCGAACCGGGTTCTTTAGTGCGGTCCAGAACGGCAACCTTCTTGCAGCTTGCCGGAATTGCCTCCGCCAGCTTCTCGGCGGCGAACGGGCGATACAGGCGGACTTTGACCAGTCCGACTTTTTCTCCCTGTGCGGTAAGATAGTCGATAACCTCCTCCGCGACGTCGCAGATGGAGCCCATCGCCACGATCACGCGATCGGCATCCGGCGCACCGTAATAGTTGAACAGGTGGTAGTCCGTACCGATCTTGGCGTTAATCTGCTGCATGTAATCTTCCACGATTCCGGGGATTTTTTCATAATAGCTGTTGGATGCTTCCCGGTTCTGGAAGAAGATATCGCCGTTTTCATGCGATCCGCGCATGGTCGGATGATTCGGATTCAGCGCCCGATCCCGGAACTCCTTCACCGCATCCATGTCTACCATGTCTGCAAGATCCTTGTAGTCCCAGACGGCAACCTTCTGAATTTCATGGGAAGTGCGGAATCCGTCGAAGAAGTTCAGGAAAGGAACTCTGCCCTTGATCGCTGCCAGATGGGCAACGGGAGCCAGATCCATGATTTCCTGAACGCTGCTCTCGCAGAGCATTGCAAATCCGGTCTGTCGGCAGGCCATGACATCCTCGTGGTCGCCGAAAATAGAAAGCGTATGGCTGGCAAGAGCTCTTGCCGCGCAGTGGATGACTCCGGGAAGAAGCTCCCCGGCGATTTTATACATGTTGGGGATCATCAGAAGCAGACCCTGTGAAGCCGTATAAGTGGTTGTGAGGGCGCCGGAATTCAGTGCGCCGTGCACCGCGCCGGCGGCGCCGGACTCCGCCTGCATTTCCTGCACTTTCACCTTGCTTCCGAAAATGTTCGTCCGTCCCTGCGCTGCCCACTGATCGACAAAGTCCGCCATCGGGCTGGAGGGTGTGATGGGGTAGATTGCGGCTACCTCAGTAAACGCATAGGAAACATGAGCGGCTGCATTGTTTCCGTCCATTGACTTGAACTGTCTTGTTACCATGGTTCATCTCCCGCTTTCTTTAGAAAATATTTATGAATTGCCGTTTTTTGCCACGCTCATTGTATCACAATGTTTCGGAATGGTAATTGTTTTTTGAACTTTTGTAGAGTTGCCCAAAAACGGGTTTATTTATGTACATTTTTTAACAAAAACGTCATAAATTCAACAGATATAAAATCGAATTTTACATGTTTTTTTCATTTTTCTATATTTCCGGACTCGATATGCAGTTCAAATCCTCAGACATTGAATCGGAAGAGCGTGACGTCGCCGTCCTGCATGATATAGTCCTTTCCTTCCGATCGGATCAGCCCCTTCTCCCGGGCGCCCGCCATGCTTCCGCATGCTTTCAGATCCGAAAACGCTACGATTTCCGCCCGGATGAAGCCCCGTTCAAAGTCCGAATGGATCTTGCCTGCCGCCTGCGGTGCCTTGGTCCCTTTTCGAATTGTCCAGGCGCGGCACTCATCCGCACCGCAGGTCAGGAAGGAAATGAGCCCCAGCAGCGCGTAGGAACACTTGATCATCCGGTCAAGACCCGATTCGGGGAGTCCGAGCTCGTCAAGGAACATCTGTCGTTCCTCCGGTTCCAGAGACGCCAGCTCCTCTTCGGTCCGGGCGCAGATCGGGAGCACCTGGGCACCTTCCGCGGCAGCAATTTTCTGAACCGCCGCGTAATAGGGATTACCCTGCAGATCCGCAATGCCGTCCTCGCTGAGATTTGCCGCATAGATAACCGGTTTACGTGTGAGAAGGTCGCAGGTGGCAAGAATTCCGGCCTCCTCCTCCGTGCATTCGAAGCTCCTTGCAGACTTTCCCGCATTTAAGTGATCGCGCAGCTTCTCAAATACCTCGGCCTCCCGGAGAACTTTTCTGTCTCCGCTTTTTCCGGCCTTTTTCGCTTTTTCAATGCGGCGCTCTGCCATTTCAAGATCGGCAAGAATCAGTTCCATATCCACGGTGGAAATATCCCGCTCCGGATCCGTATTTCCGTCCACATGGATAATATTGTCATCATCAAAGCAGCGGACCACGTGCACAATCGCATCGGTCGAGCGGATGTTGTCTAAAAATTTGTTTCCCAGTCCCTCGCCCTTGGAGGCGCCTTTGACAAGTCCTGCGATGTCCACGAATTCAATCACCGCGTTTGTTTTCTTTTTCGGCTGGTACATCTCCGCCAGATAATCCAGCCGTTCATCCGGAACCGTGACCACTCCCACATTGGGTTCAATTGTGCAGAACGGGTAATTAGCCGCTTCCGCGCCCGCATTCGTAATGGCATTAAATAGGGTGGATTTTCCTACGTTGGGAAGACCTACAATTCCGAGCTTCATCTTTTTTCTCCTTCCGCGTTCCAATGGCACGGCGGCAGGGGTGCCTGACGCACCGCCGTCTTTTATTAAGCTAGTACAAAATGCAAAGAATTGCAATGAATTTAGAATTTCTGCGGAGATCTCCAGCCGCCCGACGGTTCTTTTCGTCCCCGGGTAGGCTCCGCCTCTTTGAAGCGCGAGCCAAAGTTAAAGGCCCTCCCTGCCGGCTCTGGCAAAGAGGGTCCCTGTTCTTTCCAAATAATGCCTTTCTACTTCGGCAGCTCCGAATTCTCCGAATCGGATTTCGCATCCGCGTCCGTCGGGGATTGGTCCGGAGACGTCTTTGCCGTCTCCGCCTGTCCGCGGTCCGGAGAGCTCTCCGCTGCCGGCTCCTCCGTCTGTTCAGGGAGCTGCTTATCTGTATCCGACGGGCTGGAAAATTCCGGTTTCTCCTCCCCTGCCGGGGTTCCGAAATCCATGGAAATGTGCCGCGCCGGTCGCTCGATGGTGCTGTCGTTCTTAACTTCTTTCAATTCCGGCGGCATAAACGTTCCGTGTTCAAAGTAGTAGTCGAACTCGTCGCCTTCCATCGTTTCGTTTGCCAGCAGATATTCGGCAATGTCCCGAAGTTCCTTCTTATGTTCCGTCAGGATCTTTTCGCAGTCGGCCGTTGCCTGATCGAAAATGCGCTTGACTTCCTCGTCAATGGCCGCCGCCGTTTCCTCCGAATAGCTCTTGGTCGTACCGAAGTCCCGTCCGATGAAGATCGAATGATCCGAAGTGTCATAGAGAATCGGTCCAAGGCGGTCGGACATGCCATAGCGCATGACCATGTCCCGCGCCACGTTGGTTGCCTGCTGAATGTCCCCGGAGGCACCGGTGGATATGTCATCCAGGAAGAGTCTTTCGGAAACCCGGCCGCCAAGGCTCATTACAATGCTCTCGTACATTTCCGTTCTGGACTTGAAATTCTCCAAATCTTCCTGCGGACGGAAGAGCGTGAAGCCGCCTGCAGGACCGCGCGGGATAATCGTAATGTAATGCACCGGATCCGTATGCGGGAGAAATTTTCCCGCTACCGCGTGGCCCGCTTCATGATATGCCGTCAGGCGGCGGGCGCGATCCGACATTTTCTTGCTTTTCTTCTCCGGTCCCATGGATACTTTCATGATCGCTTCATCAATATCTTCCTGCATGATAAAGCGATGCCCGCTGCGGACCGCCTGAATGGCCGCCTCATTGAGCAGATTTTCCAGATCCGCTCCGGAGAATCCCGGCGTGCCTTTGGCAATGCTGTTGAGATTGACCGTGCCATCCAGTTTCTTGCCCCGGGCGTGCACCTTCAGGATCGCTTCTCTGCCCCGAATATCCGGCAGCCCGACATAAATCTGCCGGTCAAACCTTCCCGGGCGAAGAAGCGCATTATCCAGAATATCCGCGCGGTTCGTAGCCGCCATGACGATTACGCCTTCGTTGTTTCCGAAGCCGTCCATCTCTACCAGCAGCTGGTTGAGCGTCTGTTCCCGCTCGTCGTGGCCGCCTCCGAGGCCGGAGCCTCTCTGCCGGCCGACGGCATCAATCTCATCAATGAATACGATGGCCGGGGCAACTTTTTTAGCCTGTTCAAACAAATCGCGGACGCGGCTTGCGCCGACGCCGACATACAGCTCGACGAAATCGGAGCCGGAAATGGAAAGGAACTGCACCCCGGCTTCCCCCGCTACTGCCTTGGCAAGCAGGGTCTTGCCGGTTCCCGGAGGGCCGACAAGCAGGACCCCTTTGGGGATCCGAGCGCCCATGGATGTGAACGCCTTCGGATTTTTCAGGAACGAAACGATTTCCTGCAGTTCTTCCTTTTCCTCTTCGCAGCCGGCTACATCCGCAAAGGTCTTCTTTTCCTTTTCCTCGCTTCCAAGCTTTGTGCGGGCTTTAGAAAATCTCGCGACGCTTCCTGTACCGCCGGCCCGGGTCATCATGACATACCAGACGACCATCAGAATGACCATTATAATAAGGTAGGGAAGGAAGCTCAGCCACCACGGTGCCTGCCATCCCTGACTGTAGTCGTAGGACGTAAGCACACCGCGCTCGTATTGATCCTGTATGATTTCATGGAAATCCTCATAGAAAACCGAGAAACTGTAAAGTTTGTAGGTTACGGTATGAATCTGCTTTCCGGTACTGTCCGTCTCCGTTTTCGTATCGGACCAGTTTACTTTGGCATCATCCTTCAGCGTGAGGACGAGGTTCTCCCCCTCCACATAGAACGAATCAACGTATTCGTTGGAGAAGAGATCGTAAATTTCGGAATATTTATACTCTTTCTGTGTGTCGCCGCGCGTCATGGTGTACAGCATGGCAATCACAATAACCAGTATCAGAATGTAGAAACCTAAGTCCCTGGCTCGGTTTCGCTGATGTTTCAATCGATCACGCCCTTTTTAGAATCTTCAACGGCTTTTATATATGCCCTGCGCTCACTCTGTGTAAACCGCAGGCTTCAATATGCCAATGTAGGGAAGATTCCGATATTTTTCGGCATAGTCCAGCCCGTAGCCCACAACGAAGCTGTCCGGAACCTGAAATCCGCAGTAATCCGCCGAAATATCCGCTTTGCGCCGGGACGGCTTGTCCAGCAGCGTGGCAATGTGGACGGAGGCGGGCTTTCGCACCATCAAGTACTGCTTCAGGTAGCTGAGCGTCATTCCGGAATCTAAAATGTCCTCCACAAATATGACATGCTTTCCCTCAATGTCTTCATTCAAATCCTTATTGATTTTTACGGCTCCCGTGGATACTGTGCCGCTTCCGTAGGAAGAGACAGCCATGAAGTCCATCATGCAGGGGATGGTGACGCAGCGCATCAGATCCGCCATAAAGATGAAGCATCCCTTTAATACACCGATGAATACAACCTCTTTCCCGGCAAAATCCTCCGAAATGGCTTTTCCCATTTCCCTCACACGCGCATGAATCTGTTCTTCTGTCAGCAGGACTCTCTCAATATCTTCCCGCATTTGCTAATCCCCCGTTTTTCGTATCTCCACACGAAGCACTCGATCCCCTGGCTGTGCCTGGCATCGTTCTGCGGTGCCGTACCCGTAAACGGCAAGCACGCCCTTCTCATCCCGAAGAATCGGAACCCGGTCTCGCTGTGCCTGCGTAAGATTGCTTTCCCGGAAAAGATCCTTCAGTTTTTTTGTGCAATTCCGGCCGGAAAGGCGAATGCTGTCCCCGTCTTTTCGACACGTGAGAGTTATATTACCACAAATATTTGCATATTTGAAGAAAAAAGTGCTGAATGAACTGTAAATTTGACATCCCGGGTTCAAAATTTCCGCCTGGACTTCAAATCCTTCCTGCAGATGAAGAATCCGGCCGTCCGTTGGAACGGGATACGATCCCAGCGCGGCGTCCTGCTTTTGGGGGAATGACAGCCTTCCCCGGTCCCAGACCGCCGTCTGACCGGGAAGATCCGCCTTCCCCGGACGATCCGACCGAATCAGCCTCTCCAGAGCCTGCACATGAACCTGTGCAAGCGGCCGTCCCGCTGCAAGAATAAGAACCCGGGAGCGGATGGCTTCCGGCATGCGCCGGAGCGCGTTTCCGTCCAGGGCTCCGTCACGGCAGCTATTCCGATACGCCTCCGCAGCCATTTCATCGAGGCAGGATCCGTCGCTGCGCAGAATTTCCGCCGTCCGAAGCATATTCTCCGCCGCCTCCGGGTTTACGGTGCGGAGCACCGGCATCGCCCCGGATCGGATCCGGTTCCGGGCATAGTCCGGGATCCGGTTTGTGGAATCCTCTACATGTTCCAGATGGTTTTCCCGCAGATAGGAAAGGATCTCCTGTCTCGTACAGCAGAGCAGCGGCCGGATAATTTTTCCCCGTACCGGAGGAATGCCGGCGGCGCCGCTGAGACCGGTTCCCCGGCTGAGGTGAAAGAGCATGGTCTCCGCATTATCGTCCGCCGTATGTGCCGTTGCAATCCGGTCGCATCCCCTTTTTTCCGCCGTCTGTTCCAGGAACTGATACCGCAGTGCCCGCGCGGCCTCTTCCAGCCCTTCGCCTTGCTCCTGCGCATGCTTCCGGACCGTGCCAAATCCGATGTCGCAGGGAATCTTCCGTTCGGCGCACCAGTTTTTGACGAAAGTCCGGTCACGGGCAGACTCGAGACCCCGCAGCTGGTGGTCAAAATGCGCCGCCCGTACGGCAATGCCCAGCTCATTTTCGTGTGTCCAAAGCCAATGGAGCAGGCATATCGAATCCGCGCCGCCGGAAACCGCGCACAGAACGCGGCTGCCTTTCGGGAGCATTCGGTAGCGGGCGGCATAGCTTTCGACTTTACTCTTCATGATACTTGTCGTAATTTTCGAACTTCGTATATTGCGGATTCCAGAGGAGTTCGACCGTTCCGGTTTCTCCCTTCCGGTTTTTCAGAATAATGGCTTCCGATTTATTGATGTCCACTATGTTCGGATCGTAGTAGCCCTCACGATACAGGCCGATCACGACGTCCGCGTCCTGCTCAATGGAACCGGACTCCCGCAGATCGGAGAGCATCGGCCGGCGCTCCTCCTTCTTCCGCGTCTCGTTTGCGCGGGACAGCTGAGACAGGCAGATAACCGGGACGTTAAGCTCCTTAGCCATTACCTTGAGCATTCGGCTCATATCGCTGACCGCCTGCGTACGGTTTTCGTTGCTGTAGGATCGGCCGCTGCCGGAACTTTGCATCAGCTGAAGGTAGTCGATGACAACCAGGCCGAGGTTGTTCATGCGGCGGCACTGGGCATTCATGTCCGCCACTGTGAGTGTGGAGTTATCGTCGATATATATGTTTGTCTTCATCAGACTGGAGGTTGCGGCATAAAGCTGCGACCACTCCGCTGAATCCAGTTTTCCGGTCATCAGCTTCTGCGCCTCGATCATGGATTCACTGCTGAGCAGGCGGGTCACCAGCTGTTCCCGAGTCATTTCCAGGGAAAAGATCGCGACGTCCTTTTTGCTTTCCTGCGCCACATTCAAAGCCATGTTCAGTGCGATGGACGTTTTGCCCATGCCCGGCCGGGCTGCAATAATAATAAGTTCCCCGTTATTCAGCCCCAATGTCTTTCGGTCGATATCCACGAAGCCGGAGTTTACCCCCGGCATAAGGCTTTGCCCCATGGCAAGATTATTGATATTGGAGTAGACATTTTCCACGATGCTGCGGACAGGCATCAAGCCTCCGACCGTCCTGCCCTGCCGCAGCGCGTAAATCATCCGCTCCGCGCCTTCCAGCATAGTGTCCGCCGTTCCGGAGCCCTTATCGACGGTATCCCTGATTTTATCCGCAACCTCCAGAAGCTGCCGCTCCAGGGCGTTGTCCTGTACGATTTTGCAGTATTCCAGCGCATTGGCCGCCGTCGGTGTAACAAGGATGAGCTCCTTCAGGTAGCCTTCCAGGTTTTCCCGGTAGGTCCCCTGCTTTTTCATCTCCTCCAGAACCGTTATGGGATCGACGTTCTTGCCGAAAGAAGCCATGCTTTCGATCGTTTCAAAAATATTCCGGTTCTGCTCCAGATAAAAATCCGTGCTCCGGACTTTCTCCATTACATCCGCAATGCAGCTGGAATCGATCAGCATGGAGCCCAGAACGCCCTGCTCTGCGGATTCGGAATAGGGAACCCGATGCTGCAACAATTCTTCCATTTTTTCCCTTTCGTCCGTGCCGTTCGTATTACTGGTCTTCCGTCACAATTACATTCATGGTGCCCGTGACCTCATAGCCCAGCTTTACCTTGACTTTGTAGCTGCCGAAGGCTTTAATGGGCGCTTCCAGCACGATCTTGTTCTTCTCCACGGTAATGCCCTGCTGCGCCTGCAGGTTTTCGCTGATTTCCTTGCTGGTTACCGACCCGAAAAGTTTTCCGTTCTGGCCGGCATGCGCCTTGACAATTACATTGACCTGCTCCAGTTTTCGGGCATTCTCCTCCGCCTGCGCACGATCCGCCGCTTCCTGCGCCTTGCGGGCCTTTTCCTGCAGCCGCAGGGTGTTGATATTATCCGCGGTAGCCGGAGAGGCCAGATTGCGCGGGAAAAGATAATTCCGGGCGTAGCCGACGGCGACGTCCTTCATCTCGCCGCGTTTTCCCTGCCCCTTAACATCCTGTGTAAAAATAACCTTCATAAGATTTCTGCCTTTCCCCTCCGCTGTGGGAAGTGTATTATACCAGTCTTTTTTTCTATGTCCTGCCGCGGTCAGTTGTCCAGATAATCATCGACCGCCGCCTTGAGTTTCGTCACGGCGTCCTCTACGGAGACCCCTTCCATCTGCGCCGCCGCCGCGTTACGGCTTCCGCCGCCGCCCAGTTTTTCCATCAGAATCTGGACATTCAGCGACCCTAGAGAGCGGGCAGACATAAAGGTCCCGTTTTCGACCGGAAAGACTACCACCGAGGCGTCCACGCCTTGGATTCCCAGCATGTCATCCGCAGCCTGCGCGGCGATAATTCGGTCAACGGGATCCTTTTCTACCGCGACGCCTACGTTGCGGTACATGGTCGCATGCTGCAGAATCCGGTATTTTTCCAGCGTGCTTTCCATATTGGTCTGCATCATTTTTTTTGCTTCCGTGGGTTCCGCACCCATTCGCTTCAGAAACGCAGCCGCGTCAAAGGTGCGGTCGCCCGTATGCAGCGTAAAGCTCTTGGTATCCAGCATAATTCCGGTCAGAAGCGCATTTGCCTCACATTTCAGGATATCTCCCGGATCCGTAAGAACCTCCAGCATCTCGGTCAGCAGCTCGCATGCGGATGATGCGTGCGGCTCAATATAGGACAGGTCGGCGTTCTGCACATAGGACGCCGCCCTCCGATGGTGGTCAAGGACAACAACATGGCTGCAGGCTTCCAGCAGTGCCTGGTCCTCGCACATTTCCGGCCTGCTGGTATCCACCAGGACCATCAGCGTCCGACCGTCCACCTTGGACATTGCCTCTTTCGGCGAGACAAACATGGATCGATACTGCGGCACCGGACGGAGGCTGTCGATCATGGGCTTTGCCGGGCATTTCGCCTCGCTTACGGCAACGCGGCACTCGACGCCCGCTTTCCGGGCAATGCAGCAGACCCCGACAGCTGCCCCGATGGTATCCATATCGGCAAACCGATGCCCCATCACAATGACCCGGCTGGCATCCTTAATAAGTTTGCTCAGGACTTCCGCCATGACGCGGGATCGGACCATCGTGCGGGTTTCGACCTCTACGCCTTTGCCGCCGTAAAATGAAAAATTGAATTTATCCTTGACGACCGCCTGATCGCCGCCCCGTGACAGCGCCATATCCAAGCTCATGCCGGCAAACTGCAGATCTTCATCATAGCTTGTTCCGGCATGGCCGATGCCGATGGAAAGCGTAGCATGCACCCCGGTGGTGTTGACAACACTCTGCACCTCGGAAAGAATAGAGAATTTGTCTGCAATTGTCTGTTCCAGCGACTGCTCTTCCATAACCATCAGATAGCGGTCGCGGCCGGTACGCCGGACAATCGCCCCGAGGGATGCCGCCCACTGCATCAGCTTATCTTCCACAGAGTCCCGCAAATCGGATACATTGCGGTCCGTCTGGTTTTTCATCATTTCCTCGTAATTGTCGATCGAAAGCACTCCGACCACCGGGCGGGATTTTTCATAAGCGACCCGGATTGCGTCATAGTCTGTAAGATCTACCCAGTAGGTTATCCCCAGGAAGGCACCTTTTTCTCCGCTGTCGCCGGTACGGATCAGATTGCCGTTGACCTGATACTTATGGCCGTTGACCTCAAGCAGTCCGGGGAATGTCTTTTTTCCTTCGATCAGCCATTTTCCATCAAACTGCGGAACCATCTGGGAAAGCTTGTGATCGGACTTGGGTCCTTTAATTCCGCAGATATCAAAAAACATCTGGTTTCCCCAGACCACCGTTGTATCGACAAGGCGGAACACGGCCATCGGCAGGGGGAAGTGCTGCAGCGTATTGTTCTTTGCCGTCTCCGCATCATAAGTGACGCTTTCCACATAGGCTTCCAGATCCGCCGCCCGCCGCCGGGCTGCAAGGATGGAGTAGATGACAAGAACCAAAACAATCGCTGCTTCAGCTGCCGCAAGGTAATAATCCCCCATCACAAGGGTGGCAACGCAGAAAATCGCCAGAAAGATGAGGCAGGTACGTACATTCAGGTTGTTCGTAATTCGTGTTGCCGATTGCTTTTCTTCTTCTGTTTTTTTCATATCCAACCCTTTCTTCGAAGGCTCGGGAAAGTGGGGAATCTCCCCACGTTCACGGAGGGCTCCGTCGAACGCTGCTGCAGTCTGCCCACCCTCTCCCCCGGGAAATGGCGGGAAAGTGGTGCATTCCGCCGAACAGTCTTAGTTTTATATTATAGCAAACCTGACGTAAGAAAGGAAGATGGACCCGCGCGTTGGCGGCAAGGCGCCGGTACGGAGGAACCGCTCCGTACCGGCGCCGAAATTCTCTGTTTTTTCCCTTTCCGGGTATTAGTACATGCCGCCCATATCCTGCTGCGGTGCTGCGGCCGGAGCAGGGGGTTCGGGGATATCCGTAACAAGGCTTTCCGTGGTCAGAACCATCGCTGCAATGCTGGAAGCATTCTCCAGAGCACTTCTGCAGACCTTCGTCGGATCCACTATACCAAGCTTGATCATATCGCCGTATTTGTCATCGGCTACATCATAGCCATAGTTTTCTTCCTTGCTGTCGCTTACATTATGCAGAATGACTGCGCCTTCTACACCGGCGTTCTCGGCAATCTGAAGGATCGGCGTCTTCAGTGCGCTTGCCACAATGGAAGCCCCTGTCTTCTCGTCGCCTTCCAACGTTTCCGCCAGTTTTGCAGCCGCCTTGGATGCCGCAACATAGGCTGTGCCGCCGCCCGCGACAATGCCTTCCTCAACAGCCGCACGGGTCGCATTCAGCGCATCCTCGATGCGGAGCTTTTTCTCCTTCATTTCCGTCTCCGTCGCGGCGCCGACCTTGATCACGGCAACTCCGCCGGACAGCTTTGCCAGACGCTCCTGCAACTTTTCCTTGTCGTAATCGGAAGTGGTGGTTTCAAGCTGCGCTTCGATCTGCGCAATACGGGCATGAATGGCTTCCTTGTCTCCTGCGCCGTCCACGATGGTGGTGTTCTCTTTTGTCACTTTGACCTGATGCGACGTTCCAAGCATATCGATCGTGGCGTCCTTCAGTTCCATGCCAAGGTCTGTGGAAATTACCTGGCCGCCGGTCAGGGTCGCGATATCCTGCAGCATTTCCTTGCGTCTGTCACCGAATCCCGGTGCCTTTACGCAAACGCAGGTAAAGGTTCCGCGAAGCTTATTGAGAATAATGGTTGCAAGGGCTTCCCCTTCCACATCCTCTGCGATGATGAGCAGCTTCTTGCCTGCCTTGACGACATTTTCAAGGAGCTGAAGAATATCCTGAATGTTGCTGATTTTCTTGTCCGTGATGAGGATCAGAGGATCGTCCAGTTCCGCAACCATCTTGTCCGAATCCGTCACCATGTAGGGGGACAGGTAGCCGCGATCGAACTGCATGCCTTCCACAACTTCGGAATACGTATCGGCTGTCTTGGACTCTTCAATGGTAATAACGCCGTTCTGTGAAACCTTTTCCATTGCTTCCGAAATCAGGTTTCCGATGAGTTCGTCGCCGGAGGAGATGGTGCCGACACGGGCAATATCCTTCGATCCGGAAACCGGCTGGGAGTTTTTCTTGATGCAGGCAACCGCTTCGTCGGTCGCTTTCTGAATGCCTCTCTTCATGACCATCGGGTTTGCCCCAGCAGCCAGGTTCTTAAGGCCATCCTTAATTATCGCCTGTGCCAAAACCGTTGCTGTCGTGGTGCCGTCACCGGCTACGTCATTGGTTTTGGTGGAAACTTCCTTGATCAGCTGCGCACCCATATTTTCGAAGGGATCTTTCAGCTCGATTTCCTTCGCAATGGTCACGCCATCATTGGTGATCAGGGGAGAACCGTATTTTTTATCCAGAACCACGTTGCGTCCTTTGGGACCCAGTGTAATTTTAACTGTATTGGCCAGCTGGTCAACGCCGCTCTCAATTGCTTTGCGGGCTTCTTCGCCGTAAACTATCTGTTTCGCCATGATAACAACCTCCTACTGCTATTTTCATTCCATAACAGCCAGAATGTCCGACTGCTTTACTATGGTGTATTCCACGCCGTCCAGTTTGACTTTCGTTCCGGAATACTTTCCTACCAGTACCTTCTGTCCGGCGATGACGGTCATCGTGACTTCATTTCCGTCTACCATTCCGCCCGGTCCAACTTCAACAACTTCATAGATTTCCGGTTTTTCCTGTGCGGATGAGGCGAGGAAGATACCGCCTGCAGTCTTTTCTTCTGCTTCTTCCTGTTTCAGGACAACTCTGTCTGCTAAAGGTCTCAGTTTCATGTATTGTGCCTCCTATCTAAATTCATCCTTGACGTTTTGTGTTAGCACTCAACTATCCCGAGTGCTAACATTGAGTATCATAGCATAGTTTCCTATTTTTGCAAGCCCCTTTTTAAAATTTTTATGCATCGATTTGTATTTTTTTTGCTCCGGTCCGAAAAACCCCGCAAAACGCCGAAATCTGCTCTTACCGATTTTCCCTCCCCAGGGCTTTTCCCCTGTACGGAGAAATTCCGGCACGCCCAGATACATCGCCGCTCTTAATGCTGCTTTGCGGCAGGGAGAAGGCGAAGAAAGAACCCTGTATTCTCCCCTGCCGCAGGATGCAGAAACTTCGGACAGATTTTTGCGATAAAAAAGGGGCTGTATCAAAAATCATTTTGATACAGCCCCTGAGGTCTTATACAATTTGCATTTCAGACGAATCGGAGCCGGGTCCTACCGATGCCATTCCTCGTCCCAGTGTTTCTCCGCCTTGCGGGCTTCGTATTTCTTCTGCGCTTCGCTTCCTTCCCAGAGCTCCTCGGCGCGAGGAGTCCAGTTTTCCGCGTACTTGTCTGTTTTAGAGCAGAGGTGATCGGCGGATTCTGGGGACTGCGGATCGGTTGATTTGGCACCTGTCTTTGCGACGATTGTCCGCAGTTTTTCCGGGTTTTCCAGCATGGGGCAGGGCCGGAGCATATTGTCATTAAACGGCTGCTCGTTATGATACGCCATAAACAGAGGCGAACGCATGATTTCCAGAAGGCTCTTTTCCCGGATATTGGAATCCGAATAATGGATAAATACACACGGATCGGCATCGCCCTTGGCATTGATGTGCAGATACCGACGTCCGCCGGCAATACATCCGCCGACATACTCTGCATCGTTCTGGAAATCCATCAGGAAGATCGGCTTTGTTGCGCGGGTCTTGCGGATGCGGCGCATAACTTCCGTTCTCTGATCCGGCGTCGGAAGCAGCTCCGGTGCTGCATCGTTACCGACCGGCATATAATGGAAATACCATACGAACAGCACGCCCATGTCAATCAGGGAGTCGAAGTATTCGTCGGCGGTAATCGGATCCCAGTTTGCGCTGGTGTAGCAGCAGGAAACTCCATAGACCAGCTTTCTCTCATGCATCAGCTTAATTGCACGGATTGCCTTTGCATAAGTGCCCTTGCCGCGCCGGCTGTCGGTCGCTTCCTCATCGCCTTCAAGAGAAATTGCCGGAATGAAGTTCTTTACGCGCAGCATGTCATCGGCAAACTGCTCGTCAATCAGCGTTCCGTTCGTAAACGAAAGGAACACACAGTCCGGATGGGCTTCGCAGAGCCGGATAATATCTGCCTTGCGGGTAAGCGGTTCGCCGCCCGTGTAGATATAGAAATACGTACCCATATCCTTTCCCTGGCGGATAATATCGTTGAGTTCCTCGTAGCTCAGGTTCAGGTTGTGCCCATATTCTGCAGCCCAGCAGCCGACGCATTTCAAATTGCATGCACTGGTCGGATCCATTAGAATCGCCCAGGGAATATTGCAGTGGTATTTCTCCCGCAGCGGTTCGGATTTCTGCCAGCTGATAATGTTGCCGTTGATGAAGAAATTCATCAGGACCTTGTTCAGGACGCCCGGGTCTACGTCATTCAGAATTCGCTCTACTTCCGGATGATGGGGATCGTTTGGGTCTTCGACCGCTTTGCGGATCGCTTTTCTCTGTGCTACAAACTTGGTCCCGCTCATCTTGTCCGCCAAATCGAGAAGCTTCGGCAGGTTTGTCTGCGGGTCCTGCTGCAGATAATTCAGTCCCTGCTGTATGGCGGCTTTGATTGCAGCGTTCTGTGCTTTCTGTTTAATGGTCATGAAAATCCTTCCTTCTCCGTTTAACCGGACTCGCTGCCGGCGTCGCTCTCCCGCCGCCGACATCCGTTCCCTATTCTTTGCCTAATCGTTCCTTCAATGGACGTCTTCTTGTAGGATTATAACACAAAATGCAAATAATAAACCCTTCTCCCGCAAAGCGGGCTTCGACAGCTCATGTTGTATTTGCGACACTGTCCGGCTGTTTCTCACAATACAACAGATTTGCCCTATATGCTATCTCTCATTTTCCGAAAACTGCACAAAATTCTCTGTTTCTCTGCTTTCTACCTTTTGATTATGCCCGAGATTGTTAAGAAAAAATTAATGCGGTTGTGTTTAGGTCCAGCCTTCCAGTGTGCAGGCGAAGGGAAATGTCATATCCTTCGGAGCAATGAGATTCAGCGCTCTCGGCAGAAGTCGGATATCAATTTCCTTTGCATAGAGCGCTTCCCCGTCCATGTTCACGACGGACTCCCGGTCCAGGGAAATATGGATATGCGTTCCATCCAGACGGGTTACATACTGCGGCACCTCCGCATAACGTCCCTTTGCATATTTTAGAACCAGCTCCGCAACTTTCAGCCGGGAAACGCCCTTCACGACCAGTGTATTCATAATTCCATCGTCTGGGACAGCATCCCGGACGGGGTTGAATCCTCCCCCGTAGTAGCGCCCGTTGCAGATGCAGACCATGGTGTATTCGCCCTCTTCCCGGAAGCCGTCTGCCCAAATACGCATATACTGGCTTATTCCGCGTACGTAATTCATCACCATGGACGTTACATAGCCCGTCGGCCCGCCAATAATGGGAATCCGTTTGTATTTTCCGACCTGCGTTCCGACGCGGGCATCAAAGCCGACGGAGCAGATATTTATGCAGGGCCGTCCGTTGCACATCAGCAGATCGATAGGATGGACCGTACCGCTTACGAGCTGTGCAAGGTTCCGGTACAGCTTCCGTTCCTTTCCAAAAAGACGGGAAAAGTCATTGCCGGTTCCGATGGCATAGGGTGCGACCGCAACATTGGATTGTCCCGCTGCTCCGCAAACGCACTCATTCAGCGTTCCGTCCCCGCCGCAGGAGTAAACGCGCATCGGTTCTCCGTCCGCAGCCTCCCGCCGGACCTCATCCGCGGCATCCATCGGCGCCTTGGTCACATACAGATGGAAGTCTTCGCCTCGGCGGCTGAAAAGCGACAGCGCCGCACGGTAAACCTCCTGGGTGACATCTTTTCCTCCCGCCACCGGGTTTACAATGAACAGATGTTTCATGATTTTTTCAGCGGTTCCCCTTCCGTCCGCTTCGCGGAGACCGCCCGCTGCTCCTTTCTCTATTGAAGCCTGATTCCCGTTTCAGGCTGGCAGTAAACAATTTTTTATGTTCTGTATCGGTATACATGAACAGATTGCACCGTACCATTCCGTTGTACAGCTTACGCCTGCGATCGGCAAGAAAGCCGAAAGACCTCTCGAATTCCGGGTGGGCGGAAAGGAGAAAAACCTGCCAATTTCTGCTTTCGGCAAATCGCTTCCCAAACGCCTCGTAGAGCTTTTCCGCCTCCGCTGCATCCAGCATTCGCTCTCCGTAAGGCGGATTCGTCAGGATCCTTCCCTGTTCCGTTTCCGGAAAGGTGTCCAATGCGTTTTTTACCGTAAACCGGATACAGTCTGCAACGCCCGCCCGGAGTGCATTCTCCCGTGCCATCGAAACCGCAGAAGAATCTATATCCGATGCGAAGATTCGATAATTTCCCCGAAACTCCAGGTCTTTTGCCTCCAGACGGCAGCGTTCCCACATCTCCGAAGGAAGCATCGGCCATTCCATCGATGCAAAACCCCGCTGAAGGCCGGGGGCAATATTTCGCGCGATCAGAGCCGCCTCGATCGGGATCGTTCCGCTTCCGCAGAACGGGTCCCAGATCTCCTCCCTGCCCCGATATCGGCTAAGTTCGACGATGGCCGCCGCCAGCGTCTCTTTCAGCGGCGCCGCACCGTGGGCCGGCCGATACCCCCGTTTATGAAGTCCTTCACCGGTCGTATCAAAGCAGAGAGACACCTGATTTTTCATAATGGCAAACTGAATCTGGTATTTTACGCCGTCTTCCGGCAGCCAGGAACGCCCATAGCGGCTGGAAAGTCTCTGCGCAATTGCCTTCTTTATGATTTTCTGGCAGCTGCTCACGGAGAAAAGCGCGGAGTCCAGACTGTACCCCTTTACAGGGAATGCCGCGTGCGGATCCAGGAATTCCTCCCACGGTATCGCCGCAGTCGCTTCAAACAGTTCTTCAAAGCTGGCCGCCTCAAATCGGTCCAGTTCCAGCAGCACCCTCTCCCCCGTTCGAAGCCGCAGATTGGCTCTGACGATATCCTCCGGCTTTCCGGTAAAATAAACCCGCCCGTTTTCCGCGCGGATTCCCGCCATGTCCATTTTCTGCAATTCTCTGGAAATAAGACTTTCCAGTCCGAGCAGGCAGGGTACGCATAGCTTGAACATACGTTCTATCTGCTCCCTCCGCACTCCACATCATCCGTTTGGCTTATGCCGGCATGGTCCCTCTCCCTCTACATTATTATTTATATATAGAGACCGGTCTGACCATGTTTATTTACAATACACCAAAATATTCCTCCTGTAAATGCAGAAAATTCCTATATGGGAGCACGATTGAAAGAATGGCAATCATATGTAACATCCACTGTAAAATGTAGCAAGACCGGAAAGGTAATGCGGGGGATGGAAAGTTTATCCCGCCTGCCGCAGACAATTGCGCAGAACTTCGTCAAACTTGCAAAACGCAGGGGCTTGCTATTGACATTTTTTGGCGGTTTGTAGTATATTACAGTTCAGGAAATGAACAATTTGTTAACAATCATATTGTTGGCAAGCGGAGAGGAGACAGCAGTATGGCAATTGACCGTGGAGAGTTTCTGGAAGCTCTTCGGGAATCCTATGAACCATACTACGACATCCACCCCAATGACTCTGTAACGCCGCTTCCGTTGGTATTCAGAGCCGATTTTCATTCCCACGGCGAAAGTTATCTCCTGATAAAGTCTGCGAAGATATGGTCCGACGACACGCACGAATATACGTTTCTGTTCTCGGCCGACCGCTTCACTCCGGAAATTGTCGATGCCTGCGTTGATTATGCGCTTGACACGGCGCTTCCCATGGTGGAGCCGCGCAAGGATCACCACTATTCGAATGTCCACGCCATCTTTGTAGCCGATCAGTTTGACGACGCCGTCCGGTCAGCCATCACCAAGCGGAGATTCAGTAAAAGTTATAAAATGGGAATTTATGGCTTTACCCTTCTGAAAACGGCCTTTATCGATCTTTCGTCTATGGATTACGGAACAAATAAGGAAGGGCATGATCTAGGAGATTTTATTAAAAAATTGTTTCCCAAGAAATATTCCAAGAAGAAGTTTCTAAAAAGTAAGGAGTGAAAAGTGTGAGTACAATAGTTATTCTGCTCATTTCTATCGTCATTCTGGCACTGGGCTACATTTTCTATGGCAGCTGGCTGGCGAAGAAATGGGGAGTCGATCCTAATCGTGAGACTCCTGCCCATACGAACTACGACGGCAAGGACTTCGTTCCGGCAAACCCCGCAGTTCTGATGGGGCACCATTTTTCATCCATAGCAGGCGCCGGCCCCATTAACGGACCTATTCAGGCTGCCGTGTTCGGCTGGGTTCCCGTCCTGCTCTGGATACTTATCGGCGGTATTTTCTTCGGAGGCATGCATGACTTTGGCGCACTGTTTGCGTCTATTCGTCACGGCGGCAAATCCCTTGGCGAGGTTATTGGCGACACCATGGGTAAGCGTGCCAAGGACCTGTTCATTATCTTTGCTCTGGCCGTGCTAATCCTGGTTATTGCTTCCTTTACCTCTGTTGTTGCCGGCACCTTCATGTCAACGACAGCCGCAGACGGCTCGGCTCTTCCGTTCTTCACGACGGGGGATGCCGTAACGGCAAACGCCTCCACTGCAACGACTTCGTTGCTGTTTATCATTATCGCGTTCATCTTCGGTTTCTTTGTATATCGCAAGAATGCAAAAATCGGTCCGGCGACGATCATCGGAATCATCGGCATCGTGCTGATCGTATGGTGCGGCCTGAGCCTCGGTGTCAATATGAGCCGTACTGCATGGGTTGTCTTCATTGCGGTTTACATCACCGTCGCTTCCCTGCTGCCGGTCTGGATGCTGCTGCAGCCTCGTGACTATCTGTCATCGTTCCTGCTCTACGGCATGATGATCCTTGCCGTCATCGGCATTGTTATTTCCAACAAGCCGATGGAGCTTCCTGCTTTCACCGGCTGGAAACTGGCAAATGGCAACACCCTGTTCCCGACCCTGTTTATCACGGTCGCCTGCGGTGCCTGCTCCGGCTTCCATTCCCTGATTGCTTCCGGTACAACAACAAAGCAGCTCGACAATGAAAAAGACGCGAAAGCCATCGGCTACGGCGCAATGATCATTGAGTCCCTGCTGGCGGTTGTTGCCCTGATTGCCGCAGGCGTTGTGTGGACGAAAGTCGGCGACACCGCCAACGGCGCTCTGTACAGCCTCCAGGCTCCTCCGACCATCTTCGCCGGTGGTATTGCAACCATGTTTGCTGAGCCCGGCACTTCCGGATACAACCTAGTTTACACCCTGCTGACGCTGGCAGTTTCCGTCTTCGCTCTGACGTCTCTTGACTCCGGCACACGTCTTGCCCGCTACATGTTCAGCGAGCTCTTCACCCCGGAAGGACAGACCTATGACGATCTCAAGGGTGCGCGCAAGTTCTTTGCAACTCCTATCGTTGGCACTCTGATCATGGTCATCGTAGGATGCACCTTCGGTCTGCTGAAGCTGAGCCAGATCTGGGGCGTGTTCGGTGCAGCAAACCAGCTGCTTGCAGGTATCGCAATGCTGGCTGTCGCAGCTTGGCTTGGCCAGGTTGGAAAGAGCAACGGCATGTTCTTCATCCCGATGATCTTCATGCTCTGCGCAACGCTGACCTCTCTGGTCATGACCGTTATCAAGAAGATCTCTGCTATCGCTGGCGGCACAGGCTCCGGCTGGGGCGACTGGTTCCAGATGATCTGGTCCATCATCCTCATTGTGCTTGCTATTATCCTTGTGATAGAAGGTATCTCCACTCTGTCCAAGCAGAAAAAGGAAAAGAAAGCAGCGGCTGCCTGATCGCGGTTTGCTGAAATAAAGGGAAACAATCTAACGGTGAGCCGTTCTTCGGAGCGGCTCACTTTTTACATTTTGTTATTTTCTTTCCCTGCCGTAAAATGTATAATCATTCTATTAATGCAAAGCGTAAATGGGCGTAACAAGCCGGTGCTTTCAGACAGACAGCCGCACGGGCGTCTCTACCGCATAAGCGGCGTAAGGAGGTTTTCACTATGAGCAAAAAGGCTCTTGTTGTAGAGGACGACGGCAATATTGCAGAACTGCTTCGCCTCTATCTTGGAAAAGACGGATTTGAGGTGAAGATCGCCGAAGACGGTGGAAAAGGCGTCAGTATGTTTTCGACCTTTAATCCGGATATCGTTCTGCTGGACATCATGCTTCCCGTTCTGGATGGCTGGCAGGTCTGCACTGAAATTCGGAAGACCTCCAAAGTTCCCATTATCATGCTCACCGCAAAAGGGGAAACGACGGACAAAATAAACGGTCTGGAAATGGGCGCCGATGATTATATTACGAAGCCTTTCGATGTAAACGAGCTTTTGGCTCGAGTCCATGCGGTCATGCGCCGTGCTGAGGAGGCACAAGAGCCGGCGGAGCACAAGCTTACCTTTGACAAGCTGGTGATTAACCTGGACTCCTACGAACTGATCGTTAACGGCGAGAAGATTGATACTCCCCCGAAGGAAATGGAACTTCTCTATCATCTTGCTTCCGCGCCGAATCGCGTTTTTACCCGCAATCAGCTGCTGGACGAAGTCTGGGGGTTTGATTATTTCGGCGACTCCCGCACCGTCGATGTCCACATCAAGCGTCTGCGGGAAAAATTGGAAGGTGTATCGGATAAATGGTCCCTGAAGACCGTATGGGGCGTCGGCTACAAATTCGAAGTCGAGGAATGACGGTACTTTGAAAAGCACTAACAGTATTTATTTTCGGAATTTCATGGCAACCGCCATGCTGGTGATCTGCTCTTTTATAATGCTGTCGGTTGCCTTTATTATTCTTGGGCGAAGCTATCTCATTACGGAATATCGGGAGAAAATGGATCGGAATGCGGATGAAGTCTCTCGCACCGCCTCTGCCCTTTCCGTGGATGGCAACGTGTCCAGCTGGAATCTGCGGCTTGTTATCACATCTATCTCTACAAGTTCTGGAAACCATATCTTTATCACAAACCCGGAGGGAACCATCGTCCTGTGCAGCGATCGGGAATACTACTGCGAACATATGGGCCAGCAGATGAGCCGCAATGTTATGGAGCTTCTGCAGTCCGAGGGAGGCATCGATCAGCTCTCAAATTTGGACGGCTTTTATTCCGGCACCCGGTTTGTTGTAGCCAAACCCATTGACGATCCGTCCGGAAACCGGCTCGGGTACGTCTTCGTCTCCAGCGATACGACCAACATTGTCGGCGCCTACCGTACCTTCCTTTGGGTTTCGATGGCTATGGTGTGTGCCGTTGTGCTTCTGGCATTAATGCTGAGTCTTTTCTACTCCAAGAAAATGTCCGAGCCTCTGGACGAGATTGCCCTCGCCTCCCGCCGTTTTGCGCATGGAGATTTTTCCGTTCGCGTGGAAAATAAGGGGCAGCGGACCGATGAATTGGGTACCCTTATTGATTCTTTCAATGAGATGGCGGATTCCCTGGAAAATTCCGAGAAGCACCGGCAGGAATTTATTGCCAACATTTCGCATGAACTGCGAACGCCGATGACGACAATTGCCGGTTTTGCCAACGGCATTCTTGATGGAACAATTCCGAAGGAAGACGAAAATCGCTATCTCAAAGCAATTGCTGATGAAACCAACCGGCTGTCGCGTCTTGTGCGGAACATGCTGGATGTTTCCCGTATGCAGGCCCAGACCGCAGATAAAACCCGACGCAAGAACTTTGACCTTACGGAATTGATGCTGGAGACTCTGCTAAGCTTCGAGCGTCGCACCGCGGATAAGAAGATTGATGTAGATCTGCAGCTGCCGGAAAATCATTTCTTCGTCTACGCCGATCCGGACGCCATTACACAGGTAATATACAACCTGATGGACAATGCGATTAAATTTGCCTTTCCCGGAAGCACGATCACGGTTCGGCTCTACCGTTCCGGCAACAAAGCGTACGTATCCATTAAAGACAGAGGCCAAACCATTCCGCAGGATGATCTTCCTTACATTTTCGATCGTTTCCATAAGTCCGACCGCTCCAGAAGCATTGACAAGGAAGGTGTTGGCCTGGGACTTTATCTGGTCAAAACCATTATCAATAATCACGATGAGGATATTGCGGTAAACAGCAAGGACAATGTAACGGAATTTGTCTTTACTCTCACCATGGCTTCGGAGCCCGAAAAAGCACCCGAGGAATCGGAGGCGGCGGGAGACAGAACAAAGAAGGGCAAACCGCAGGGAAAGAAAGATAAAAGAAAACGGAAAAAGCCGGAAAAGACCGAAGTGGCAGGCGGATCCTCCGCACCGCCCATATCGAGAAAGGAAAAAAACCGGAGAGAAAACCCGTAGTGGCTGCCGTTCGGTGGAACACCGGAAAACAGAGAGTTACCGCATTTTCAGTCTCTTAGAAGAGGGATGGATTTGGAGTTAAAGAAGTCTATGAATGAGCATGAATGGTATAGTGCAAAACCCGATCTGCAGCCTGCCGATGATTGGTACAAGCCACGGACAGAAACGATCTCTGCGGCAAGCAAAAAAAAGCATCGCAGAGTAAAAATTCTGTCCCTGTGTCTGGTTTTCGCTATTTTGGCTGGATTAAGCGCCGCCGTATTCATGAATCATCGTGCAAAGGACACTTCCGCAGATACGGAACAGAGTTTTCCTTCAGACTACAAAGAGTATTTCCGCGAAACTTACCCCACTTCCGAAGAGGCTTCTCCGGTCCTAATTCAGAAAACAGCCTATACGGGCTCCGCGCAGATGAATCTTGTCGGCGGGGATTCGGAAGTGCTCACGCTGCAGGAAGTCTATCAGCAGAATATCAACTCCGTCGCTGCCGTGTATTCGTTTCTCCCTTCCGGCGCCGGCGGCTTTATGGGAACGGCGATTGTAATCAGCGAAGATGGTCTGCTCATTACCAATGCCCATGTTCTGGAAGGCTGCAACTCCTGCTATGTCATTTTGAACGGCAATTCAAAATATGAGGCGCAGCTTATTGGTTCAGACAGCACGAACGATATCGCGATTTTGAAGATCCCCGCAACAGATCTGGATCCCGCGACATTTGGCGACAGCTCTGAACTTCAGGTCGGCGATGCGGTGGCTGCCATCGGAAATCCGCTGGAGCGAAATCTGTCCGGCACCTTCACCAATGGCATCGTCTCCGCCATTGACCGTACTGTTCAGTATAATGGACACACACTGACAATGATTCAGACGAATGCCGCTATCAACAACGGAAATTCCGGCGGTCCTCTATTAGACATGCACGGTCATGTCGTAGGCATCGTCAATATGAAGCGTGTATCGACCAGTACCAGCGTGGAAGGCATCGGATTTGCTCTTCCGACCGCCGCCATCGTGGACTATGTCAATGAACTGATACGCACCGGAACCATATCCGGCCGGCCCAGTATTGGAATTCTTGTAATGGCGGTCCCCGATGAAGTACGTGCCTACTATGAGCTGCCTGCCGGTCTGTATATCCTGCAGGTCTATGAAAAGACTGACGCAAAAGCGCAGGGACTGGAAGCCGGAGATATCATTACAAAAGCCAATGGGGCAGACGTCCGCACAACGGAAGACCTAGCGAACATTAAAGCGGATTTGGAAACAGGCGACACAATCGCTCTGACGCTCTGGCGTGACGGGGCGGTCCGAACAAGGGAAATACGGCTTATAGAGCTTTCAGATTATACCTAAGGATTCAGGCTCTTGCGTCGCGATCCATCCTTTACGAACTTTACGAAAACTGGCGGGCTGCATAAATACAGACCGCCAGTTTCTTGTAAATATTGGTTCTCTTCTTTCCCTTTGCTGCTACTGCTCGCCATCATCTACAATCAAACCATATCCGCCGTTCTTCCGGCGATACACTACGGAGATGGCTCCGTTTTCCTGATCATCGCGGTAAACAAAAAATTCATGATTCAGAAGATTCATCTGCAGTATGGCTTCCTCCGGGGTCATAGGCTTAATGGAGAAGTGCTTGTTTCGGACGATCTTAAATTCTTCTTCCTCTTCCTCCTCCGGGGGCAGTCCCGCATACTCTTTTTCAATGGCATTTTCACGCAGCCGCTTTGCCAGCCGGGTTTTGTTTTTGCGAATCTGCCGTTCGATAGCCGCAACACCGGAGTCGATGGAGGCATACATGTCATTGGTAAACTCGTTTGCCCGGTAGAACATTCCGTTATTTTTTATTGTAATCTCCGCCCGATACCGGCCTCGCTCGTAGCTGAAAGTAATGAAGGCCTCCCCTTCCGAGCGAAACAGGCGATCCAACTTGGAAACCTTCTTGATCGCATATTCTCTCAGTTCCGGCGAAGATTCCCATTTTTTGTCTGTAAATGTAAACTTCATGGCTATTCCTCCTTCATGCGGCGGCGGGTTTCCACCCTTCTCCCGCTTGTCTTATTCTACCGTTTTTTTTCGGCAAAGTCGATAGCATTCTGCTTTCCTGCCACACCGTCTCACTTCTCTCTTCCCGCTCACGACGGCTTTTCATGCCAGCGGGAATTTCATCCGGGTCCGATACTCGTATTTTCCATCCGGGAGGCGGCAGCTCTCCATCAGGGAAAAGCTTGCAGCCTTCTGCGTAAGTCCCGTCAGCGGCCACTCCATCGGATGCACGCCCGGATTTAGAATAACCCGTCGCCCCAGCGTGATGTGCGGCCGGAATGCTTTTCGATCATAAGGAAACCGGGCTACATCCAGTGCTGCACGGAGCGCCGCGGAAAGCTGCAGTAGACCCGGCGGCTCGTCCGTTCCCATCCACCATATTTCCCCGGAGCGCTCCCGAATTTTTCCTAAGCCGGTGCATTGAAGAGTAAAAGATGGAACCGAAACGCCTGAAAGTACCCGCTTCAGCTCCGGCAGCCGCGCCTCCGAAGTCTCTCCTAGAAAAACCAGCGTAAGATGCAGTTTCTCCAGAGGAGGAAATCCGCCTTTATAGCTCTCCCTGCGAAGCTTCGTCTGAACTTCCTGCAGTCCTTTCGCAAGAGCAGCACTGCAGGGAATCGATATGAAAAGTCTCATTCGTACAGTTTTCCGTTTCGGTATATTTCACAATTCGGAAGGGCCTGCTGCAGGCTCTTCAGATCCGACTCATTTACGGATTCGTCGCTTATATACAGCTGCTGCAGCCCAGTCAGCTTCAGAAGCGGAGATATATCTGAATAGGGGTTGTTCGAAAGATTCAGTACACGAAGCCCGGTCATTGTTTCCAGAGGGGACAGATCTTCGATCAGATTTCCCGCAAGATCCAGATTTTCTACCCATGTCATCCCTGCAATCGGGCTAATGCTGCAGATACTGTTGTCTGAGAGGTTCAGCGTTGTGCAATGCGTGAAGCCTGGTACGGCAGACAAGTCGGAAATTCCTTTCCCGGAAGCGTCAATCGAAGTGGAATCTGCCGGATAAGATTCATTGCCGAGTACAATGTTGTTTTCCATAGCGGAATGGTAGATGCTGCAGCTGCTGAGGTGGCTCTGCAGGGCGTCCACAGCGCTTTGGGAAAGGCTGTTCCCTTCCAGATACAGATTCTGCAGGCCGGTCAGGCCGTAAAGGCTCGACAGATTGCCATCCCGAATGCCCGTATAGCGCAGGTCCAGCTCCTGCAGAGACTGCAGATTTTCAAATGCCGCAAAGCCGCGCAGACTGTTTCCGGACAATACCAGCGTATGCAGGCTGGCAAGCCCCCCCAAGCTATCCACCGCAGCGATATAATTGTCGCTCAAGTCAAGTTTCTGCAGGCCGGTCAAGCCCATCAGCGGGCTAAGGTCACTGATGCGGTTGCCCGCCGCATCCAATGTCTGCAGTGAAGACAGCCCCATGAGAGGACTCAGATCACTGATGCTGTTGTCCCGTATGTTCAGGCTTACAAGCGCTGTGCAGTTCTCCAGCGCCTTAATGTCCGTTATTCCCATTCCACTCAGGTCAAGTTCCGTCACATCGCTTCGGAATGTTTTCCCCCCTATGGAAATGTCTTCGACTTTATCTCCCTGCTCGGCGTGCACTCTGCAGTTTGGCAGCGCTGCTTTCAATTCCTGCAGCGTTTTTTCCTTGATGCTTATATTGCGGATGCTGAGCATTCGTAAATTCTTCAGACCATACAGCGGAGTAAAATCCGTAATTTTATTACCGTCTAAATAAAGAATGCGGAGATTAGGAAGATTGCTGAGGGCGGAAATATCCGTAATCTGATTATCCGCGAGATTCAGCGTTGTAAGATGGGTAAGACCGGAAAGCACCTTGATGTCCGTTATTTTATTGCCGTTCAGGGATGCGCTTTCCAGTTCCGTCAGCTTCGCCAGCGGCAGGATATCCTCGTTTGTAAGGCCACGATTTGCGAGGCTGACGCTTTTTGCCGTAACGGAAATTGTCTCGTCTCCTATCGTAACCGTTGCCGAATCCATATCCATATTTCGAACTTTTTTAAGCATTTCCGCAACTTCTTCAAGCCGTTGGTATTTTTCTAGAAGCGCAATTGCCTTATCCCGCTCCCCTAGTCGGAGATAGCATTCCGCAAGACGTGTGATGGCCTCCCCGGTCTCCTGTGCTTTAACGGCTTTTTCCAGATACAGTGCCGCATTGGCGTAATCTCCGGATGCGTAATACTGCATTCCGTTATTGTAATAATCCTGGTACTTCCGGATGCTGGATACATGGGCAAGCATGACGATAGCGAAAAGAACGGCGATCACGAGTACCGCCGCCATTATGATATAGTATTTTCGGTTTTGTTCGTTAAATGGTCTCATACTGGTTTTTCTGTCGGAACGGAGGGCCGCTTCTCTTTCGCACCCGCTGCCGACGCATTTGCTTCCCCGTTCTGCAATGGCTTGCTTTCCTCTCGCGCCGGTTTCGGTTCTGCGGCTGGCCTTTTCTCCGCCGGGCTTTTCGGTTCCTGCTCCGCCTCTTCCGGCGGTTCATATTCCTCCTCAGCCGTGCTATTGGCCGCGGGCGGTTCCGCTTTTTTCCGCCGACGATATTCCATCTCCGCCGGTACGTACTTCAATCCCCGAATCTGCTCGAGTTCGGCTCTCGGGTCGTATACGCCCTTTGGCGGAACTTTTTCCATGCTCAGAGCAACGAAAAGCAGCGAAATAAGAAAGCAGACAGCCGAAATTTCCGGCATCCATCCGATCAGTGTATCCGGCGAAGAGGCATATACAAGGCTGGAGCGATCCTGAACCGCCAAATGGTACACCAGCGGAACTCCGATCACTACCACAAGAAGCCAGTTTGTTCGAATCTTCCCGAATACTGTCATCGCATATACACATACGGCGACTACATACAGGAGAATTCCCAAAACTTTAATCCACCAGATCTGGATAGAAAATGTTTCAATAATTAAGAAAACCGCTTCCAGGAAAACCGGTATGGATGTCAGCCACAGGGCTTTGGAGCCGGCGAACAGCGTCAGGAGAAACAATGCCGCGCAGGCAGCCGGAAGCAGAAGCTTCAGGTAAAACGCGTCCATGTCCGTGTTCCAGATTCCCCAGTAGCCTATAAAGCGGAAAATAATGGACAGTCCTGCAAGAACCATCGCGGTTTTCATTAAAAAACCTTTCCGGTTAACCCTGTATTTAACCTTCAGGGGTTTCGGAGGCTCTTTCAGTTTCTGCCCGGGAACCGGTGCATCGTTCACAACTTCCGGAACCTTCGGCTCCGTGTTTTGTGCCTTCTTTTCCATTGCGCTTTCCTTCCGAGCCTTACCGGCCCGTTTCCCAACCTCACCTGCAATGTGCCTTGCCGGTAACAATGACTCTGTAGGTTGCCACATTATAGCATAATGGCAGGAAAGTGTAAAGAAACCGCTATACGCGCGGATCAACGGGATCGGGAAACCCGATTGGATTCCTACCGCGCATCCCTTTTCCGTTTCCACTTTGCAAGGGCTTTCCCGGAATCGAAAAACCCGCAGCGGAAACCGATCTCCATTTCCGTCTGCGGGTCCAATTCATATTCCTATATTTTTATTGCATCAATATCTTGGCTTATCCTTTACCTCGTTATAATAGGCTACCAGTCCGATTTCCTGAATACGCCGGTTGATTGCGACCGAACGTCGGTAGAGGTTCTCGTCCAAACCTGTATGATCGCAGGGAAACTCATCGCACTGATAGCAGAAGTCTACTCCTTTCGCCTCTGTGCATGCCCGTACCTTGCAGTTGGTATAGAATTTGCATTTTTCCTTCCTGCAGCCGCCGCATTGCGCATCGGCAATGTAGTCAAGAAGTTTTCGGAACGCAGGATAATTTTCAAACACCGGATCCAAGGCTTTTGTAAACCGCTCCGCATAGGGAGCAAAATTCCCCAGGTTTTCTTGCAGCTTCCCGGCCGCTTCATGAATATCCCCTTTTGCAAAGGCAAAACACTTTCCGCAGTGCAGCCCGCAGGGAGCAATTCTTTCCATCGCTGTCTCATAATCACTCATTTTGTCTGCCTCCTTGCATTGTCGTCCTTGTTTTCTTTCTGCTCCTGCTCCGCCTGCGAAAGCTGCATGAGGAAGTCCTCCCGAACCGGAGAAAAGATGTCGTAATTAATTACGGGTTCATCGCCGACGACTCGGAAATCATGCATCGTGTTGCTTGGTACATAAATCATATCACCGGGTCCCATCCGGAATGTTTCGTCCCCGACCGTCACGTCCGCAACGCCGGAAAAGATTGTTAGGATCTGCTCATGCGGGTGCTTGTGCGGAAAAGGAGGAAAGCCCGGATACACGGTGTTTTTCACGAACATTGCATTGTGTCCTGTCATAATCTGCCTTTCCCCCAGTTGATTGAACCGAATCTTCCGCAGATCTTCAAAACGTATTACTTTTGCCATTTTCTAACCTCCTCCGCTATCAGCGGCTTATTTCCCATTCTTTACTTTTTCCATCGAAGTCCGGTACGCTTCGATCAGCATCTGCACATCCGTCCCCAATGCGATTCCCTGGTAGCCCATTGCCGTATGCTGCGCTGCCATAGCCGGTCCATTGGAAAAAATAAATGAGTACTTTCCATTGTCTCTGCAGACCTCCGCGATCCAGAGCAGGGCATTCCGGAATTCGTCCGTGTCAAAAACGCCGGGAGCCCCGAGCGCTACCGACAGATCGTACGGTCCGACGAAAATACCGTCAATCCCTTCCAGCTTCACAATTTTTTCCAGGTCTTTCAGAAATGCGGCGGTTTCGCACATCGGTAGAAGCATGGTCTGGGAATTGCTCACTTTGAAATAGCCCTGCAGATCCCGTGCGTAGTCTTCATACCCGTACCCGGCCTGCCGGCTCTGCGCAAATCCTCTTTCCCCGACAGGCTGATATTTTCCGTATTCAACCACTTTCCGAACTTCCTCAACGCTCTTCAGGCAGGGAATGACCAGCGCTTCCGCACCCCCGTCGAGCATTTTCAGGATCGCCGCCCTCGAGACTTCCTTCACCCGGACGAAAGGAGTCAGCCCCTTCAGCTTTGCCGCATTAATCATACCGATGGCGCCTTCCGTGTCAATCGGGCTGTGCTCCGAGTCAATAATAACATAATCAAGTCCCGTATAGCCCATGCATTCTACGACGGTGCTGCTTGAAGACCAGAGGAATGTGCCGAATACCTGCTCCTTGGCGCGGAGCTTCTCTTTGACTCTGTTTTTCATCCGCAATCTCCTTTCCCGGATCCTTCTTTTTCCTTCCGTTTCTATTGTAAAAGGCCTGGGTTCCCTGCGTCAAAAAATGACCGATTCCAACATTTTTATTCTTTGCTGCAAATTCCAAAATCCCATTTCCGGCATTTTTCCTTCGGATTGGCTATTTTGCAATGCGGTCCTTTCAAAATGTGCTACAATTTTAGTGGTTTTATTTTCTCACATTTCAGAAAGCGGGGGAAAATCTATGAACGGAATGGAACTTGGGAACCCGGAAAACAACCCCTTCAAGCCAATCAATGAAACGGTTTATACCTACCTGTATCAGGCGATAATAGGTTTGGAATTCAAGCCCGGTACGCTTCTCGTTGAATCCAAAATTGCCGCCGAACTGAACGTGAGCCGTTCCCCCGTCAAGGCCGCTCTGCGGCGGCTGGAGCGGGAAAACCTTGTGGAATGGCCTTCCGGGAAAAGCCCGCGGGTTGCCGCGATCCGCTATGAAGACTGCGCCGCGCTGCTGGAAGCAAGGAAAGCCTTTGAAAGCAGTGCCGTGTACTACGCTGCCGGGCGGATTACGGACGACGAGCTTGTGCAGCTCCGGCAGGCCCTGCTTCGTCTGAAGATTCAAACTCCCGTTCAGTGCTCCGATGATTATGCGAAAGCCGACGCTTCCTTTCATCAGCTGATTGTGAACGCCTCCCGCAATCGCTATCTCATCGACGCTTACGCAATGATACAAAGCAGCCTGCTCCGCTACCGCCTGTACATCATGCGGCGGATGGACATTACGGAACTTCACGAGTACGAGCACCATCTGCCGGTTTACCTCGCATTGAAAAATCACTGCGCGACGCTCGCCCGGGAGGAGCTTCTTGTCTCCATCGAACATATGAGCGGAGCGCTTCATTATCTCTGAGCTGCCCCGCTTTTCCCAGGGAATTCCGCCTTTCTTCATGAAGCTCTCCACCCCCGCCGGCGTTGCGAACAGCCCCTGATTATGATATATTTGTGAGGTGCCCTGAGGGCATGATTTTATATCTCTGCGGCAGCCAGCCGCAGGAAAGGAACGGTAATGAAAAATCAAGATAAAACGATGGAGAAAATCGTTGCGCTGTGCAAGAACCGCGGCATCATTTTTGCCGGCAGCGAGATTTACGGCGGTTTGGCAAACACCTGGGATTTCGGCCCTCTCGGTGTAGAACTGAAAAACAATGTAAAGAAAGCCTGGTGGAAGAAATTCATCCAGGAAAACCCGTATAACGTCGGTCTGGATGCCGCTATTCTGATGAACCCGCAGACATGGATCGCCTCCGGTCATCTGGGAGGGTTTTCCGATCCTCTGATGGACTGCCGGGAATGCAAGGAACGCTTCCGTGCGGACGACCTGATCGAAAACTGGGCAGCGGACAATGCCGTTTCCCTGCCCAAGCCAATAGATTCTTTCAGCCAGCAGGAAATGAAGGACTACATTGAGGAGCACCAGATTCCCTGCCCTTCCTGCGGCAAGCATAATTTTACAGATATCCGTCAGTTCAACCTGATGTTTAAGACGTTTCAAGGCGTTACCGAAGACGCAAAGAATACCGTATATCTCCGGCCGGAAACGGCACAGGGAATTTTTGTTAATTTCGCCAATGTCGCCCGGACAACCCGACGGAAGCTCCCCTTCGGCATCGGCCAGATTGGAAAAAGCTTCCGCAATGAAATTACACCGGGAAATTTTATCTTCCGCGTCCGTGAATTTGAGCAGATGGAACTGGAATTCTTCTGTGAGCCCGACACCGATATGGAGTGGTTCCAATACTGGAGAAACTTCTGCCATCAGTTTCTGCTGACGCTCGGCCTGCAGGAGGAAAATCTCCGTCTGCGGGATCATGAGCCGGAGGAATTGAGCTTCTATTCCAAGGCAACCACGGACTTTGAGTATCTCTTCCCCTTCGGATGGGGCGAACTATGGGGCGTCGCTGACCGGACGAACTATGACCTCACTCGTCATCAGGAAACTTCCGGTCAGGACCTGACTTATTATGATGCGGATAAAAACGAGCACTACATTCCGTACGTGATTGAGCCTTCCCTCGGCGTGGAGCGCTGCGTTCTTGCCGTCCTGACGGACGCGTATGACGAGCAGGTCGTGGGACAGGATAAGAAGGGGCATGATGACATTCGTACCGTCCTGCACCTTCACCCGGCTCTTGCGCCTTATAAATGCGCCATTCTGCCGCTCTCGAAAAAAGAGATTCTGACCGGTCCGGCACAGAAGCTTTACGAAGAGCTTTCAAGGGATTTTATGTGCGATTTTGACGTAACCGGTTCCATCGGCAAACGGTATCGCAGGGAGGATGAAATCGGAACGCCTTTCTGCGTGACACTGGATTTCCAGACGGTAGACGATCCGAATACGGGGGCCGCAGGAGATGGAAAGGTCACGATACGGGACCGCGACTCGATGGAGCAGGTCCGCATTCCGCTGGAGGGGGTCCGGCAGTATATTGCCGACCGGATTTCGATCTGATGCCGGAAGAGGAGCGCCCGCAGGAATCTGCAGGGCAGGAATTTGTCCGCTGGCTGCGGCCCGGAGGCGCCATTCTGGTCCTCCTGTTTTCCATCGCGGTTCTGGTCCTATGCTTCACCGCGGGCCGGGATCCCATTCCGGGATACGAACCGCCGGAGGAAGCCGCATATTATCAGCAGCATTTGGACGAACTGCAAAGGGAATTGGAGACCTCGGTATTTCCGAACGTTGAGGGCATCACCGATTGCTATCCCGAAAACGGACGGCTGACAGTAGTCATTGAAAGTAAGCATTACGCCGTAACGCGTTCTGCGCTGCTTCGATATTTCGATGAAAGTCTATTTACTTTCCGGCGATCCTAGATTGGCCGGTTAGATTGGGGGATATGATTCTATGTTTGACGGTTTTATCAAGGCGGCAGCCGCCGCACCGATGATCCGTGTTGCAGACCCGGATTACAATGCGGATCGGGCGATTGAAATCATGAAGGACGCACAGAAAAAGTGTGTTCGGATTCTTGCCTTTCCGGAACTCACACTCACGGGATGCACCTGCGGCGCGCTTTTCACACAGCGTCCTCTTCTCGATGGTGCAGAGCGGGCTCTGCAAAAAGTCGCAGAGGCAAGCAGGAACATGGACATGCTGATTCTCATCGGACTCCCGCTTCGTGTCGGTGTTCGAGTCTACAGTGTCGGCGCCGCCGTTTTCGACGGCAGTATTCTTGGCTTTGTTCCGCGGCAGGATGCAGAAGGCACGCTGTTTGCCGTTCCGGATAATGATTCAGAGTATCAGACGGTAGACGCTGCCGGCGCTTCGGAGGTTCCGTTTGGCAATAATCTGCTGTTTCGGCATTCCTGCTGCAGAGATCTCATCGTCGGCATGGAACTTGGCCCCGACAAGGACGCCCTGCTTCCTCCCTCTTTGGATCTCTGCCTTTCCGGAGCGTCCGTCATTGTGCAGCTTGCGAGCTTTCCCATGACGGTTACCTCGCGGGAGGAGGAAGAGCAGAAGATAAAATTCTGCTCAGAGCATCTGAAGGCAGGTTTTCTTACTGCTTCTCCCAGCAAAGGAGAGTCCTCTACCGACAATGTGTATTCGGGTCTCTGCATGGTGACGGAAAATGGAGTAATTCTCAGTGAGAGCGAAGCCGAAGACAGCTATGCCCTATCCGAAATTGATGTGAATTACCTTGCGAATCTCCGCATCGCGGATCGGCAGTTCGATGTCGACACCTTGTCGTGTATTGACTGGGGCCTGGAAGAATCGGAAACCACCCTCACGCGCTATTTTTCCAAGAACCCGCATCTTCCGGAACTGCAGAAGGATATTCCCGCCTATTGTGAAAGGCTTTTTGATATTCAGGTTTCCGGCTTGGTCAAGCGTATGAAATATGCCGGGCTGGATCACTGCGTTGTCGGAATTTCCGGCGGCGTCGATTCCACGCTGTGCGTTATGGTCTGCGCGGAAGCCATCCGGCGCATGGGCCTGCCCGGCACGAACGTTGTCGCCTGCACCATGCCCTGCTTCGGCACAACTTCGCGTACGAAATCCAATGCGATTATCGTTGCCGAGCAGATCGGCGCCGAGGTTCGCGTTATCGATATCGGGGACAGTGTAAACCAGCATTTTGACGATATCGGGCACGCCCGCGATGACTACAGCATCGCCTTTGAAAATGCCCAGGCCCGTGAGCGAACGCAGGTGCTCATGGATATTGCAAATGAAGTGAACGGTCTGGATGTGGGAACCGAGGATCTCAGCGAATATATCGACGGCTGGTGTACGTATAACGGGGATCATACCAGCATGTACGACGTCAACATGGGCGTAACAAAAACGCAGGTCCGCGCCGTTGTCAAGCATATCGCCCAAAATACGAAAAACAAGACTCTGGCGGATGCGCTGTGGGACGTACTGGACTGCCCGGTAACACCGGAGCTTCTTCCGGTACACGATGACACGATTGAGCAGAAGAGCGAAGAAAGCGTCGGATCGTACAGCCTGCAGGACTTCTTTACGCATAAGATGCTGATCTGCGGCTTTACTCCGCGCAAGACCTTCCGGCTGGCAAAAATTGCATACGGAGACGAGTTTGATGACAAAGAGCTGATTCATTGGCTCAAGAGCTACTGCCGCAGACTTTTCAGCCAGCAGTTCAAGCGCTCCTGTCTGATGGATGGTCCTGCGGTAGAGAAGTTCTCTGTTTCGCCCCGCGTCGGTTTCCGCATACCCTCTGACGGTATGGATACGCTATATTTGAAGGAAGTTGAAGATCTGGAAAAGGAACTGGGGCTGTAAGCTGCCCTGCCAGAAGGGGGTTGTTCCGTATGATCTTTGCGGTAGACGTCGGCAATACCCATATTGCCATCGGCTGTATTGAAGGCAGCCATGTTCACAACATTGGAAAAATCGTAACAAACAAACTATCTACCATCAGCGAATATGCTGTAAAGCTTCGGCAGCTGCTGGAATTTGAAGCGATTGATCTGAAGCAGATTGACGGCGCAATTCTTTCGTCGGTTGTCCCTTCGGTCACCGACTCCGTGCACATCGCCATTGAAAAGCTTTTGAAAGTGCAGCCTCTCGTAGTCGGCGCGGGCATCCGCACGGGCTTCAATATCAAAATAGACGCGCCCAGCACCATGGGTGCGGACCTTGTTGCGCTGACCGCGGCAACCATTGAGGAATACGGAGCGCCGGCAATCGTGCTGGATATGGATACCGCAACGACTATATCGGTAATTGATCGCAATGCAAGCTACATCGGTGGCGCTATTATTCCCGGCATGCTTTTGAGTTTGAACGCGCTGATCTCCAATACGTCTCTGCTGCAAAATGTATCCATTGAAGCGCCCCGGAAAACGATCGCAACGAATACAGCCGACTGCATGCGCAGCGGCGTGGTGTACGGCAGCGCCGCCATGATCGACGGCATGATTGACCGGATGACCGACGAGTTGTTGGATAATCCGATAATTCTTGCCACCGGCAGCATGGCTCGGATTATTGTCCCCCACTGCAGGCACGATATTGTATTGGACAATGACCTTCTGCTGAAGGGGCTCGGGGCTCTTTACCGCAGAAATAAACACTGATCGGCACATTGCCGCCGTATGCAGCCCATCACCGCCCGGTGATGGGCGCATGCGGTTATCCGCCCCGGAGGTTTTTTCTTTTTATGAAGACCAGAACCATCGCAAGATTCGCGCTCCTGACCGCTTTATCTCTTGTCCTCGGCTATGTGGAGTCTCTGATTCCCATTGCTCCGACCATTCCGGGTATAAAGCTCGGGCTCGGGAACACCGTTCTGCTGTACGCCGTCTATATGGGTACGACGCTGGAAGCCGCCCTGCTGATGCTGTGCAAAGTATTTCTATCCAGCATGCTCTTCGGCGGAGGCTTTTCGGCGATGCTTTACTCCCTTGCCGGAGGCGTTCTCAGCCTTGCGGTCATGCTCCTTCTCGTCCGACTGCCAAGAGTCGGGGTTATCGGCGTCTCCTCCTGCGGTGCGGTAAGCCATAACATCGGGCAAATTGCCATGGCTTCCGTTCTTCTGGGTGTTGGCTCCGTCTGGGCGTATTTTCCCGTGCTGGTTTTGTCCGGACTTGTTATGGGACCGCTGACCGGCTCCGTGTCTCTCGCAGTCTTTCGCTCCCTGAAAAAAGCAAACCGGGGGGAAACGTATCGTTTCGAGCCTCGGCCTTTCCGTCAAAGCTGGAAGACCGACGTTCTTCTGACTGTCATCTTCCTCCTAGCAGCCGGTGCTGCCTGGTTCTTCCTCAGCCGTTCCGGTCTCGACATGGATACCGCAATCGGGAAAGATTCGGAATCGGATTACTATGTGGAAGTCTATCAGAACAGCTCCGTCCTTTATGAAATTCCTCTTACCGATTACGGCACGTACAGAATTTCGGATTCCATCTCGGGAAATGAGAATGTCTTCGTTATTGATTCGGAAGGTGTGCATATGCAGTCCGCCAACTGTCCGGATAAAATCTGCGTCCGTCAAGGCACCCTGCAGCCGGGGCGCACCACGCCGATTACCTGCCTGCCGCACAAGCTTGTGCTATCCGTTGTATCACAGGAAGAGCTTCCCGAGGACTTCAATCTTTCCCGGCAGGATATTTCGGAAATTAAAATTTCCGATACTTCGGGCTGACGATCCCCTTCTATCCGCACCTTCTGCCGTTCGCTACAGGGAGTTAGTCTAGGACGTTCAGCTGAAAATCCCCGGTCAGGCAAAACTTGTCCTGCAGAGCCGGCGTCAGATAGAGATTTCCATCGTCCGCAATCAGGATCATTTCAAACCCGCCGTATTTTTTCCAGTACTCCTCCGCGCCGTCCTTACCCAGGACAAACAGCGCTGTTGACAGGCAGTCCGCCTCCAGGCCGCTGCTGCAGACAATCGTAACGGACTGCAGCCCGCTGTCGGCGGGGTAACCGGTATGCGGGTCCAAAATATGATGGTATCTTTTTCCGTCCGCTTCAAAGTAGCGCTGGTAGCTGCCGCTGGTCACGACCGCCGTTTCTCCGACACTCAGAATTCCGGCATACTGGGTCGTATCGACCGGGTTTTCAATCGCTACCTGCCAGGGTGTCCCGTCGGGCTTTTCCCCCAAGGTCTGCACGTTGCCGCCCAGAGACACAACGGCGCTCTGCACTCCGTCCTCTTTCATTTCCCGCAGAACACAATCCGACGTATAGCCCTTTGCTGCGGCGCCCAGCCCCAGCTCACTTCCGGCGGGAATGGAAATGTGGCTTCCCTGCCGTTCGATCTGTTTAAAGCAGAGTTTTTTTAGTGCGGCATCAATCTCATCCTGCGGCGGCACCGTTCCCGTGTGGCTGTCTTCCAGTCCGACAAATCCCCACAGTTCGGACAGCGGGTAAACACTCAGATCCAGTGCCCCGCTGCTCCGCACGTAAATTTCTTCGGCTTTTCCCAGAATCTCCAGAAAAGAGTCCGGCATTTCCAGGGCGGCTCCCTGGGCATGATTCAGCGCATAGACCGGGCTGCTTTCGTCTTCCGCACTCAGCTCGGAATCCAATTCCGTAATTTCCTCCACTGCATCCCGAATGCCTTCGTCCGCATGGGGACCGTACGCCCGCAGATCCATAATCGTATCCATGGCAAAAAGCGTGCGGTGCGAACCCTCTTCCTGTGTATTGGAGACCGCTCCGCCGCAGCCGGAGCAAGCCAGCAGAAGGAAGCCGCATAGAAGCAGCGCCGTCTGGCGTAAAACCCGTTTTCTTCTCCGGCCTTTTCGCATCTCTTATTTCTCCTGTTTCACATATTTGCATTGGAAAACCGTACCTATTGTAGCACATCCAGCCAAAACTCCCGCGCCGGAATAGAGAAGCACCGTCGGTCATGCATCCACCGACGATGCTTATTTTCTTCCGGTGAGATTTCCGCCTGCGCGGTTCAGGCTTCCGCCGCTTTTTCCTCCACGGCAGCCGGTTCTCCATACTGCCAGCGAATAATGTGCCGCGGGCAAACTGTCGCGCAGTGACCGCAGCCAATGCACTTCGAGGTATCAATATGTGCAAGGTTGTCTGTAACCGTAATCGCGGGTTCAGGCTTTACCGGGCACTCCCGCTGGCATTTCATGCATCCTATGCATCCGGCATCGCAGACTTTCATGACAACCGCGCCGCGATCCTTGGAGGAGCACTGCGGCATGACTTTCTGCTTATACGGAATCATCAGGATAATCTTCTTCGGGCAGACTTCCCTGCAGGCACCGCAGCCTTTGCAGGCTTCGCGGTCGACTTTGGCAATGCCATTTACAATATGCATTGCTTCGAATTGGCAGGCCTGCACACAGGTTCCAAGGCCGACACAGGCGAATTTGCAGTCCCGTGAATCTCGTCCGCCGAAGAGCATGGCAGCTTGGCAGTTTTTCGGTCCGTTATAGTGGAATCGACGGGCAGCGACTCCATTTTCCCCGCTGCAGGGAACAAATGCCACCGTTCTCTCCACGTCTCCGCCGGCAACACCCATAATTGCCGCTACCTTTTCCGCGGCATCCTTGCCGCCGGGTACGCACTTGTTGGTGGGTGCCTGACCGGACACTACCGCAGCCGCATAGCCGTCACAGCCGGCAAAGCCGCAGGCGCCGCAGTTTGCGCCGGCAAGGCAGGCGCGAACTTCTTCCAGGCGGGGATCGGTATCCACATGGAATATCTTGGACGCAAAGGCCAAAAGAGCTCCGAAAATACCGCCCATAACCCCCAGCACAACGATGGCCATAATTAATGTTGTCATAGTTCTGTCCGGCCTCCTTTAAAAGATCTTCATTCCGCTGAAGCCCATAAAGGCCATAGAGACCAGACCGGCGGAAACCAGGTTGATAGGAAATCCCTTGAAGCAGCGGGGATAATCCGCAAACTCCAGTTTCTCACGGACTGCAGCAAACAGGCAGATAGCAAGCATGAAGCCGGCGCCGCCCGTAATGCCGTAAACAACGGACTCGATGAAATTGTAGCTGTACTGTGTATTCAGAAGCACAACGCCGAGCACCGCGCAGTTCGTTGTAATCAGCGGCAGATAAATGCCCAGGGCCGAATAAAGGCTGGGTACGGATTTTTTCAGGAACATCTCAATGAACTGCACCAGCGTTGCGATAACCAGGATATACGCAAGCGTCTGCATGAATTCCAGGCCGAACGGGACCAGCAGATACTCATTGATGAGCCAGCAGATTGCGGATGCCAAGCCCATGACGAAGATAACCGCCAGACCCATGCCGCTGGCCGTGTCCATTTTGCTGGAGCACCCCAGGAAGGGGCAGATGCCCAGAAACTGTGAAAAGATAAAGTTGTTAATCAGAATCGCACCCAGCGCGATTGAAAGCAGGTTCGTCAACATTATTCAGCAACCTCCTTTACCGGAGCTGCCTCGGCAGCCGCTGCCGCCTCCAGCGCTTTACGCTTCTTCTTATCATCGGACTTCTTCAGGAAATACTGCATGGCTCCGATAATCGTGCCTAAAGTTATAAAGCCGCCCACCGGGCTGGTCAGAATTTTCGCACCGAAGTCGCTGTTGAAGATCTGGATGCCGGCGCCGGTTCCGTCCATGGTAAACCGGAAGCCGTTTGAAATATCAATCAGGCCGCCTCCGAAGGCACCCTTTCCGAGAAATTCACGGATAACACACATGAAGAACAGTATCATGGTGTAGCCAAGACCGTTGAAAATGCCATCCCAAAAAGACGGGCCAATCGAATTTTTCTGGCTGAACGCCTCCGCCCGGCCGATAATGATGCAGTTTACAACGATCAATGGAATAAATACGCCCAATGATTTGCTCAGTGCCGGTATGTACGCCTTTAGAATCAGGTCGACCATCGTTACGAATCCTGCGATGACAACGACGAAGATTGCAAGGCGGATTTCATTGGGAATAATTTTGTGTATTGCCGCAATAACCACGTTGCAGCAGGTCAGGATAATCAGGACGGAAATGCCCATGCCGATACCGTTAAACAGGCTCGTCGTGATTGCCATTGTCGCGCACATGCCGATCTGCTGTACGGTAATGGGGTTGTTGGTAAAGAGGCCTTCCCTGAATTGCTGTTTAATACTCACTTGTATCTACCTCCCCTCAACCCAATGTCTTTGCAACGGTGATGCAAAGGTCAACTTCCGTCGTAATCGCGTTCGATGTAATCGTTGCGCCGGAAATCTGAACAATATCGCCACCGTTTTTCTGCAGGGCTGCCGTTTCATCCACTCCAATGAACTGATTGCGGAAGGCTTCGCCCTTTTCACTCTGCTCCGCAGCGACAGCGCCTAAGCCGGATGTCTCGCTGTGACTGATAATGGAAATGCCGATGCATTTGTATTCGGAACTGACGCCGATAACCATGTTAATCATGCCCTGTGCACCGGAAAAAGATGTCTCGAAGACCCATCCGGATCCATCCGCCGCTTTGCAGATTTTCGTGATTGTCGGATCGTCGCCGGTGTATTCCACATCTTCATAGCTGTCAGCAGGAAGTACCGCCGCATAGGATTCCATGGTGCTTTCCAGATTCCGCTGTGCGATAATCGGTGCGGTAAAGTAGTTAATCACACCCAGGATTCCGGCGGTAATGGCAGCAACCAGCAGGAGGATTAATGATAATCGAAGCGTTTGATTTTTCATGATGCTTTTGCCTCCTTCTTTGCAGCTTCTTTTTCCGCCTTTTCGTCTTCCTTGCTCACGCCGAAGCGGCGCACCTTGGTGTGCTTATCCAGGGAGAAGGCAAGCAGATTCATCAGCAGAATGGCATACGTCACGCCTTCCGCATAGGATCCGAAATAGCGAATCAGAACGGTGATGGCGCCGCAGCCAATGCCGTAAATAAGCTGTCCTTTCGGCGTAACCGGGCTCGTCGCATAGTCCGTTGCCATAAAGATGGCGCCCAGGAGCAGACCGCCGGACAGTACATTATAAAGCATCCATTCCGCATGATTCATGCCAGTTCCGGATTTGCCGAAAATCAGGCACAGAACGGCGACGGTTCCGACGAAGGAAACCGGAATTCTCCAGGTAATCACCTTGCGGATGAGCAGATACGCAAAGCCGATTAAAATCGCAAGCGCGCTGATTTCGCCGATGCAGCCCGGCCGGATTCCCAGGAACAGATTTCCCATGGAGAAGTAATCCGGAAGTGCTGTAAAGTTGTCCGCATAAAGGTAGCTCAGCGGTGTGGCCATTGTCTCCGCGTCCACCTGTCCGGCAAGCGCCGTCGGCACCGCCCAGGTAGTCATGGCGGAGGAGTAGGAAGCCAGCAGGAACGCACGCGCGCCGAGCGCCGGGTTGATGAAGTTCTTGCCGATACCGCCGTAGAGCTGCTTTACAACGATAATTGCAAAAAATGCGCCGATGATCATCATCCACCATGTCGCGTTGACCGGCATAACCAATGTCATCAGCAGTCCCGTAACGCAGGCGGAAAGATCGCCGATGCTCTTCGGCTTTTTCATGAGTTTGCGGTAAATCCATTCAAAGAAAACGCAGGAGCAGACCGAAACCGCCAGCAGCAGAACCACCTTCATGCCGAACGCCCAGACGCCGACGCACAGAGCCGGAAGCAGGGCGATAATCACATCCAGCATGATGTTGCTGGTTCCCCGCGGTGTGCGGACCTGCGGCTGATAGGATGCATCAAAGACATAGTCTCTTTCTTTCATAGCCATCTTACTTCGCCGCCTCCTTTGCCAGGGCTTCCGCCCGCGCCTTCTCTTCTCTCTGCTTATTCTGAATCAGGATCTTGGCCGTCTTGAAGCTGTGCGTCAGCGGAAGGCGGCCGGGGCAGTTGTAAGAGCAGCAGCCACATTCGATGCAGTCGGTAATGTGGTAGGCCATCATGCCCTCGAAGTCTCCCTTCAGGAAGTACTTATACATATAGGTGGGCTCCAGCCGCATCGGGCAGACCTGCAGGCATTGGCCGCAGTTGATGCACACCGGATCTTCTACATTCCGATCTTCCTCTTCCGTGAAGACCAGCAGACCCGCCGTGCCTTTAATATTCACTGCGTCAATATTGGAAATAATAAGGCCCATCATCGGTCCGCCCATGACCAGCTTCTTCGGTTCACGGACGAAGCCTCCGCACTGCTCGATGATATAGCGGAAGGGCATGCCGATGCGAACTTCCGCATTGACCGGGGCGGCGATTCCGCTTCCGGCAATGGTCATGATGCGCCCGTAGCAGGGAACGCCTTCATAGCAGGCACGGTAAATCGCATAAGCCGTCTGGGTGCTGATCACGTTGCAGCCGACGCCCGAGGGCAGGCCGCCGGGTTTTACCTCCCGGTTCGTGATCGCCTTGATCTGCTGCTTTTCACCGCCCTGCGGGTACTTGACATTTTCCGGCACAATTTCCACGCCGTATTTTGCCGGATCCTTGGAGTTCAGCAGATCGATGGCATCCTGCTTGTTCTTTTCAATTCCGTAATACGCCTTGTCAAGACCGCAGGCCGTCCGGGCAAGCTGAATGCCTTTCAGCAGTTCTTCCGGATGGTTGAGCATGGTGAGATGGTCCCCGTTAAGATACGGCTCGCATTCCGCGCCGTTAATAATCAGCGTATCAACCTTTCCGAGACCGGTACGGAGTTTGAATTCCGTGGGAAACATCGCGCCGCCCATGCCGACAATGCCGGCCTCTCTCATGCGCTGCAGAATCGCTTTCGGATCCTTGAGCTCCTCTTCCGTCATGGGCTTGAGTTCATCGCTGGGCGTGTCCAGACCGTCGTTTTCAATGACGACTGCCATCAGATCATCCCCCAGAGGATGCGGTCGGGGCTCAATCTTTGTCACCGTTCCGGAAACAGGCGAGTGAATCGCAGCGCACAGTGGTGCGCTTGGATTATCCCCGATTTTCTGCCCCATTTTTACCTTGTCGCCAACGGCTACCAGAGGCTGGCATGGAGCACCGATGTGCATCTGCATCGGTACGATGACTTCCTTCGGCGGAGTGATGACGGTCACAGGAATGTGTGGCGCCTTCATATATTTTGGATGTACTCCGCCTTTAAACTTAAAGGGCATTTACATCACCTCTCACTTCGATACAGATGTAATATAGCATAAAGGCTCTACTCTGTAAACAATTATTGGTGCAAAAACGGTCGTAAAATGGGGCATTTTGTCTAAATTTCAATGTTATTTTGTTAACAATTCGAAAATTTGATTAATATTTAACTAATTTTAGTGCATTGCCCGAAAAAAGTTGCGTTTTTCTCTATTTTACTAGGAAATTTGGAAGTTTTTCTCGGAATTTGTAATTTTTATCCTCTTCGGCATTCTGTCCAACAGAATCCGGAGGACATGGAATGCCGGAGCTTTCCCCTGCATTGAAAAAGCGAGCCGATCCGGCTCGCCTTCAGTTCTTTGTATCGAATTCGATTCACGGATTTCCGCGCTTTTTCCGCTGCTCCGCGATCTTCTCCTTCCAGCACTTGTAGCACATGGCAACATAGCTGTCGTTGCCTCCGAGAAAGACCTGCTCTCCTTCTGTAATAATCCGACCCTTCCCGTCGATGCGCGCGTTGACCGTCGCTTTTTTCCCGCATGCGCAGATGGTCTTGATTTCCGTGATGGAATCTGCGATTTCCATCAGTCGGCGCGATCCAGGGAAAAAGTGCGTCAGAAAATCGGTTCGCAGGCCGAAGCAAAGCACTGGAATGTCCTCTTCATCGACCAGCGTTCGAAGCTGGTCGATCTGCTCGGGAGTAAAGAACTGGCATTCGTCGGAAATAATAACGTCCAGCGGCTTCGGCTTGATTTTATACAGCTCGTAGAGGTTGTCTTCCGGAGTAATAATCTGGGCTTTCTGGCTGAGTCCGATGCGGCTTCTGACAAGTTCCGCCCCATCCCGAACGTCCACACTGGGCTTTACCAGCCAGACCTTCATGCCCTGTTCTTCATAATTGAACTTTGTTATCAGCGCCTGTGCTGATTTGGAGGAGCCCATCGCCCCGTACTTAAAGTATAGTTTCGCCATCATTCTCCGGCTGCAGGAGCCGCACCTCCCGCTTTTTTCTATGAATTTGTTCTGCGGTTCGGCTTATTGTACCACGCCGCCGCGACCGGTTCAATCCGGTCTGCAGGACTTTCCAGACTCCTCCCTGCGTTCTTCCGGGCATGTTTCGCGCACGGCTCCGGAATGGGCTGCCCCAGGGCAAATAACTGGAACGGCCGCCGCGTCTTGTTCCCCCCTGTCCGCCGGATTGCCCTTTATCGGATCCGCTGCCTGCTTGTATAGAATAACATCTTTAAAGATTTTTCCTTTTCTGCGCTCGCTCTTGCATGGGTAATAATTTCGACTTCAATTTCTATTTTCGAGGACCCCGGTCGCCATCGATTTGCATCCTTTGTATTATTATTTCTTATTAGCAAACGCCGCAGCAAATTTGCCCTAACTTCCCCGCAGCAGCGGGCGCCCGCCTGGCAGGAAACACCGGCATTGAAAAAGCTGCCGTTTATACGGTGGGAAAACAGCACCTACATTTGGCTTTGCTTTCCGGCCGTGCGGCAGGTATAATTTTTTTGAGCAAAACTCAAAATTTAATTTGAGGAGGTCTATTGCTAATGGCTGTTCCTACCCCCCATAATACGGCGAAAATGGGCGACTTTGCAAAAACGGTCCTGATGCCGGGCGATCCGCTCCGTTCGCAGTTTATCGCTGAAAATTTTCTGACTGATGCGCATCTTGTAAATAACGTACGCGGCGTACAGGGCTATACCGGCTCGTGGAAGGGAACGCCCGTTTCCGTAATGGCTTCCGGGATGGGAATTCCCTCTATCGGAATCTACAGCTGGGAGCTTTTCAATTTCTACGGCGTAGATAATATTATCCGCATCGGCTCCGCCGGGGCGATCCAGGATGACATTCATCTGCGGGACATTGTTTTCGGTCTTGGCGCCTGCACCACTTCGCATTATGTGGACGCGTTCGGTCTTCCCGGTCTCTACGCTCCGACCGCCGACTTCCTGCTTCTGCAGCAGGCTTATGCCGCAGCACAGGCAAAAGGCGTCCAGCCGCGCGTTGGAAATCTTCTTTCCTCGGACAATTTCTATTCCGACGGCTCCACGCCCGGAGCGGAAGCTTGGAAAAAAATGGGCGTGCTGGCCGTGGAAATGGAATCTGCCGGTCTCTACACCAATGCCGCCCGCGCGGGGAAGCGAGCTTTGTGCATCTGCACCATTTCGGATCATCTTTTCCGCCCCGAGGAGCTCAGTGCGGAGCAGCGGCAGACTTCGTTCACAGAAATGATGGAAATTGCACTGGATACAGCCGTACGGATGGCAGCCCTGTAAGATTCCCGGCGTTTATCCCGCTTGCACTGGCAATTGGTAATATTAGACAAACTTACCTTGATTCGCTCCACATATTATAGTATACTTTTTGACGGATATTGGATCTCACGTAGGGTATATTGGAAGATCTATTTTTGTTGCGACAAGAAAGGAGGCGCGGCATTCCGTAGTAATGGAATCGCCGCCAGATGCGTATGAAAAAATTTTTAGCGCTTATGCTTGCTCTATGCATGATCCTCGTACTCGCTGCCTGCGGAGGCGGCGGAGATACCTCTGCTTCTTCCGCTCCGGAAGTTTCCGAAGCTTCCGTTGACGTAAAGGTTGCCATGATCACCGACTATGGCGATATCACGGACCAGTCCTTCAACCAGACAACGTATGAGGCCAGCAAGGCTTTCTGTGAAGAGAACGGTTTTGATTTTACCTACTATAAACCGGCTGGAAATACAACCGCCGAGCGCGTTGCCATGATTGACAAGGCGGTGGAGGACGGCTACAACGTGCTGGTTCTTCCCGGCTATGCCTTCGGAGGCGCGATCGTAGAAACAGTGGATATGTATCCGGACGTCAAGTTCGTCGCTCTGGATGTTTCCCAGGAAACTCTGGACGAAGCGAACAACAAGACCGCTTTCCCCGCGCATGACAACCTTTACTGCGCTGTTTATCAGGAAGAGCTTCCGGGATATATGGCAGGCTATGCGGCCGTAAAGATGGGCTTTACGAAACTCGGATTCCTTGGCGGCATGGCGGTTCCCGCAGTGCAGCGCTACGGTTACGGATTTGTGCAGGGCGCTGACGCAGCTGCGGCAGAAACCGGCGCGGCAGTCACGCTGAACTATGTCTATGGCAACCAGTTCCAGGGCGACGCAGACATTACCGCGGCAATGGACACCTGGTGCTCCGGCGGTACGGAAGTAATCTTCGCCTGCGGCGGCGGCATCTACACCTCTGCCTGCGAAGCACTGCAGAAGACCGGCGGAAAAGTAATTGGCGTCGACACGGATCAGTCCGCCGTCATTGACGGCCAGTACGGCGAGGGCATGACCGTTACCAGTGCAATGAAGGGACTTGCCACTACCGTTAATTCCGTTCTCACCGCCATCAAGGATGGACAGTGGGATTCCTACAAGGGACAGGTCCAGAATCTGGGCCTCGTTTCCGCAGACGATATGAGTCTTAATTATGTAGGACTTCCGGAAGACACCACCGTGTTCAACGACTCCTTCACGCTGGACGATTACCATGCTCTTGTTGCCGATATGGTAAACGGCAAAATTACCGTATCCAACGATGTAAGTGCCGCAGAGCCCACGGCAGAGCACATCACGGTGAACTTCCAGGGCAACATTAAATAACATTAAATAAGTGAACAGAAGAATAGAACTCTTTGCTTTGTCCTCGGAGATGGATTTCCGAGGACTGGATAAAAAGAAGACGTGAAACAATATCTCAGGCGGGCGGAAGCGTTGGCTTCAGCCCGCCTTTTCCGAAATTTCCTGGTTGTGGTTTGTTTTTGCAGGATTTATTATGAATCTGTAGTTTTTTCGGGGAATTCCGATCTTTCCGGCATTCGCTGCAGGTCGGAAGCTTTGCCAGTTATCTATGAAGTATGAAGTAGGAGGAGATTAGAATTGGACGAACCTTATGCCGTTGAAATGCTGAATATTACAAAGCGTTTCCCGGCCATTGTCGCCAATGACAACATTTCCCTGCATGTGCGTAAGGGCGAGATTCATGCTCTGCTCGGTGAAAACGGAGCGGGTAAATCTACCCTGATGAGTGTTCTTTTCGGACTGTATCAGCCGGAGGAAGGCCGAATCCGGAAGGATGGCAGAGACGTTGTTATCCGAGACCCCAATGACGCGAACGCCCTGGGGATAGGAATGGTGCACCAGCATTTCAAGCTGGTCCAGTGCTTCACGGTCCTGGACAATATCATTCTTGGTATGGAAACAACCAGGAACGGTATCCTGCAGAAAAAAGACTCGCGGGAAAAAATTCTGGAGCTCTCCAAGCGGTACGGTCTGAATGTGGATCCGGACGCTCTCATTGAAGACTGCACTGTCGGCATGCAGCAGCGCACGGAAATCCTTAAAATGCTGTACCGCGACAATGAGATCCTCATATTTGATGAGCCAACAGCCGTTCTGACGCCGCAGGAGATTGAAGAACTCATGCAGATTATGCGTAATCTTGCAAATGAGGGAAAATCCATTCTGTTTATTTCCCATAAGCTTGCAGAGATCATGAGCGTGGCGGATCGCTGTACAGTACTGCGGCGCGGAAAATGCGTCGGGACCGTCAATATTAAGGACACAACCAAAGAGGAGCTCAGCCGTATGATGGTCGGCCGGGATGTCCAGCTTGTCATTCCGAAGCAGGAGCAGGAGCCGGGGGACGTTCTGCTGGATGTGCGGAATGTATCCGTCGCTTCCCGAATTCATCAGACCACCAACGCGGTAAAGGATGTCTCCTTTCAGGTTCGAAAGGGCGAGATTGTATGTATCGCCGGCATTGACGGAAACGGTCAGACGGAATTGGTGTACGGCCTTACCGGTTTGGAACCTTTGCGGCACGGATCCATTTCTCTGTGCGGCAAAGATATTTCCAATGCATCCATTCGGGATCGGTCCGTTGGCGGTATGAGCCATATTCCGGAAGATCGCCAACGATACGGTCTCGTTCTGGATTATCCGCTGGAGTATAATCTTGTGCTGCAGCGCTACTTTGAGCCGGAATTTTCAACAAAAGGCGGGCTTCTGCGCCGATCTGCGATTCGGTCCTATGCAAATCGGCTGATCGAGCAGTATGATGTCCGTTCCGGGCAAGGCGCCGCCACGCTTACCCGCAGCATGTCCGGCGGGAATCAGCAGAAAGCCATTGTTGCTCGGGAGCTGGATAAAAATCCGCAGGTTCTGATCGCCGTGCAGCCGACCCGCGGTTTGGACGTCGGTGCGATCGAATACATCCACAAGCAGCTTATTTCGCAGCGAAACGCCGGGCACGGTGTTCTTCTGGTTTCCCTCGAGCTGGAAGAAGTCTTAAGCGTTCCGGACCGGATACTGGTCATGTTCGACGGTCGCATCGTTGCTGAATTGGATCCGGCCAAAACGAGTGCGGAGGAGCTCGGGCTTTACATGGCCGGAGGGAAGAACAAGGAGGGGATTGCATGAACGAAGCGAAGCCCAGTTTCTGGAAGCGGGACGGCGTGCAATCGATTATTGCCGCCCTTCTGTGCATTCTGATCGGTTTGATTATTGGCTATATCGTAATGCTTTTCATCAATCCTGCGCACGCCTGGGAGGGTCTTCTTACCATTTTGGAGAACTTCTTTACCTTCGGAAGCCCCGCCGCGCAGCTGAAATATTTCGGAAGCACCCTTGTTAAGACAGCCCCTCTTCTGCTGTGCGCCCTGTCGATCCAGTTCTGCTATAAAGTAGGACTTTTCAACATCGGCGCCGCGGGGCAGTATGTGGCCGGCGCCGGCATGTGTCTCTACGCCGCTCTTGCCTGGCAGCTTCCGTGGTATCTGTGCCTGCTCCTGGCTCTGGTTGCCGGCACCGTCATGGGCCTTCTGGTCGGAGTGCTGAAAGCCTACTGCAATGTCAACGAGGTTATTTCCGGCATCATGCTCAACTGGATCGGGCTGTATGCGGTAAACATGCTCCTGACGCAAGTCAAGGAAGTGGCAAGCCCCTATACGCTGGTAATCAGCTCCGTAAATCCTTCCGCGCTTCTGCCGACTCTCGGCTTAGACGCGCTTTTTTCAAAAAATCAATATGTGACGATTGCCATACCTCTTTCCATACTGATTGCCGTACTAATCTGGTTTATTCAGCGCAAAACCGTTTTGGGCTATGAACTGCAGGCAACCGGCTTCAATAAGGACGCGGCAAAGTACTGCGGGATGAAAGAAAAGCGGAATATTATTCTGACCCTATCGATCGGCGGGGCGCTGGCAGGCGTCGGTGCTGCGTTTCTGTATCTGACCGGCTTTGAGCAGTGGTCCTGCACACAGTCTTCCGTTCCTGCCATGGGATTTAACGGAATCGCCGCGACCTTCCTGGGAGGCCTGGATCCGTTCGGAACCATTTTTGCATCCTACTTTATACAGCACATTACAAGCGGCGGAGCTTTTCTGGACAAGGCTTTCTTCCCGTCGCAGATCACAGATCTCATCACTTCCATTATCATTTATCTCTGCGGCTTCGTGCTGTTTTTCAAAATGCAGATGGCAAAGCACCATGCGGCAAAGCGGAAACCGCCTAAGGAACCGAAGCCGACCGTATCGGATTCGGTACAGTCTGCGAAAGGAAGTGAAGCGTAATGGTTCTTTTACTGCAATATACGCTGATCTTCTCCTCCGTTCTGATTCTGGTGGCGCTGGGCGGATGTTATTCCGAGCATTCGGGCGTCATAAACCTTGGGCTGGAAGGAATCATGGTCATCGGCGCTCTGGGCGGAGCTCTTGCAATGAAATATCTGCCTTCGACGACCGGAGCCTTCTGGATTGTCGTGATTTCCATCTTGGCTGCCATCGTCTTCGGCGTACTCTATTCCGCCCTGCTGGCCGTCGCGTGCGTAAATTTCAACGCAGACCAGACACTGATCGGCACAGCCTTAAACCTTTTGGCCACAGCGGCAGCGGCTGTCATCGTAAAATCCATCAATGTTATGGAAAATCCGGACAATGTTTCCACCACAATTCAGTACGTGGAGGAAAAAAAGGCGTTTGTCGTCAGCTGGGGATCCTTTGAGTTCAACTGGTTCATGCTTATCACGATCGTCTTGCTGATTTTTGCCTATATTGTTCTTTACAAAACCCGGTTCGGTCTGCGTCTGCAGGCCTGCGGTGAAAATCCGCAGGCAGCGGACAGTGTCGGTATCAACGTCTACAAAATGCGCTGGGCCGGCGTCCTGATTTCAGGCCTGCTGGGCGGCATCGGAGGTCTGGTCTATATTACCGCGGGCGTCAGCGAGTGGAAATTTGAAACCGGCGTAGCCGGCTTCGGCTTCCTCGCCCTTGCCGTTATGATATTCGGGCAGTGGAAACCGCAGCGCATCGCCTGGGCCGCTCTTCTGTTCGGCCTCTTCCGCGCTTTAAGCAATGTCTACTCCGGCTTTGATTTTCTGGTTGCGCTGCATATTCCGGGAACGGTTTACAACATGTTTCCCTACATCATTTCCCTGGTCGTGCTTGCTTTTACCTCCAAGAATTCCCATGCACCCAAGGCGGAAGGAATTCCTTACGACAAAGGTTCCCGTTAAGCAGAAAACCGCGCTCTATTGCGGTCCGCTTTTTGTCATTAGTTGCAGAAAGCGGGCCGCCTTTTCAAAGTTTTTCGTAAGAGTTTCACTATTTTTTCCAGGTCCTGTTGACATTTCTTCAGGGAAACGTATAATGAGTCAAACTGAAAATGCATGATAGAGGTGCGATTGCCATAAGTAGCTTCGCTTAAGCGTCTGGAAGCGCGGAAGTGAAAGGGACAACCGCCGAAGGGTTTCGGAGTTCCTGTTTCCGGAATTGCCTGGGTCGTCGGAGAATATCCGGCGGACTGTCATTTCGATGAAGCGCTATGATGCCTAATAATGATTCCGTATCAGAAATTCCGGATATCTGTTTGGAAGATTTTATTCACCATGAGTTCTTCATCGAACTCATGGATTTTTTATGGATTTTTGTCTGCTGCCTCTGCAGCTCCGTATCAATTCGTAGGAGGAGAAACAAATGAAAAACAGCTTAAAGAGATTTGTGGTTCTCATGCTGGCGCTCAGCCTTGTTCTTGCTCTCAGCGCCTGCGGCTCCACATCCGAATCGAATGCCTCTGCCTCTCCGGACGCCTCTGCCAGCACCGCCGCAGCCGATTCCGTGCTGACAACCGGTATTCTGCGCGTCGGCATGGAGTGCGCATACGCACCGTACAACTGGACACAGTCCGATGATTCCAATGGTGCCGTTCCCATTTATGAAAGCAACGAATACGCCAATGGCTACGACGTTATGATGGCGAAAAAAATCTGCGAAGCCAATGGCTGGACACTGGAAGTGCACAAAATGGATTGGGACTCGATCCCGATGGCCGTGCAGTCCGGTGCCATTGACTGCGGAATTTGCGGACAGTCGATCACGCCCGAGCGGGAAGAGACCATGGATTTCTCGGAACCTTACTACTATGCAAGCATTGTAACGCTGACAAAAAAGGATAGTTCCTATGCCTCTGCGACCGGCCTTTCCGGTCTTGCCGGCGCTACCTGCACAAGTCAGATCAACACGGTCTGGTACGATAAATTCCTGCCGCAGATTGAAAATGCAAACATCCTTGCTGCGCAGGAAACCGCTCCGGCCATGCTCGTCAGTCTGGAATCGGGCGCCTGCGATCTCGTGGTAACCGATCAGCCGACTGCGCTCGCCGCCTGCGTCGCCTATCCGGATCTTGTAATGCTGGACTTCACCGGCAGCGACGATAACTTCGCATTCGATGACAGCGATGTCAACATCGGCATTTCCATCCAGAAAGGGAACTCGGAATTGGTGGAGAAATGCAATTCCGTCCTCAGCAGCCTAACCCGGGACGACTTCACCAGCCTTATGAATGATGCGATTTCCGTTCAGCCTCTGAGCGAGTAAATCCGAAACTTCGTTCAGGTGTTCGAAGCACGCTTTCCGCGTGCTTCGAATGCCTGTGCCTTTCCTCAGTTTCAGTTAAATCCGAAAGGGGTTTATGCTTCATGACATCCTCTTTACCGACCGATTACTGGGGTCGGATCTCCTACCTTCTTTCCAAATACGGATCGTCTTTTCTGCAAGGCGCCGGAAAAACCCTTGTCATTGCCCTCGTAGGCACCTTTTTTGGCTGTCTCATCGGCTTTCTGGTCGGCATCGTGCAGACGATTCCCATCGCGAAAAACGATCCTCCCCTGAAGAAAATTCTTCTGCGCTTCGTTCGCATCATTCTGAGTATCTACGTGGAAGTATTCCGCGGAACACCCATGATGGTGCAGGCGATGTTTATTTACTTCGGAGCGATGCAGTACCTGAATCTGCATATGGGCATGTGGACCGCCGCCTTTGTGATTGTGTCCATAAACACGGGCGCCTACATGGCGGAAACCGTTCGCGGCGGGGTTCTTTCTGTCGATATCGGGCAGACCGAAGGTGCCCGGGCAATCGGCATGACGCACTTTCAGACGATGCTCTATGTAGTATTTCCTCAGGCTCTGCGAAATATTATTCCGCAGATAGGAAACAACCTGATTATCAATATCAAGGATTCTTCCGTCCTTAGCGTCATCGGCACCATCGAGCTGTTCTATGTCGCAAAACAGAATGCCGGTACATACTACTGGTATTTTGAAGCCATGAGTATCGCCATGGCGATTTACCTGGTCATGACGTTCGTTTGCTCCCGGCTTCTGCGCTGGTGGGAAAGAAAATTGGACGGCCCGGCAAATTACGATCTTGCCACGACGGATTCTCTTGCGTATACGAGCGGGATGGTAAGCTTCCCCGGAAGTGCCGATGATATGTTTAATGAGCACAGCCGAGATGCAGACAGGGAGGGAAAGCAATGAACGAAGCGAATGCGGAAAACATCCTGGAAATCCGGCACCTGTCAAAGGCCTTCGGCTCCAATGTGGTTCTGCGGGATATTGATTTCAAAGTAAACAAGGGAGATGTCATCAGCATCATCGGAGCTTCCGGATCCGGCAAATCGACGCTGCTTCGGTGCACAAATCTTCTGGAACTGCCGACGTCGGGAGAAATTCTTTTTCATGGAAAAAACATCCTGAATCGCAGTTTCAACGCGTCCACCTATCGTGCTCAGGTGGGGATGGTCTTCCAATCCTTCAATCTGTTCAACAATATGACTGTCCTTGAAAACTGCGTTGTTGGTCAGGTGCACGTCCTTAAGAAGAATAAGCAGGATGCTGATCAAACCGCGCGAAAATATCTGGAAAGGGTCGGCATGCTGCCGTACATCAACGCAAAGCCCCGGCAGATCTCCGGTGGTCAGAAGCAGAGGGTGGCGATTGCTCGAGCCCTGGCGATGGATCCGGAAGTGCTGCTGTTTGATGAACCTACGTCGGCATTGGATCCGGAAATGGTCGGGGAAGTTCTTCAGGTCATGAAATCCCTTGCTTCAGACGGAATGACCATGCTGGTCGTAACACATGAAATGGCGTTTGCTCGAGACGTTTCCACGTTTGTCGCTTTCATGAAGGACGGCGTTCTTTGGGAGCAGGGAGCGCCGAAGGAACTGTTTTCCTGCCCGAAACGGCCGGAAACGAAGGAATTTCTTTCGCGTTTTCTTAACGCATAACAGCCGGCAAGAGCCGGACGGCTGACGGAAAGCGCGTTTCCCAATTCCACCGTAGAAATATAGCCGTGCGGAACAGCGCGGAAGCGAAATTCCGCTCCGTTCGCTCCGCAGCCAGCCCGTTCCTTCAATGATATCAGCCGCTTACGGATTCTTCAGAAGCGAATATTCCACCTCTTCAAGATTATCGTCAGTCAAATCTAATGAATATCACTTTCGCGAAAAGAAGAGCCATCGATAAACGTTCGTATCACAAGAATCCTGCTGAGGGCATTATCCCCTTTATACTAGGGTATTTCGAAAGCCAAAATAAAAGAGTCCCTATAACGAAACAGAGCGCCGCAGAGCGACGCTCCCAGTATGCCCTGAAAAGACATACCTCTTTCTGTTCTTAATTATATGCTCTGGTTAGGCAGAGAAGCCGGAGCAGAAGAATGCTGGCTGTCGCAAGCAGTACTGCACACGGTGTCAGGGGGAAAACTGTCTCCGGTATTTATGCCGGCTTGCCGGGATTGTTCGACCTGAACGTCCCATCCTTTGCCTTCGCGTTGACAACTGTGATGCCACTCCACGCGTCCCTCGCCGTCCTTTGTTATTGCCTCTTCTGCAATGAGGCAATTGTCGCTGCTGTTCGTTACGCCGAATGTCACTTTACACGTTGCGGCATTGGCGCCGTCAGAAAATCGCGCCCCATAAAGTTGCAAAATAGTTCACAGCGTCATTGAAGGCTTTCACGTAGTAATCCACATTATAATTGCTGTATACGGTTTCCACCAAGTGGCTGATGCTTCCGCCGGAGATAAGACCGATGGCAAAGCAGACGATGCCCAGCACCAGGAGCGCCGCGCAGACAATGGATGCTATACGAAGAACTGCTTTCATTCTACCGGTACCTCCTTAAAGCACCATTTCCCTCCGAGAGCAATGATGCTGCTGATCAGCCAGCTGATTCCCTCGTAAGCAAACCAGATAGCGAATATGAAAAGGAAAATTCCCAGCGCGTAGCCTGCCAAGGCAAAGCCAATTGCCATTAGGATATCGGAAAACAGCGCAAGTCCGCCGAAAATAATCCGTGTCGCAATCACGCCGGCCGTAATGGCGCAGGCGCAGAGCCCAAGCAGGCACGCTGCAATGGCAAGGCAGAGCGCAATGGCTACGATTCCGACAGGAATTGCAATGATAATATATAGAATGAGAAGAAGCCATTTTGCCTTTGAAACGGTCTCCGGAGTCTCCTCTTCCCTGGCTTCCAGTGTATCAAATAATTCGGAAATACCGTCGTTGTTTTCTCGGTCCGCCATCTGCCCTTTAGATGAAAGCGATTGAATCGGGCGCGTTGCATCCATATCCAGCAGAGGGGTAACTTCCTCGCTGTCCGCCGTGTCTTTTTCGCGGGCGTCGGAGCCGGTATACCAGCCCGCTTCCGCTCCGTCTTCTTCGGATGGCGGCGTCGCCGGAGGTTCTGTCGGATATTCCGGCATGAAATCAAGCGTCCGGGTTTCCTGCGAAACCGGCGTTTCGGTTCCCTCGGTCTCCGCGTCCGGTTGCAAAGCGGGCAGAATTTCTTCGTCCTGTTCCTCCGCTTCGACTGCCCGCGTTTCGTCCGCTTTTTCTTCGGAAATTAATCCCGCTTCCGAATCCGGCTGCGACATTTCGGGCTGTTTCTCCTCGTCCGCTAGGCCGCCCTCTTCCCCGGAAGCCGGCATTGACTCCGCTGCGGGGACGAAAGGAGTGAAATCCGCGGAGTTCAATTCCTGACGGGCTTCCTCGTTTTTCTTCGCGTTCCGGACGACGTCGGAAACCTTGCTCTCCAATTCCGGATCACGTCCGCCCTGCTCCACCGCTGCGACGGCAGCTTCATGCACAGAGTCAATCAGTTCGTCCGGGATCTTTTCCGTTTCCGGACGGTAATTCTCTGCATTGTAGGATGAAATATCGATGCCCGCCATGTCTTCACAGCAGGAAAGGGCCGCCTCAATGCCGCCGGCGGTGTACGCACGCGACAAGTTGACTGTAGTTTTTACTGGCGAGCCAAGTGCAGTCAGGACATCTTCCTCACTGGGGGCACAGGCAAAAATTTTCTCGAATTGATCGAGAACCTGTGCTTTTTCCTCTGGTGTCAGAAAGGTGAGAAACTTGGAAAGTTCGACCAGAAACTTGTGCTTGCTGTTGATATACGTCACCTCATTTCAGACCATATGGCGCTTCTACCAATTTATTAAATAGCCAATAGATTATATGACAGAGATTGCAGGCAGATCAAGGTAAAGAATGTTAATTTTCCTTAAAGCAGGAAGCCGCCTGTCTGCGCAGATAGCTTTTCTAATTGACGTTGCAGGGCAGATTGCATATAATTTGATCGCCTTTCTCCCGTGCGGCCGTTCTGCGCCGTTTATGGGGATGAGGCGCAAGGATTCCTGCGCAATACGTAAAGGAGCAGAGAGATGGCGAAAGATAAAAAGGTTGAGCAGATTACAGACATGGAAGCGGACTTTGCCCAGTGGTTTACGGATATCTGCGTAAAAGCAGAGCTGGTAGACTATTCCGGTGTCAAGGGCTTTTATATTATGCGGCCGTATGGTTATGCGATCTGGGAGAATATCATGCAGTATCTGGACGGCCGGTTTAAGGAACTGGGGCATGAAAATGTGGCTATGCCTCTTTTGATCCCCGAAAGCCTTTTGCAGAAAGAGAAGGATCATGTGAAGGGATTTGCCCCGGAATGCGCCTGGGTCACTACAGGCGGCGAAGAACCCCTGGCGGAGCGTCTCTGCATCCGGCCGACGTCCGAGACGCTTTTCTGCGAGCACTGGAGTCATGTTCTGCATTCCTGGCGGGATCTGCCAATGAAATACAATCAATGGTGCTCGGTCCTGCGCTGGGAAAAAACAACTCGCCCGCTCCTCCGTGGCAGAGAATTTCTCTGGCAGGAAGGCCATACAATCCATGCGACGGCGGAAGAAGCTATGGAAGAAACGCGGCAGATGCTGGAAGTGTACGCGGATTGCTGTGAAACAATGCTGGCGATGCCCGTGATTCGGGGGCAGAAAACGGAAAGTGAAAAGTTCGCCGGCGCCGAGCAGACCTATACGCTGGAATGCATGATGCATGACCATAAGGCCCTGCAATCCGCCACCAGCCATTATTTTGGGGATGGCTTCACGCGGGCTTTCAATATCACCTACACAGACAGGGAAAACAAACTCGCTTACCCGTTCCAGACAAGCTGGGGCTTTTCCACAAGAACCATCGGCGGGTTTATTATGACGCACGGAGACAATTCCGGCCTAGTCGTTCCTCCAAAGATCGCCCCTATAGAAATTATTGTGGTTCCCGTCGCACAGCATAAGCCCGGCGTCACAGAAGCTGCACTGGCCTTGCAGGAACGGCTGCAAAAAGCGGGACGGAGAGTAAAGATCGACCTGTCTGACAATTCTCTTGGCTGGAAGTGTGCCCAGTGGGAAATGAAAGGCGTTCCGGTTCGTCTGGAGCTCGGTCCTCGGGATATTGAAAAAAATGCCGCAACTGCCGTTCGCCGGGACACCGGCGAAAAAACAGAGATCCCTCTGGATCGCCTGGAGCATGAGCTGCCTGCACTGCTGGACCGAATTCAGGAAAATCTTTATGCCCGCGCCAAGGAAAATCTTGACAATCATATCTTTGCGGCGCAGACGCCGGAAGAAGCAAAGCATCTGCTGGACGAGCACGGTGGCTTCATTAAAACCATGTGGTGCGGAGATCCTGAATGTGAAGAAGCCATGAAGGAAAAAACCGGCATGTCTTCCCGGTGCATCCCCTTTGCGCAGGAACGCCTGGGAGAGGTCTGCCCCATCTGCGGAAGGCCGGCGAAAGAAATGATTTACTGGGGAATCGCTTATTGACGTGCGGATATCCGCGCCAAGGAAATGGCTGTGATTTTCTGGAAATTAAAGAGACTTATATACTCTGTTTATATGGATTAGGAGGCCTTACGGGCCTCCTTTCGCCTAATTTTTCCCCTCCGCGCTGCCTAAATAGCCTTCCAGAATAAGAGAAGCCGCTACGGCATCCACTGTAGCGCGGTGCTTCCGCTCCTTCTTTCCGTTGGCATGAAGAATCGCGTGCGCCTCCACAGAACTTCTGCGCTCATCCCAGAAAAGAACCGGCAGTCCGGAAGCTTTTTCAAGTTTTTCCGCGAATCGGCGGGTTTTCTCGCATCGAGGCCCCTCTGTTCCGTCCATGTTGCGAGGCAGTCCCAGAACCAGCCTCTCAACATGGCGTGCCTCCGCCTCTCCGGCAATCTCCACCGCCGCCCGGTCCATATCCCATTCTTTCAACGTCCAGGCATCCCCAACGAGCGTTCCGGTCGGATCGGAAACCGCAAGACCGATGCGTTCATCCCCGTAATCGATCCCCATAACCCGCATTTTATTCCACTTCCCGATGTATAGTATTCCTCCCGGAAAAGCCCTTGAAAAGGCAATTTCGGCGATCTAAACTGAATGAGTGTCTTATCGCCTTGCGCTGGAGCGCCGGTTCGCCTGTCTTCCGGCGGTCTGCTGCAGGAGTTGGAATAATAATACCATTGCGGCCGACGCCAGACAACCGATCCGGCGGGAATTCCGATTCTTAATATATGAGTAGAGGCTTTTACAGTCTCTGCTCTTTCTTTATGATGAAGGTGATTGGTCTGACGTAATTTCTGATTGGGACACCACGCCCGGAGTTAAATGTGTCAGCCCGCCTTCATCGTTCTACAT
>OMTF01000005.1 GCA_900313925.1 uncultured Eubacteriales bacterium | reverse complement strand
TATATATATATATAAATTATACACCTGCATCAAAGAAATAAAAAAGCAAAAAGGAAGCTGAAAATAAGGCAGCTTCCTTTTTGCGGATAAAAAGAAGAATGAAAAAGAATAAACTCGCTTTATTATTAAATTAACGGGAAATTGTTACGCAATAAAGTAGAATATTGTTTCAAGATCATTAAATAGGAGGGAGCAGGAGCCTTTTCGGCGGCAATCAATGCCTTCCGAACTGCCCGCCAAGAGGGGGAATTGCCGTTGCCCATTCCTGTTTGGTAAGATATAATAGCGGCATATAAAAGGCAACATAATGCCGTTGCAGAAAACGGAAAGAGCTTACTTGAACGTATTCAAGTATGGAAGGGATAGTCGGAAAAATAGAATAGGGAATGGTATGGAACAGAATCAGAAAATAAGGGAGCAGATGGAAAGCATGATTCTGCAGCTTAATCAGGCTGCAGATGCATATTACAATGGGCATGCAGAATTAATGTCGGATACGGAATGGGATGCTCTGTTTGACAGTCTTAAGGAGCTGGAGGAAAAAACCGGAATCATTCTTCAAGATAGTCCCACGAACCGTGTTTCCGAAGATACGATGGCCGGCCAAAAGGAAGAGCATGAGTTCCCGATGCTGAGTTTAGCAAAAACAAAGTCGGTTGATGAACTTGTTTCGTGGATGGGAACAAAGCCCGTTTGGCTCTCTTGGAAAGAAGACGGGTTGACGCTTGTCTGTACCTGGGACAACGGGAAACTTACGAAAGTATTGACTCGCGGGAACGGCCACATCGGGACGAATATAACAAATCTTGCCTCCGCAATTGACGGCATTTTGCCTCAGATTGAGGAAAAAGGACATTTTGTTGTCCGTGGAGAGTGCCTTATCTCATATACGGATTTCAATCATTTTCTTCTCGAATCCGACGAAGAGTATGCAAATCCGCGCAATCTGGCATCCGGCTCCCTGACACTAAAGGACATAAACGAAATAAAAAGGCGTCACTTAACGTGGAAGCCTTTCACGCTTGTTTACACGGAAAAGGTAATTCGCTCCTGGGGAAACCGATTGGATTATCTCGAGTCTTTAGGAATGAAGCCTGTAGAACGTCGCTTATGCAAAACGGAAATAGAGCTGCGCAAGGGCGTAGAGGATTTTACCAAGATCGTAGAAAGCGGTGGGTATGACTATCCGGTCGATGGCTTAGTCATCGCTTACGATGACACGGATTACGCGGCTACAGGCTCAGTAACCGGACATCATGCGACGCGTGCAGGACTTGCTTTCAAATGGCAGGATAAGCCGAAGAAGACAGTACTGAAAGAAGTTGAATGGTCATGTTCGGCAAATACCATTAACCCTGTAGCTGTATTTGAGCCGGTCGAAATTGCCGGAACAACTGTTCGCCGGGCTTCTCTTTGCAATATCAGCGAATGCAGAAGGCTTGACATCGGCGGAGCAGGAACGGAAATTTTAGTCACAAAGCAGAATCTAATTATTCCGAAAGTTGTAGGTCTGATAAAAAAGGTTGGGGCTCTCGACATTCCCAAATTCTGCCCTGTTTGCGGAAAGCCAACGCAAATGCGGATTTCAGGCTCCGGCGCAGAAACGCTCTTCTGTACCAATGAAGAGTGTACAGCAAAAAAATTGAGTAAATTTACACGGTTTGTAAGCAAGGAAGGAATGAACATCGACGGAATCTCCGAGGCTTCTCTTGCTTCCTTCATTCGAGAAGGCCTTATTCATCGCTTTGAGGATATCTTCCGCTTGGAAGAGCAGAGAGATAAGATTGAAGGCATGGAGGGATTTGGTGAAAAATCGTTCTCAAATCTCGTGCAGGCCATTGAAGCAGCGCGTACTGCCGATCCGGTACACTATCTATATGCGCTGTGTATTCCCATGTGCGGAAGAGATGTAAGCAAAAGACTATATCATTACGCGAATAGGAAATGGAAGCAGACTGACCCGGCAGAGAAACTTGAAATGCTTCTGACGGACGCTTCGCAACAGTGCGAAGAGGATAATCCTTACACGGAGATAGAAGGGATAGGACCGGAAAAATCCGGAGCCCTTATTCGCTGGTGCAGAAATCCAGACAATTTGGAAAGCGCGCGAAATATTCTTAAAGAGGTTCGTTTTGAGTCTTCGGAGGAAGAGGAGAGAGGAACGGCGTGCGAAGGGCTGACATTTGTTATTACCGGGGAACTAACGCATTTTCATAACCGAAATGAGCTGAAGGAATACATTGAATCTCAAGGCGGGAAAGTTACCGGAACGGTCACGCAGCATACGGATTATCTTATTAATAATGACCAGCAATCGACATCAAATAAAAACCGAAAAGCTGCGGAATTAAAAATCCCTGTGATAAACGAGGAAGAATTCCTCAGGCGTTATGGAATGAATAATATTGAAGCCTAATTTAGGACAATTGCCGCAACGAAACATGCCTGAAAGCAAATATGGAGCGGGGAATGCACAACACAGCGGGAAAAGAGAATGCCGTAAAAACGTATTTTGCCATTGATTTGAAATCTTTTTATGCTTCAGTGGAATGCGTCGAACGCGGACTGGATCCGCTTACGACGCATCTTGTCGTAGCGGATTTGGAAAGAACAGAAAAGACGATCTGCCTTGCGGTTTCGCCAAGTTTGAAGGAACTGGGAATTTCCGGACGTGCCAGACTTTATGAGGTGGTGGAAAAGACTAGATTTGTGAACAATGTTCGCAGGAAAGTGGCGCCAGGAAGAAAATTTACCGGCATTTCATATAACAAAGTGGAACTGGAAAATAGTCCGCAGCTGGAACTGGGCTATTTGGTTGCCCCTCCACGCATGTCCCTGTATATTGACTACAGCAAAAGAATTTATCAGATTTATCTTCAATTTTTCTCTCCGCAGGACATTCATGTTTATTCGGTAGATGAAGTCTTTATTGATGCCACTTCATATCTTCATTCATATCGGAAAACGCCGAAGGAACTCTGCAGGACCGTATTGGAAAAAATTCTCGAAGAAACCGGCATAACGGCAACGGGAGGAATCGGGGAAAACTTATATCTCTGCAAAATTGCAATGGATATAGTAGCAAAACATGTTCAAGCCGATGAAAACGGAGTTCGAATCGCACAGCTGGATGAAATCAGCTACAGAAAGAAATTATGGACACATAGGCCACTGACAGATTTTTGGCGTATCGGTACTGGAACGAAGAAAAAGCTGGAGGCAAATGGCATTTTCACCATGGGAGACATTGCGCGATGCTCCTTGGAAAATGAGGAATTGCTCTATACGCTATTGGGTGTTAATGCGGAATTTTTAATCGACCATGCATGGGGGCAGGAGTCCGCTACCATACAGGATATAAAAAACTATAAGCCGAAAGAAAACAGCTTGTCCTCTGGACAGGTTTTAAAAGAACCGTATGACTGGGAAAGCGCTAAAGTAGTCGTGTGTGAGATGGCGGATTCAATGGCGATGGAACTGCTGTCAAAAAAGTTAGTAGCCAACCAGATTGATCTCCGTTTAGAATATGACGTTTCTAATCTCCGTAATGCAGCCTTGAACTATCAGGGGGAACTGGAATCGGATGCGTATGGGAGGAAGGTTCCGAAGAGCTCACATGGGAGCCAAAATTTGAATCGTTATACTGCTTCTGCAAAAGAAATTACTGATGCGGCAGAAAGCTTATTTCGCAGTATTGCAGTCAAGGGACTTGTTATCCGCAGAATATATTTTACGGCTAAGCGTGTTATTTCAGAAAATGAGGACCAATCGGCAATCTTGGAGCAAATGGATATATTCTCCTTTGTTGCGGATAACACCAAAGAAATCGAAGAGGAAAAGAAAGGGATTAAAAAGGAAAGAAGAAAGCAGGAGGCAATCTTAAAAATACGTTCGAAATATGGAAAGAACGCAATTCTTAAAGGAACGGATTTCCGCAATGGTGCTACGGCAATCGAAAGAAATGGCGAAATTGGAGGACACAAAGCGAAGTGACAAAGATGGATCGCTTAGGCAAACTGGCTGCTTCGGATACCGATATCAGCAAAACAGCAGAGGAAAAAGAAGCGGAACGAATGTACGGAGATATTATATTTAATAACAGGCCGGAGCTCGTAAATCACCCGCCTCTTCCCCGGGAGAGCAGAGCGGCGCAGTTTTCTCCATTTTCAGTTCTTGAAGGGTATGAAGATATAATTAAGGAGGCGGCGTGGCAGCCAGAGATGAAAACGCCGATCGACGAAGACCAGAAACAAAAGATTAACAGGACATTACAGCAGCTTTGCAGCGGCCCTTCCGGAATAAAAATTCGAGTTGATTATTTTCAGAAAAGTTTGTCAGGAAAAGACGGAACACGGACGTCCTTCAATGGGATATTTCTAAAATGGGACGAAGCTTCCAATACGCTGATATTGAAGAAAGGAATTGAAATAAATGCAGAGGATCTGTACGATATCAGTATTCTGGATGACGCCTATCGCAAATAATATTCTTGCTGTGAGAGAAAGTGTTTTTAGATATGAAGGTTAAGCTAGGGGAAAACACAAAAACAAATTTAAAAAAAGTAAAAATTGTTTCGAGAAAAACAGTTCATGCTTTTGAGGGCACTACTTCTGGCTTTTCAGTAACTGCGGAAGCAGAGCAGAAAATTGTACTTCGCAGAAATGGAAAAGTTAGAGTTGGGAGATACCGCCGCATGCGCGATAGCCTTCTGTGCATTAGTGAGGATGAATTTGTTGTTCCCGAGCCGGCAGCAGCGCGTCTAATGAATTCAATTTTTCACTGTCTGTCAACGATGAAACGTACATGGTCTCAGAACGATTCCGGCACGTGGAACATCGTCTATTCGGATCGAAAAGGAAGAAAATTGCGTGACTCTGGCCATTTTGAAGAGTCCTGCAACGGCGATATGGAAGATTTAAATCGGGATATTCGCAATGTATTGGGCATCGACGATCTTTGGGTTTTCGATGGACGCATTGAGGAGAATAGAGAGAAAGTCTGCGCTCTACAGATTTCTGGAAGAACGGAGCCATTATACCTTATTGACGAATATGAAAAATATGAGGAAGGGGATACCATCATCATTCCGGCTTCCACGGAGAATGAAGGGTATTGTGCAAAAGTTGCCGTAGCGCGCTTTTGCACACCGGAGGAAATGCCCTGTCCTCTGGGCAAAATATTCAGGGGAATAAATGAACTAGCCCTTTCGCTCGGGGAACAGATTGTAAATACCGTCGATAATTCGAAACGGGAAGAAGGCGAAGATATTTTGGATGAAAAAAGAATGCGGCAGTATGCTGAACTTCTTGTCTGTTCCGGAGCTAACATTCAGAAAGGGCAGGAAGTTGAAATAAGAGCGGAACTGGATCAGCCTGCTTTTATCCGTATGTTAATAGAGGAATGCTATCGGGCAGGTGCAAAGCGTGTCCGCGTGGACTGGCACGATCAGAAAATACAGATTCTTGATAATGATTTTCAGATGGAAGAGACGCTTTCGAAGTACGAAAAATGGGAGACCGAACTGCTTCAATATAAAGCCAGTAATTTAGTCGTCGAAATTTACATTCTCTCCGCGGATCCGGATGGAATGAAATGCAAAGATCAGACGAAAATGCTACGTGCCTATAATGCGAGACGAAAAATTGCGAAACCATATCGAATTCAGACGGATGGAAAAGTACAGTGGCTTATCGCTGCGGTACCCGGAAGGGATTGGGCTAAACGGCTATTTCCGGAACTTGCTCCTTCCGAAGCGGAAGCTAGAATGTGGGACCTGATACTTCAATGCTCCTATGAAAACCGTGATGGATGGGATCAGCATATATTCAGTTTGAAAAAACACAGAGACTATCTGAACAGCCTGGATATTGTATCCTTGCACTATACTGCGGGAAATGGAACGGATTTAACGGTCGGGCTTATTCCCGACAGCCATTTTTGCGCTGGCGATGACAAAACAATTTCGGGAATATCATACTGCGCGAACATCCCAACGGAAGAGTGTTTTATTTCTCCCTTGAAGGGAGCTGCGGAGGGCATTGTATATTCTACAAAACCTATGTCATACCAGGGGCAGATTATCGAAAATTTCTCTATTGTTTTTGAAAACGGAAAGGCAATAAAGGTAAAGGCGGAAAAAAACGAAGAGCTGCTGGAGGAGATTATCCGTACGGATAAGGGGTCTTCCTATTTGGGGGAATGTGCTCTCGTTCCGTTTGAAAGCCCGATAAATGCAAGCGGCGTGATTTTTCAGGAGACGTTGTTTGATGAAAACGCATGCTGCCATTTAGCTTTGGGAGAGGGCTTCTCGGAATGTCTGGACGGCTTCGAGAAAATGACGTATGACGAAACAAGACAAAAAGGCATCAATGAATCTGCAATTCATGTTGACTTTATGATTGGCACGGCGGATCTTCAAATTACAGCGCAATGCCGGGATGGCAGTGAAATTCCAGTATTTATGCAGGGTACGTGGGCGGTGAAAGGTGGAACCAATAATGAATGATTTCCCGAAAGAATATTTATTTACAGATAAGCATGTGTGGATACATAAATTGAAAAATGGAAGAATTCAAATCGGACTTACCGATTACCTTCTTTCTTGGATGGGATTTTGCACGGAAGTCGAGTTTCCACGTCTTGGGCAGAAGATAGAAATGGGAAACGCTTGTGCTCATACAAAATTTACAGAATATATCTATGAAGTTACGGCTCCGGTAAATGGAATTGTCAGCGCTGTCAATGAGGAATTGCATGATTCTCCATTCCTAATTAATGAAGCTCCTTATACAAATTGGCTTATTGAGATAAAACCGGATGAATTTGGAGAAGATTATCTCACTGCTGCGGGTTATGCAGCTCTTCTTGGAGAACAGTAGGCAGCAATAAATTCCAGGAATAAGTCTCTTTTCACTATGAAAATGGAATAATTACCATTGAAGCCGATGGCGCGTAAAAGTAAATTGAAAAATCCAACTGTAGCGTAGTACTGCGTTAATAGACTTCCGAAAAAAAGGTAAGTTCCTCGAAAAGCAATCGCAGGGATTTGCCATGGACTATAAGAAGTGGGATAATATCAAGCGAAATGGAAGTGCACAGCTTCTGAAAGCCGCTCACTGAAATTCATGATGCAGCGGAGACGGTATGTTCACAGAGAATAAGTAGAATTGAGCGCAAGTAATTGAGGTGACGAATTCATGAATAAAAAACTTGTTGTCTATTTTTCGGCTACAGGGAGGACGGAAAGAACTGCAAAATCGGTTGCGGAAACGCTGGATGCAGATCTTTGTGCAATCCGGCCGCGGAAGCCTTATGAAAATCGAGATCTGAACTTTATGGACAGCAAAGCAAGAAGTACACTGGAAATGAATAATGCTGCATCCAGACCAGAAATAGAAGAAATAACAGCGAGAATAAAGGAGTATGATACGGTGATCATTGGATTTCCGGTTTGGTGGTATACAGCGCCAAGGATTATTAACACCTTTATTGAAAGCACGGATTTAAAGGGAAAAGACATTTTTCTTTTTGCAACTTCGGGTGGGTCTACTGTGGAAAAGGCGCAGCAGGATTTGAAGAAATCGTATCCTGAATTAAATATTATTGGCGCCAAAACTCTGAATGGAATCTATGACCCTGGTGAAATCAGTAGTTGGATTCAAAAACGATAGTCTAAGAGAAATAACAACTGCCGCAGAGAGAAAATCTCTGCGGCAGATTACATATATACATGCTATGCGGTCTATGAGTTTTGAGAATTGAATATGTTATTCTTCAGATAGTTCTGCGTAAACTGAATGAATTTCTTTGTCGCGGGCGAAGGTTTTGTATATGGCGGGACAGCGATACCAATCGTGATATCTGCTGCGGGCTCAATAGGCAAGGTTACGACATTCAGATGCCAGCTTTTCGTTACAAGTGAATTATTTAACACAATGCCTAAACCGGCGTTGACCATGCAGTACGCAGTAAACTGATCGCGTGTCGTGTATTTAACTTTCGGGCAGATATTTCTACTCTTCATAACTCGCTCTGCATCGGTTTCCGTTCCTTTGAGAACTTCTATGTATGGAAATTGCGATATCCTATCCATCGGAAATGTAGACTCTTTTGCGTACGGATTATCCATAGGAAGCCAGGCAACAATTGGATCCGTTGTAAGCGGGGTAAAGGGAATGACGGAATTATCCGGAGCGGACATAAAGCAGCAGTTGATGCGGCTTGTCATGAGAGCCCGTGTCAGTTCCACGGTACTGTTTTCAGCAATATCAATGTCAATTCCTGGGTATCTTTCGAGAAAGCCGCTGATAATTCCAGGAAGCCATTCTGCTGCGACGCAGTAGTAGGAACCGACTACAAGTCGGCCGGAAATTAAGCCATTCATATCGGAACATTTTTCAAGAACTGCATTTCCGTCAAGAAAAAATTCCCGTATCATTGGCAGCAGTTCTTCACCTGCAGGAGTTAAGCCGACACCATTGCGACCCCTTTGCAGCAATTTTGTATCGAGTTCTTCCTCCAATGAATTAATCATACGGTTAACGCCGGAAGGGGTATAGCCCAGATCCTCCGCAGCAGCCATGATACTTCCCAATTCTACAGATCGGAGAAAAGCTTCGGCTTTAAGTGTATCCATTTTCCTAATCTCCATTAAATTTCAGTTCGGTTTCAGACAATACGAAGGGAGCTGAGCAATTCGATTTGTGATAAAATGTTATCCCATTTGCCTTTTGGGAAACATTTTATCAAAACATAAGAATATGGTCTAGAGGGTAAAACATTTTCTAATAACAGAATTGGAAACAGCGAAATTGTATTTTCAGAACATTTGCGCAAAGAGACAAATTGCTGCATTGTAGTACGCGCATGTAGGTGGTTCATGAATGTGATTTTAGCGATAGAAAAGCACGGCTTCGTTCCAGTGCGTTTTGACAAGTGCAGAGTTCGGTAAATATAAGCGAAAAGGCATTCATCAAGTGCGAATTCACGTATCGATGAATGCCTTTCTTGAAAAGGCTTACATTTGAATAAGTATAAATTTTTTGGCTTCAGCTGTTCGGATACTCTTTCATTTTCTTTCCGATTTTCATGCGGCACCACAGCGGTCCTGTCAAGAATACGGAGGAAAGTGCACCTGCAACAATGCCAACCATCATGGGAAGAAGAAATTCCTTGATGGATGCAACGCCGATAATGTACATTCCCAGAATGGATATGAATGTTGTTAGGTTCGTATAAATACTTCTTGTTAACGTTGAATTGATAGAATCATTGACAAGTGAAATCAAGTCGCCATCGCCTCTGCGCTTCCGCTCCTCGCGTATACGGTCAAAAATAACAATTGTGGAGTTGATTGAATAGCCAAGAATTGTCAGCATGACCGCAATAAAGGAGCTTCCCACACTGATGCGCAAAATCGCGTAGCTCATAAGGGTAATAAGCACATCATGGCACAAGGCAATAATTGCACTGCCAGCGTATCGAATATCGTGGAAGCGCAGGAAGATGTACAACAACATCAAGCACACGGCGATTACCACGGAAAGAATGGCCCGATCTCGCATTTCCGCGCCAATAGAAGCCGAAATGGTTTCGGATGTAATTTTATTGCCATCAACTCCAAAGTTATTTATTAGAGCCTGCGATACCTGCTCGCGCTCCTCCTGGCTCAGGGTTCGTGTCTTTATAATAACCTGATCGGAGCCTACAACTTTTTGCATGGATACGCTTGCGTCACCCGTCACATCTATTATTATCGGTTTAACGAGTGTATCTAATTCGCTCAGGGAATAATCTTCGTTAAATTCTACAGTTGTAGATGTACCTCCGACAAAGTCCAGACTGAAGTTCAATGCGCGCTTGCCATTGGCGCCGTTAACGATCATAAATCCGGCACCAATTGCGATGACAAGTATTGCAACAATGAGGAATCGGGGCATTGCTTTTATGAAGTTGTAATGCCGCTCCTTCTTCGGACGAGCCCATGTCTTGCGGTTATCAAGTCCAACAGAGAACACGCTTTTAACCAGGAGCTTGGTAAGAAAACATGCAGTCAGCATAGAGAGCACAACGCCCGTGATTAGTGTTTCTGCAAACCCCTTAATTGTTCCAGTGCCTAGAATAATAATGACAAGAGCTGCAATGATTGTTGTAACATTGCTGTCTATTATGGCCCCCATTGCTTTATTAAAGCCGGCATTTATAGCGGTAGAAATGCTTGCTCCGTTTTGAACCTCTTCCTGAATTCGAGTGAATATGATTACGTTTGCATCAACTGCCATGCCGATGGACAGAATAATACCCGCAATACCTGGAAGCGTAAGCGTCATATTAAACAGGTTTAGTAAAAGCAGCATTACACTGGTATAGAATACTAGTGCAAAAGCAGCAATAACGCCGGGAAGCAGGTAAACAAGGATTAGAATAAGAATAACCGCAGAAAGACCGATGATTCCACCGATAATGGCTTTATGAAGAGCTTCCTGACCTAGTTGCGCACCCACTACATTGGAACGTAATTCGCTTAACGTAAGCTTCAAACCACCGATACGGATATAAGAGGCTATTTCCGAAGCTTCTTCGAGCGTGGACATGCCTGTAATTTCCGCTTTTCCATCGGTTATTACTGCATTCACTTTCGGGACGGATACAAATCTGCCATCGTAGTAGATGCCAATGCTTTCGCCTGCGCTATATGCCTTTTCCGTTGCGTCGGCAAACTTCTGCGTACCTTCTTCGGTGAACTCAAGGGACACAACATATTCCTGCGATACATTACTGCTGGACTGGTAGGATAGCCCTTCGGCATTTGCTACATCGGAGCCCGTGCAGACAATGGATCCATCCGCTTCCAGGTCCTCAATGGTTTTTGTAAGCTCATACTCTCCGGTGGTGCTGTTGAAGGACCAGTTCGAGTTTCCGGAAGAATCTGTTTCCGCAATAAAATACAGACTGCCAGGGGAGCCGAGATCATTTAAAATTTCATTGGCATTCGTTACGCCTGGGATCTCAACCGTAATACGGTTTTCCCCCTGCTGATAGACATTAGCTTCAGTGGAATACGTCTCGAGGCGCTTCTGCAGCTTGTAGATGGTATCATTCATATCCTCTACGGATGGATGCTCCTCATTGGCAACGTAAGTAATGGAAACACCGCCTTCAAGATCTAGACCAAGCTTTATATTTCTTGCCGATCCCTTTTTACCATCACCAAATCCTGCAGTTACGGTATAAATGCACAAGGCCAAAATGACTACAAACAAAATAAGAATACTTAGGCCTTTCTTTTTACTGTACCTTTTCATCGAAATAGTTCCTTCACATGTATTTGTGCAGAAGTGCACGATTATTTCAATTTGTCACGATTAAAAAGTATAACACGAATCAGATAAAATTGAAGTACTCTTATAAAAACTCATACCAAATCGAAGAAATTATTAGAAAAATGCGGCATGTAGAGGAAAATACGGCATGTGTGATTAAAGTTCTGCAGCAAACAGGGCAGCACCGAAAGCGCCGCAGATCTGGGCTTCCTTGCAGATGAATATCTCGGCACCCAATGCTTCGCTAATCGCCTTAACAACGCCTTGGTTCTGCGCAACACCTCCTGTCAGCATATATGGAGGCGTCCCCCCTGCTGAGCGGACTTGCGTAGCGATCCGGCTTGATATGGAAACTTCCAATCCGTGAACTATATCATTCACGCTGCAATTTTGCGCGACCAAGGAAACAATTTCGGATTCGGCAAAAACCGTGCAGGTGTTTGTAATCGTAATGTCTTCTTTCCAGGAAAGACCGGCGTGACTCAATTCATCGAGGGACATGCCGAGTGCCTTCGCGACCATTTCCAAGAATCGACCGGTTCCAGCAGCGCATTTATCGTTCATAAGAAAACCGGTTACAGCTCCTTCTGCATCCAAACGAATCACTTTGCAGTCCTGACCACCAATATCGATTATGGTACGGACAGGGGGATAGAGGAAATGTCCTCCTTTTGCATGGCAGCTGATTTCCGTAATAGATTCATTATTCAATCCGGTATTAGTCCGTCCATATCCGGTCGATACGATGGAAGCAATTTCAGAGAAAGACACTCCGGCTTTATGCAAAACACTCTCAAGGGCGTTTTTTGCACTTTTTTGCGCACCGCGGCCAGTAGGAAGAATAACAGAAGAGAGAATTCTGCCGTTGCGATCTATCAGCACAGCATCGGTGCTGGTTGAGCCGCTATCTATACCAACAAAGAGGGTGCCATTTTCATTCATCTTTGTTTTTTGCTCCTTTCCTGCTTCAAGAGTTTCGCAAAAAGCTTCAATTCTAGTCCGTATCTGTCCGGAACTTTGAAGAGTCCAATCAGTTTCTAGTTTCATTATGGGCCAAGGACAGCATTTTTGCGTTTCCCGAAAATCTAGGCTGTAGTAATCACAGAATTTCACTGTATGGTAGATCACACCGCGAAGATAAGGATTTTCAAAAATCTGACGCCTTTGCTTGCGGGTTTCCATTCGCATGCATGGAAACTGAGACAGTAGGCTTTTTGCGTATTCTGACATATTGAAAGGATCCTGCTTGGGGATGCTGATATTTCTTCCGGAAACACAAGTACAGTCTATAACAGGAAGTGGCATTTTTTCTTTAAGCTCTTTAACAAGTGTCCCCTCCGTTCGGTTTCCGCACAAGACGAGGAAAGGTTCCTTTGGCTCTTCTTTTAAAGGAGCAAAGTTAGATTTGATTAGCGTGCTATTGAAGGGTATTCCGCTGAAAGATTCATATTCTTTAATGAACTTTTTCATTTCCAGTGCAAATCTTTCAGACTGGCAATCGTTACAAACATGCGGGAGATCCATCATATATAAAAAATCACAGCAGCCGCTTTTGCTGAGGATATCGTAGACGCGTCGGATGACATCGCAGCAGTTCATAAGAACTATCTGTTTCACATCCCCGCCAAGCACTGCTTCCAGAACAGATTTACCAAATCCGCAGATGTTTCCATGCATAACTTCATCACTGTGATCATAACGCGGCTTCGGAAAATCTAAAACGGCTGCCTTCTGACCGAAACCCGCAAAAAGCTCAATGGGGGTATACTTACAGATATAATGAATCATCGCTGCTTGCCTCCAGCATTTCAAGAAAAGCTTCCATTCGTGTTCGAATCTGACCATCGCCGGTGGCTGCTGGAGAAGCTCCATTGCCATCTAAGATAATTGCGGGAATCCCGCGTTCTTCCAGCCCCTGTTTCAGCATTTTAGAGGCGCCAAGAGTTACCTTGCACCCCCAGTGTGCAAAGATAATAGCGCCATCGGCACCAGTTACGTTCGCCATTTGAAGGGCATAGCGGATTCTGTCGTCAACAGGTCCGTTATATCCGGAATAAACAAGACGGGATGCCATTGCCCGGTACACGTCATCTTCGTCCCAGTCCGAAACAAAGCTGTCATATGTTAAATCACAGGCTGCAATGGAAACATCCTTAGAATAGTTTATCAGGTTTCTTAGAGAAGGCTGCATATAAGGAATCGTGTGCAGCCACAGGAGACGTTTTGCCTTGCCGAAAGGAGCCTTTTGATTTTCTTCCCTTAACAAGGAAAAATACTTTGCTGCGGTATCGGAACCAAGAAGAATATGACTCATGAATGCAGAATACATTTCATTTGTCATATCTGTAGGAAGAAAGTGCGATTTGCGGTATGATGCGGTAGCCAATGCGTCTTTTTTTGCAGCTATACTGTTTCGGACGGCTTTATGCAGCCGCTCTTCAGGAATATGCTTTCCGACCATTTGTTCTATGAAATCCTGCATTACTTGCAATTGTGAAGCAACATACCTTACGGAGTCATCGCTTTTCTCATATGGAATATCCAGATAGAATGAGGGAACATTATGCTTGTCACGAAGATACGGAAAAGTAATCATATTTCCATCACAGGCAAGATTACTGTAAATAATAAAACGCGGAGGAGGCATTAAGCCGAGTTCGGCAGCGCCGAGATAGGTCATATGGTATGCACACATAGTATCGGAAAACCCAGCTTCGCTAGCTTTTTGCTGGCATGCATCTTCGCATGAGACCCCCATAATATATCCGGAAATAGCTTCTAAGGAATATGGAGCAAGTCCGATGGAATAAAGCATCTCGCAGGGAACAAAGAGACTAACCATAGCGCATGTTTTCGGACGGGTGAGAGAACGAATAATAGTTTCCATAATGTGGATAGCAGCATAACGATTAGCCTTTGTCATCGCGGATGGCGGAAGATGCGTTATTAAGCTCAGCAGATTTGCCCGGTAGCCAGTGAGAAGAAAGCGTCTTGCCTTTTCAGGATCTTGTTTGCAGAAGCCCATTACAGTATTGCCGAACCATTGAATCAGATCCATTTTTAACCTCTCTACTTTACCCTGAGTTTCTATTCATAGAATAAGAAGAAAAATATTATAGAAATCCGACTTGAAAACGGCATTTCGTGTTTGAAAAAGATTAATTCCAATTTTATTTCGTTCATTTTACACTAATTGATAAGCGAAATAAAGTTAGATAAGCAAATTAAAGTTAAAAGGTAAACATTCGCTTTGGTTGTTTCAACATATTTGGTTAAGATGTAAATTTCGTTTTACTTAACCTAACGATCTGAAAACATTTTTTAGTCATCTTATGAAAATACTATAAGATTCGGCGAACTCCTTCTTTTTCTGGATTACAGAATATGTTAAAATAATACAGCGTTGTAAGTTTGTGCTGATGATTATTACATTTACGAAATGAAATTATTAGGAGGATAAAAAATGATTATCGTGTACACATCAGAAACAGGTCACACAAAGCAATATGCAAAGATATTGAGCGACGCAACCAACCTTCCTTACTATACTCTGAATGAAGTTCCCGAACAGCACAAAGGTAGCGATGTAATTTATCTTGGCTGGCTTTTTGCGAATTCAATAAAAGGGCTGGAAAATGCTAGGAGAAAATACAATGTTCGCGCAGTAATTGCAAGTGGAATGTCTCCTGACACTCCTGAATTGGAGACCCTTCTTAAAGCAAAAGCAAAACTTCCTGGGAGCGTTCCATTTTTCTACGTACAGGGAGGATATGATTACAATAAGCTCAAAGGATTAAATCATTTTCTCATGAGCATCCAGAATAAGAGAATCCTCAAAAGATATGACGACAAGTCGGAAGAAGAAAAACAGTCAGACACAGTGTATAAAATGGTTACGGAAGGCTACAGCGCAGTATCCGAGGAGAATCTAAAACCTGCGATTGAGTGGACGAAATCCCAGTTGGGAAAGTAACAAATCAAATTTTAATCAAATGTAATAAAATAAATGTTATAAGGTAATCTTTATTTACACAATGTAAAATTGAACAGCGATGAACGCAAAATCGGAAAATTCCTGGTGTAGACAGGATATTTTCCGATTTTTTACCGAAAAAGAAAGGAACTTGCGGTGAACGCTGCTAATGTGCAGTGCATCCATGGTTTACAAATAAAATTTCACGCTTGACAAGCACCGTTACATTGTACTATTGTACTACACGATTAATACAAACGAACGGAGGTGGACAGATGGTTTGGCACTTGGACGCGGATACACCCCTATACTCACAAATTATCAGTAATATTGAAGTAGCGATTGCATCTGGCTTCTATAAACCAGGATCACAAATTCCGCCCGTTCGCACGCTTGCAATGGAAGCTGGAGTAAATCCGAATACCATGCAGAGGGCAATGGAAGCATTGGAGCAAAAAAAACTACTTTTTAGCCAGCGTACGAAGGGAAGATTTGTAACCTCGGACACTGAGGTTATCGAAACAATGAAAAAGAATATGGCGAAAGAAAAAATCGAAAATTTTATATCCGAAATGACAAAATTGGGGTTCACGCAGAAGGAAATAATAGAACAGATTGAATTGAACATGGCAAGGACGGAGGCAGAGAAAGATGAGCCTGTTTGAATGTCGAGATCTTGTAAAGCATTTTGGAAATATTAAAGCGCTCGATGGTGTGAGTTTCAGTATTGAAAGAGGAAAAATTGTGGGGCTTCTTGGCCCGAACGGGAGCGGAAAAACTACGATTATGAAAATAGCAAATGGCTTGCTTACGCCTACGTCAGGAAATGTTATTATCGATGGTAAGACACCGAGCCCTTCAACGAAGAAAATCGTTTCCTATCTTCCGGAACGAACCTATATCCCAGATAGTATGAGTGTGCGGCAATTACTGAACTTTTTTTCGGACTTCTATACGGACTTCAGCCGAGAAACGGCACTTACGATGATGAACAGCCTAGGGATCCAGGAAACACAAGAAATAAAACAGATGTCAAAAGGGACGCGGGAGAAGGTTCAGTTGATAATGGTTATGAGCCGCAAAGCGTTGTTGTTCCTTTTAGATGAGCCAATAGGCGGCGTAGATCCGGCGACAAGAGACTATATCATTAGAACGATTATTGGAAATTACAACAAGGAAGCATCAATAATTATCAGTACGCATCTGATATCCGAAGTTGAAAATATTTTGGATGATGTATTATTCCTGAACCAAGGAAAGATTGTACTGAATGCGAGCGTTGAGAGCATACGCGAGGATAGCGGGAAGAGCGTGGATCAGATGTTTCGGGAGGTGTTCAGATGCTAGGAAAGTTGATTAAGTATGAATTTCGTGAAGCTGCGCGCAAGTTATTGCCGTTTCTAGCTGCCAGCATTGTTTTCGGCCTCTTTTCAGTACTCTTCATTAGAATCGGAGTAAATGCCAAACAGCAAACATTAGAATATTACAGTACTTTCTGCTTTGGCTTATTTGTTTTAACTCTCCTTGTTATCTTTGTTGTCTATATTGTCGTAATTATTCAAAGATTTTATAAAAATCTTCTGACGGATGAGGGATACCTAATGTTTACTCTGCCGGTAAGCACTGCAGAACTAATATGGTCAAAAATTATTGTGGCACTTGTTTCCGTTATCATAGTATCCGCAATTAGCTGTTTGATGGTTTATCTTATCATTTCAGCATATGAACTATCATATGGGCATATGTTTGAAGAGTTGAAACTTCTTGTTGAAAATATAAATAGAAATGGGTTCAGCCTTATTCAGTATATACTCCAGTTTACATTTTTATTCTTAGCAGCAATGTTGATGTTTATTCTTCTTTTATACACATCCATGTCGGTAGGTTACAGTTTCGACAGTCATAAACAGCTATATTCTGTCCTCGTGTTTTTTGGAATTTTAATCGTGCTGCAGCTGCTGGTAGGCGGGGAAATGACATGGATTGTTTATACGATTCCAGATATCTACGGTAGCTATCAAAGTGAAACAGTATTTTGCATATATCTTAGAAATCTGTTATGGTTGCAGACGGGAGGAATGCTTGTCTTATGCGCAATATTTTACTTCGTCACTTATAGAATGCTGAGCAGACACTTGAATCTTGAATAAGAGACTGTGCAGATTTGTATTCGGGATATATAACAAATTGAAACGGCGGTAAACATAGGGGCTGGATTAGCCCTAAAACCAGCAAGTCAAGAAAAACAAAAGCAGAGTAGAAAGCACGAGGAGGATTCTTGACATTACTGTCGTCCCGAATATGCAGTTTTACTACTAACTCCGGAAAGGTTTCCAACTTTTCCTGAAATCGCGCTGATAATTTCCTGAGGAGCATCTAAGGCTACGCAGATAATATAAATGTTTTTCAACCGGTAAGGAATTCCCATCCTTCCGATAATATAAGAACTGTATTCGTGAAGTATGCGATTCAGTGCATCAGTACTTTCTGTATTTTCAACGATGATGCTTAGCACGGCGACACGCGTTTTGGAAATTGAATTTTCAGGAACCATGATTGATAGCCCTCACTTCAGCAAATATACGGGGGGGAATGTGACAGTATCCGTTTGGATTTTTTTCCAAGTACTTCTGGTGATAAGGTTCCGCTGGAAAATAGTTTTTCAGCGGCATGGATTCGATTTCCGTCTTGCGCACATGCAGTGATTTTGCAAGGTTCCGTAAGGAAGAATCGATAATGAAGTAATCCGATGAATTAACGTAATAAATTCCAGTGCGGTATTGAATCCCATAATCCATAGCCTGCCTGCAGTACGAAAGCGGGTCAATGGACTTGTAATAAAATTCCAGAAGATTTTCAAGCGGCAGTATGGAATCATTATACAGAACATGAACACATTCAGCATACCCGGGAATTCCCGTACAAACTTCCTCATATGTTACCGGTTTTCCATTTCCATTTGCATAGCCGACTTGCGTTGAAGTTACACCGGAAATGCAGCCAAGGTAGCGCTCTGTTCCCCAAAAGCAGCCTCCGGCAAGATATATCTCTTTCAAGTTATGCCTCCGAAAAAAATAATTAGAAATTACGTTAATATATTATATACGAAAAAAGTGCGTTATTCGAATTTTTCCAATAGAAAGCAGAAGGATCCGTTTTTCGGATCCTTCCTTGCAGCAGAAATAGAAATTTTTTCAATTTGCGGAGTCTTTCCCACGGATTAGATTGATGGCGATCCTGCTGCCACGGCGCGCCATACCTCCAATGAGATATGGAGCTAGTTTGCGGACATCAGGCGAGATATAGTCGCCATCACGGACAAGGTGTATTGCATCAAACCGGCATTTCGTAGTACAAATGCCGCAACCTACGCACCGGTACCGATCCACAAAAGCGGCCCCGCAATTTAGGCAGCGACTGGCTTCCTTCTTAATCTGTTCTTCAGTAAACACACGGCGAAGATCGCGGAAGGTTTTTACTGCTTTAGCGGGGGATACAGATGCTGCATGCTGCCTGCAGGTTGCGTCATATCCTCCAATACTTACCGCCGCTGTGGCTTTATCCATTTCTTTGTAAAGTTTTCGATCGCGTCCTATATTTAGGGTTTGCCCATCATGCACAAAGCGGTGAATAGAAATTGCGCCTTCTTTACCTGCCGCGACGGCATCAATGATAAATCGCGGTCCTGTTACGACGTCACCACCAGCAAAAATATCCGGTTGATTTGTTTGATATGACAGCGCATCTGCTATAACGGTTCCATTATGCTGTGTCTGTAGCTGTCCGATGTCGAGCTGTCCTAAGTCTACTTTTTGCCCGATAGCGCTAATAACACTGTCAACAGGCAAGGTTTCAAGTTTTCCAGTTGAAACCGGAGATCTTCTGCCGGAAGAGTCAGCGGCGCCTAAATCCATAATTTCCAGGGTAATGCGTTGGACATGATCGTTTTCCCCTTCAATCTTCTTCGGTGAGCGAAGAAGCATTAATTTCAGCCCTTCATTAATGGCATCTTCAATTTCTTCCGCATCGGCCTTGATTTCTTCTTTCCCCCGACGATAAATCAAATATACATTTTCAGCTCCCAAGCGAAGTGCGGAACGGGCGACATCAATGGACACATTGCCGCCCCCTATGACGGCGACGTTTTTACCGATGGGAGGCTTTTTTCCCTGATTGACACTACGCAGGAAATCAAGTCCGGTGATAACACCGCCCAAGTGACTGCCTTCGCAAGAAAGAGTGCTTCCTTTAGAAGCGCCTATCGCAAGATAGAAAGCCTTGAAACCTTGTTTTCTCAATTCCTCGATCGATATATCTCTGCCGACTTCCACGCCGGTTTTAAATTCGATCCCCATTTCTTTCAAAACATCGATTTCAGACTCAACAACCTGCTTTTCTAGGCGAAAAGAGGGAATTCCAAGCGTCATCATGCCACCGAGTTTCTTTTCTTTTTCAAAGACGGTAACCGGATACCCCTTAACCCCCAGATAATAGGCGCAGCTTAAACCGGCGGGGCCACCGCCAATAACGGCAATTTTTTCGGTGAACTTTTCCCCGGTTTGATTGATCATCTTAGGGACAAAGCGGTGCTTTTCGTTCATATCCTGCTCAGCAATGAATTTCTTTATGTCATCAATAGCTATAGGCTCATCTAAACTGCCGCGCGTGCAGGCACCTTCACAGAATTTAGGGCAAACGCGGCCGCAGATTGCAGGAAAGGGATTTTCTTCTTTTATCAGTTCTAATGCATCCCGATATTTTCCCTCAGAAGCCAAACGAATGTAGCCTTGAATAGCTATATGAGCAGGGCAGTTGACTTTACATGGCGCTGTGCCGCGGTCGGTAACTGTTTTTCGATTTTCGCGATAGTCAAGGTCCCAACGATCTTTCCCCCATAATCTATCATGCGGCGTTTCGGAGGTGATGTTTTGGACAGAACCGTCCGTGCAGTGCTTCTGTCCAAGCCGTACCGCATTCATCTGACAGTTTTCTACACATTTGCCGCATGCAGCGCACTTTTCATGATCCACCTCCGCATGGTAGTTTGAACGAAGCATGTCATAGGAGTTATAAAGCAAACCGCAGCGCAGAGAGAAGCAGGAGCATTCGCAACAGTTGCAGATGCCGTTTACTTCTCCAGTGCCATCAATATTCGAGACCTCGTGAATAAGTCCATTATCCTCCGCACGCTGTAGAATTGCATAGGCTTCTTCCTTGGAGATTTCGTGGCCATGTCCGGTCTCAATCTGAAAGTCAGCGGAACGGTTGAGCATAATGCACATGTCCTTTTCAAGGTGGCCGCAGCCTTCACCGGCAAGGCGCCGGGAGCGTCTGCATGAGCAGTCAGTAACGGCTAGTTTCCATGCATTTTCAATATAGTAGCTGAGTTCTTCATAGGACTTCATTTCATTATTCGTGTTTATGGCTTTTTCTACGGGAATAACGCGCATAACTCCCATGCCAACGGGTAGATTCGGAGCCATAAAACGTGCATTCTTTTTTGTATATTCATCGAAACAACGCGCAATTACCGGATGTGCTTCCACCTGCGCTTTATTTCCCACCATCATCTCCATAATGCCGGGGACCCAAATAGGAAGAACGAATAATTCTTCTTTGGAGTTTGGCGGAGTAAATCGAACAACGACGCCTTCACTGCTGAGTTCATAGAGTATTCGTTTGGTTTCTTCTGGGGATTTCCCACAACGTTTTGCAATTTCACTGAGCGTACGATTCACTTTTACTTTGCAGGCCATTGCAACATCTGCTTGCTCATCGGTTACAACTTCTGCGAGAATTCGATATTCTGGATCTGAAGGCACATTGGGAACGCCTGTGTGGGCTTCCAGTGTAATTTTATTTGCAAGTGCCAAGATTTTTGCTCGTACTGCCATAGTTATCCCCCTCATACAAAATAGCAGAATAGTATACACATCAGTAGAATAATGTCTACTCTTTCTTAGAAGATTTTACTATAATGAATAAAATATTCAAGAGCAACCTGTTTGAACATTGGAATTCCATAATTAGCCCTATTTCTCAATCTGGGAGTTTTTTATTGACTAATACGATATTATTTTACATAGAGGGGCAATGGAAAATATAATAAATTGGGGTTGCCAGTGCGGCTAACTGCTAACTAGGATTGGAGGGAAACTTAGTGAAATCCAAGGTTTATTTTACAAAAAGAATTAGTCCGGAAATGCTTCGAGACATGTACCATGCGCTGGGAATAGAGCTTCCGGGCAAAGTAGCGATTAAGCTGCATTCAGGGGAAATAAACAATCAGAACTTTCTACGGCCGACTTATTTTAAACCGATCATTGATGAGCTGCAGGGGACAGTTGTTGAGTGCAACACAGCATATGGCGATTATTATGGGGGAGTTCGTGACCATACAGAAAATCATAGAATCCTTCTTGAAAAACATGAGTGGACAAAATATTTTACTGTGGATTTGATGGATGCGGAAGGACCGGATGCCGTCTTAAAGATTCCGAACGGAATAATCCTTAAACAGAACTATGTTGGAAAACACCTGCTGAATTATAATTCCATGCTTGTTTTATCCCATTTTAAAGGCCACCCGATGGGAGGCTACGGTGGAGCTTTAAAACAGCTTTCCATAGGATGCGCCTCGTCAAAAGGAAAGGCCTGGATTCATTCCGGAGGAGGAAGTACAAGCAACATAGAATGCTGGGAGAAACATGCGGAACAGGACAGATTCCTTGAGGCAATGGCAGATGCTGCAAGCTCTGTTGCAGATCATTTCAACGGACGAATTGCCTACATCAACACAATGAAGAACCTCTCGGTGGACTGCGACTGTGTAACAAACGCAGAAGCTCCTTGTATGCAAGATATAGGTATATTGGCATCTCTCGACCCAGTCGCTGTAGATCAGGCATGCATGGATCGGATCTATGAGGCAAAAGACGATCCAGGGCAAGAACATTTTTTGGAAAGAGTTAATAGCCGCCACGGTACACACATTCTGGAAGCTGCGGAAAAACTTGAAATGGGAACAAGATCCTATGAACTTATACTTGTCGATTGAGTGAAAGGGAATGAGAAGGAATACAGAGAGCTAAACAGCAGTGGATCATGCAAGAGAGAATATTATGAATAGGCAAAAGTACCGGAAATCCGAACTTTTGCTTTTCTATTTCGACAGTAGCCCATCCGCATTTTTTCCGACTAACGGCGTTAATCTATGCATAGCATATTATATAGCACATGTTTCGTTCACCATAGAAATAATATGCGTTTTTATACATTAGGGGAATGAAGATCGTATCGAAAAAGCGGAGTTAATGATCATAGATAAGTTCCGGATAAAATTTTAAAAAACTGAAGCAGTCTCTATAGATGCAAATGCTTGCAAATATTTCATATCTTTATTAGAATAGCTCAGCTTCTAAATAAAAAATTACTTTTGCCATAATAATATCAATAGGGTTTTTTGGTATGAAGTTTGGCGGTTCGGATGAATTTCGGCGTTCCTAAATGTATAAAGTACAAATTTATACGATAGAAACATCATTGCGCAAAATGATGTATTGGGAGAGAGAACAATGGAAGAGGTAAAGGCAAAAAAACGCAGCAGAGAAGTCGACATGCTGCATGGTCCTTTGCTGAAGAAAATAGTATTATTTGCACTACCGATTCTTGCTACTGGAATTCTGCAGCAATTATTTAATGCCGCGGATGTTGCAGTTCTTGGAAGGTTTGATACCAGTGAAGCTCTTGCGGCCGTAGGCAGCGTTGGGCCAGTAATTGGCTTACTGGTTAATCTTTTCCTTGGACTTTCTACTGGTGCAAACGTTGTGTTAGCGTCTCTGATTGGAAGCGGCGAAGGAAAGAGAATTCCCCGGGCAATGCATTCCGCTTTTTCAATAGCGATTATCAGCGGCTTTTTCCTTCTAATAGTAGGACAGTTCGTAGCACGCCCCATGCTAACGCTTATGAATACGCCGAAGGAAATTATCGATTTGGCGGTAAAGTATCTTAAAATATATTTTACTGGAATGCCATTTATGCTGCTATATAATTTTGGGGCTGCGGTACTACGGAGCAAAGGAGACAGCCACCGACCGTTAATCTGCCTTGTTTTCGGAGGGATTTTAAACGTTGGACTGAATCTTCTGCTTGTAATTTATTATAAAATGAGCGTTAGCGGCGTGGCAATCGCAACGGTTATGTCCAATGTTGTCTGCTGTTTTTTGATTTTATGGTTTTTATCCCGTGAAGAAGGAGTTTTCCATTTCGAATGGAAAAAGCTGTGCCTAGACCGTACTCTCAGCAGCCGAATCATATATATCGGAGCCCCTGCTGGACTGCAGGGCGTTGTATTTTCCATTTCCAATGTCTGCATTCAGTCTGCGCTGAACGGGTTTGGATACTACGCGGTAGCGGGTTCTTCTGCTGCGGTAAATTTTGAATTTCTTTCATATTTTATTCTGAATGCGTTTGATCAAGCGACAACAACATTTACAAGTCAAAACTATGCTGCAGGAGAAGCGCAGCGATGCAAGAAAATATTCAGAGAATGCTTTTGGTGCGGATTCCTTTCCATTTTGATATTTGACGCCGCGCTTGTTCTTACGCGAACGACATGTATTCAGCTGTTTTCCCAGGACCCTCAGGTAATCCATTATGCATTGATTCGAATGGTTATAGTTATTTCAACGCAGCCGATTTCTGCAACTTACGAAATCAGCGGATCAACGCTTCGAGGTATGGGGCATTCCATGTTGCCGGCGCTTATTACCATTTTAGGTACATGCGTTATCCGTTTGATTTGGGTGTATCTGCTTTTCCCGATTTTTAGCACATTTGAGATGCTTCTTATTATCTATCCGATTTCCTGGATAATTACGGGTATTGCGATGACAGGATTCTATTATCACCTTCGAAAGAAAGACTTTGCGCTACTCCCCGAAAAAGAGCAGAAAAATTAGAGCTGTAGCACTGTACCTTTTCGCATGGGTGTAGTAATATCAACAATATCAGATTAGAAAAGCGAATATACATCTGGGTAATTCCAATAATCAGATGGCTACTGGAATTCCCACTTTTTGAATATATACACTTTATATTTACGGATTTCCGCCGACAATGCAGGAGGAAGCGTTACATAGCATTTAATCCTATAGAGGAAAGGAAGATCTTCATGTCTTTAGAAAAAGCAAAAAAGTATCTAGAAAGCGTAGGATTTGGAGAGCGTGTTTTGGAATTTGATGCTTCCAGCGCTACGGTTGATGAGGCTGCGACGGCGATCGGATGTCAGCCTGCGGAAATTGCGAAAACAATGTCTCTTCTATTGAAGGACAACAACCCAATTCTCATTCTTACGGAAGGTGACGCGAAAATAGATAACCACAAATATAAGGAGACTTTCCATACAAAGGCTAAGCTTATCCCCTTTTCTCAGGTTGAAGAAATGATCGGCCATGCACCGGGAGGCGTTTGCCCGTTCGGTATTAAAGATGGGATTCCGATCTATTTGGATGTAAGTTTGAAGAAATTTGATACGGTATATCCTGCAGCGGGTAACGACCACAGTGCGGTGAAACTAAGTGTGGATGAATTGGAAAAGATTTCGAACGCTGAGGGCTGGGTTGATGTATGTAAAGAACCGGAAGAAAAATAAGGGCTTCTAGGTTTGCATAAAGCTCATAGGATTCGAAGAAGCTATCAATTGCCTGAAACAGAGAGGATTCTTTTTTCAGGCAATTTTGTAAAAATGTGACAAATTTTGTGTTCCGTTGGCATTATCTTGACAAGGGTTAAGTTCTTTAATAGAATTCATTTGTAAGCTTTCAGCAGAAAAGAAATTCTGCTATCTATGAGCTGCGTGTTTCATACGCAGTTTCTGGTATCCCACCAATTAACTCAGAAAACTATAGAAAAATATACACGTTAGCCGTGTATTCACAGACATTCTTTACTTTTTCAGAGCACTTTTATTTTGTCATTATAATAATTTCTGATTTAACTGAATATTTATTCAGAAATATTCCAAACGAGGATAAAAAATGGAACGCAATAAGCGGGGAGCAGATTTATGACTCAAGATTATAACAGCATGAAGCTTGTAGAACTTAGAGAGCTTGCAAGGGAAAGAAAGATTCATTCTTTTTCCTCGATGAAAAAAGCGGATCTTATTGAAGCGATAATGCAGTTGGACGCCCAAAAAGCTCCATTAGATCATTCCCAGGGCAAAGACCACGATATACCGGAGAAAAGTGCGCCAAAGAAAGAACACGCAGTTCCAGAAAAAAAGGTTGGAAACAAGCAGACAAATACTGCAAAAAAAAGAAATTCTGCTGCCGTTCCGCACGAGATCAGAAAAAATGATGAGAAGGAAAATTCGTCTTCTTCACATGGTAATCGTGCGCACAGTATGGGGACCAAAACGGCTTCTATAGACAAATCAACCCCTGCCAGAAAACTCAATGTAAAAAATTCTAACAAAAGTTATCCAGTTCATCGTATGAGCCAGAGCAAAGGCCGAAATTCGGAAATAAGCAATAAAACGCAGCAGAAACCGATCCATGTAAAGGCAGCAGGGCTTTCTACAGAAGAATTAAAACCAGCGGCTTCTGAGAGTAAGGCGGTTGAAGGAGCAATGCCGACTCCGAGCAAATCTACGACTATTATTCCGCAGACAACGGTTTCAGGAATCTTGGAGGTTATGCAAGACGGATACGGATTCATCCGCAGTGAGAACTATCTTCCGGGAAATAACGATACCTATGTAGCACCAGGAATTATTCGCCGTTTTCGACTGAAAACAGGAGATTATCTGAATGGAAAGGCTCGGGAAAAGTCTACATCAGAGAAACTCGCTGCATTAGATTTACTAACTTCCGTATGCGGTATGCCGCCGGAAGAAGCAGTTAAGAGAAATACATTTGAGTCGATGACGCCAATCTTTCCGAACAGCCGCTATATCCTAGAAATGCCTGGGGCTTCTGTGGCTATGAGACTGATGGATTTGATAAGCCCCGTTGGAAGGGGGCAGCGCGGTTTGATAGTTTCGCCCCCAAAGGCGGGAAAAACTACACTATTGAAGGAAGTCGCAAAATCTCTTCTCCATAACTATCCGGAAGTTCACTTGATTGTACTGCTCATTGATGAACGTCCCGAGGAAGTTACAGATATGCAGGATAGTATTCGGGGGGATAACGCCGAGGTATTGTATTCCACCTTCGATGAGCATCCGGAGCATCATCAGCGTGTCGCTGAGATGGTAATAGAGAGGGCAAAGCGACTCGTTGAGTTTAAAAAGGATGTTGTAATTCTGCTGGACAGTATTACAAGGCTTACACGTGCCTATAATCTTCTGGTCCCTCCTTCTGGACGAACGCTTTCGGGCGGACTTGATCCAGCGGCACTGCACATGCCAAAGAAATTTTTTGGCGCTGCTCGGAATATGCGTGAAGGGGGAAGCCTGACAATTTTAGCTACAGCACTAGTGGATACGGGATCTAAAATGGATGATGTAGTTTATGAGGAATTCAAAGGAACTGGAAATATGGAGCTGATATTGAATCGCAAACTGCAGGAAAGGAGAATCTTTCCAGCGATTGATATCCAGAAATCCGGAACTCGACGTGATGATCTCTTACTCAATCCGGAAGAGCAGCGTGCTCTTAATGCAATTCACCGTGCTGTCAACGGACTTCGTGCAGAAGAGTATGTGGATCAGATTATAAATATGTTTTCCAGTGCAGAGAATAATCAGCAGTGTATTAATATGCTGATGAAAATGTAAAAGATGCTGATTTGTAGAGTATCGCGAAAAATGCAGAAAGACCATACAGAAATTTTCTGTATGGTCTTCTGAAGAAAGAGAAATGTGAAAAAGAGAGGTTTGGTATCAAGTAAAATATAGAGTAACTAACGGCTCAGCATTTCACAAGCCATTTTTCCGGATGCATTTCCGAAAACCAAAAACAAAGCAGTCAACACCTTTCCCATATAGATACCGGCTGCCGAAACGAAGATACTGCAGTCACCGTCCATATCTTTCCAATGCTTTCTTGAGTTACAATTTAAGTTTCAATTCTCGCGCAATAAATCTCTAGAATGTTTCCGATGCTTCAAGTTCCGTATATTTTTTATCATAGTAGTGTGATTAATTATGTGGTAATGGCTACATTTTGCTGCATATTGAAAAATATTCAGGAAAATAGACTTGAAAAACGTGATAAATAAGGTTTAGCGTAATTTTTAGGAGATGATTTTCTTGCCTATCGTCGGTTCTTGCATTGTTCCGCATCCACCGCTGATTCTGCCGGAAATTGGCTTGGGTCGGGAAGCCTGCATTGAAGAAACAACTGCAGCATATCGAGAAGCAGCGTTGTTTATAAAAAAACTTGCACCGGAAACAATTGTTATATCGAGCCCTCATATCGTTATGTATAGGAATTACTTTTCCATTTCACCTGGAGCCGGTGCAGATGGGGATATGGCATATTACGGTGCGCGACAGGTTAAAGCGCATGTGGATTATGATACACAGTTTGTCCTTGCAATCTTGGAAGAAGCACAAAAGCAGCAGCTCCCTCTGGGGGCGGACGGACAAAAAGACAAACATTTGGATCATGCCACGATAATCCCGATTCGTTTTGTACAGGAGGCGTTTCCACAATTTAAAGTAGTACGGATATCACTTTCTGGGTTACCATTGGCAATGCATTATAGGGTTGGAGAATGCATTCAAAAAGCAGCAGAAAAACTGAATAAGCGGATATTTTATATTGCAAGTGGGGATTTGTCCCATAAACTCAGAAAAAATGGCCCGTACGGCATAAGTAAGGAGGGCCAGGAATATGAGCGCAGAATTGTAAATATAATGGAAAATGCAAATTTCGGAGAGCTGTTAGATTTCTCTGATGATTTTTGCGAAAAAGCTGCCGAATGCGGGCATCGAAGCTTTGTAATGATGGCAGGCGCTCTGGATGGAAAAAAGGTAGAGCCAAAATTGCTGAGCCATCAGGATGTAACCGGTGTTGGCTACGGAGTAGGCACGTATCTTGTTACAGGGGAAGATCCGGAGCGCCATTTTCTAAAAGACTGGACCGCGAAGAAGGAAAAAATTTTGATGGAACGGATTCATAAGGAAGATACCTATGTACACCTTGCCCGAAAATCCCTTATTAATTACCTGCTTTGCGGGGAATATTTAAAACGACCGGACGACCTTCCGAAGGAATTGACGCAAAATAAACTTGGTGTTTTCGTTTCCCTTCATGAAAACGGGGAATTGAGAGGGTGTATAGGTACCATAGAACCTATTACCGATTGCATTGCAGACGAAATAATAAACAACGCCGTAAGTGCTGCTGTTCGTGATCCGCGATTTCCGCCGGTTCGCATGGAAGAGCTTGGGATGCTGGAGATTAGCGTAGATGTCCTTGAACCGGCAGAATCCATTAGTACTTTAGAGGAACTCGATCCGAATATATACGGTGTAATAGTGTCAAAAGGTAGTAAAAGAGGCGTTTTGCTTCCGGACTTAGAGGGGGTTGAAACACCGGAACAGCAGGTATCAATTGCGAAGCAGAAAGCTGGAATTTCTTCATTAGACTGGGATGTTTCCTTGAAGCGGTTTAAGGTTACAAGACATTATTGAAAAGGATGCTAAAATATGCCAAGTTGCGATGCTTGCTTCCGTAACTGCAAACTTCAGGAAGGACAAACAGGTGTTTGCGGGGCACGTGTGTGCAGAAATGGAAAAATTGAGGCGCAAAATTACGGAATTATAACTTCAGAAGCCGTAGATTCAATTGAAAAAAAGCCATTTAAAAGATTCTTTCCAGGAAGTCAAATTTTTTCATTAGGAAGCTACGGCTGCAATCTGTTTTGCCCATTCTGCCAAAATTTTGAAATTTCACGTGCCAAGAACTCTGAGAACGGCGGTTTAGAAATCAAAATATCTGATAGAACATTCTCGATCCCGCAGAAGTCTATTTCTCCTGAAGAAGCGGTTGTAAAAGCTAAAAATTTAGTGCAAATGGGTAATATTGGAATTGCATTTACATACAATGAACCACTAGTTGGATATGAATATGTTAGAGACACTGCAAAGCTTTGCAGAAAACATGGGCTCAAAACAGTACTTGTCACCAATGGAGCATTTACGCTGCAAGTTCTAAGAGAAGTGCTCCCGTATATCGATGCAATGAATATAGATCTTAAAGGGTTTACAGAGGCATGGTACAGCGGGACACTTATGGGAAATTTGCCAATGGTGAAGGAATTTATCAATGCAGCATCGCAGGAATGCCATGTAGAGATAACAACATTGGTTATTCCTGGAAAAAACGATTCGGAACAGGAAATGCGAAGGCTTGCATCTTGGATTGCTGGGCTCCATGAAGGAAGGGGAGCGGAAATCCCCTTGCATATCAGCCGCTATTATCCGCACTATCGGATGCTGGATATTCCTTCTACGCCGGTTTCAAAAATATACAAACTGGTTTCTATAGCGCGGAAGTATCTGAACTGGGTGTACTGTGGAAACTGCTGAAAGAAGCAACGATCCCATTCCGCGCGGGTGCAATATTTGAATTTCCTGATTGTGCATGTTTTATAGAAGAATAATAGACAAATGGAAAAACTAGTGGCTGCATAAGGAGATTATTTCGGGAAGCTCATTTTCGGAAAATACAGAAATCCCATTGTGCATTAGTTTTTCCGCTGCTACGCCATTACCAGCTGTAAGAGTGCCTGAAAATGAGCCATCATAAATCGACCCCTTCCCGCAGGAAGGGCTTTTGGCTTTCAAAACAGCGAAATCGGCGCCGCAAGTTAAGGCAATTTTTAGGGCTGTTTCCGCACCCCTCCTATATTGCAGGGTAACATCGGTTCCGTCTTTCATAAGAATTTTATCTCCCCACCGCTCAGAAGGAAGGCGTGGAGTAGGAAGTCCTCCCAGTTGTTCGGGACAGATAGGAACGAGAGTATTGCTTTTAGCTATCTCATTAAGTACAGCACATTCGCAGGCCTCACCGTCATATCTGCAGGGGCAGCCAATTAGGCAGGCGCTGACAAGGATTACAGCCATGGTACAGATTGACACCTCGATTTATAAAATTTATTGGCATTTGATGTTCAATTCATTTCTGAGAAAGAAATAGTATTTCTATAGTATTATCCATTTCGAATCGCATGCCTTTTTCCATTATACGCTTTGATTATTTAAAAAGAAAAGATTGATTGGTTGGAAGATTTGTTTGCAATGGATTTTTCGCAATGATAGGATAAAATAAAAAATTCATTGGGAGAACCGACATGTATAATCAATATCCGAACCTTGTTATATTTAATCATCCATTAATTCAGCATAAGGTTACGCACCTTTGTGACATCAACACGGGAACGAAAGAGTTCTGTGAACTTACAAATGAACTCGCAATGCTAATGGGATATGAAGCCTTGAAAGATCTTCCGCTTAAGGACATAAGGGTACAAGCTCCCTTGAAGAAAATTACATCTCCAGTACTCGCTGAGGAGTTCACGATTGTTCCAATTCTCCGCGCTGGCCTTGGAATGGTGGACGGCTTACGTAGTCTTTCCCCTACATGCAAAGTTGGGCATGTGGGTCTTTATCGGGATGAGAAAACACTTGAAGCTAAGCAATATTATTTTAAATTGCCGGTGGATGCCGACAAAGGTGAAGTAATAATCGTTGATCCTGCGCTAGCAACAGGTGTTAGCGCAAAGGCAGCAGTAGATCTAATAAAAAGTGTTGGGTGCAAAAGAATAAAAATCATGTGTATTTTTTCTGCGGCGCAGGGAGTAGAATTGCTCCTTGAAAACCACCCGGACGTATTAATATACTCCGCGAAGTTCTCCGAGGCTCCTTTGAATGAGCAGGGATATATTCTTACCGCTGCCGGTGACGCAGGTGATAGAATATGCGGGACAGTCAGTTATAAGCCGAAAAAATGCGAAAATAAATAATCAGCAACTTTGAATCGCAGAGCTTCTGCCTACAGATTCTTAGCTATTTAACGCTAAAAGTTGTAGGCAAATAGCGGGCATGTCTTAAATTGACACTATATCTAGTCTAAATAATTATTGACGTATAAACCATTCTATTATAAAATCTATCAAGTGTGTAAATTTCGTCTAGATTTCTTTAATCCAATACTGTGATGTTGGCAAGATGTAGAAGGTAAAAGTTAGTTTTGTGGCGAAATTATTTTCATCAATACTTTCCTTAGGGACCTTGCCAAAGTGCGGGGTCTTTTTTCATTCGGAAATCTAGCTTCGCTGAACTTTCTTACGAAAAAGTCATCTGTAATGAATTTTGCACACAGATAGCTTGAGGGAGACAGGCTGTCGGATGGGAATGCGCCTGTAGCCAGAACAATAGAGAAAAAGAAAGGGAAAAAGGCATGCAATTAATCTATGATGTAGCAGATAAGCCCAGTACAAAACAGACAATCATCTTTGCGCTACAGCAGATGATCGCAATTATGGCAGCCACACTGCTTGTTCCGATTCTAGTCTCCAGCTACGGCTTGGAGGCGGACCCTGCAGCAGCTTTATTCGGTGCAGGAATAGGTACCATTGTGTATATTATCTGCACACAGAAAAGAAGCCCGGCGTTCCTGGGTAGCTCATTTACATTTCTTGGCGCCTATGCTGCAAGCATACAGCAGAATTATGGTTACTGGGGAGTACTAATCGGTGTATGTTTTGCAGGTATCGTATATATTATTATTGCGATTATTATCAAAGCTGTCGGTTCGCGCTGGGTGAACAAGCTGATGCCAGCTGTGATCATTGGGCCTATTGTAACGCTGATTGGCTTATCATTATCCGGCACAGCTACCACATGGATGGCTTCAAATGGCGGTAGTGAGTACAGCCTTATAACAATTGCTGTAGGGATAATTACGTTTTTGTCCATTGTTGTTGCATCTGTCAAGGGCTCACGAACGGTTAAGTTGATACCATTTATCATTGGAATTGGAGTCGGATATATTTTAGCGCTAATTCTGACTGTTATCGGAAACACTTCAGGCATTGCAAGCCTTCAAATTATGAATTTCCAGCCATTTATTGATGAATTTTCTCCCGTTAGCTTCAGATCATTCTTTGATGTTCCGAGTTTCTTCTTCATGAAAGCAATTAACACTAAGGGACAGTATTTGCCTATAGACGGTGCAGCGATAGGAAATATTGCACTTATTTATGTACCTATAGCGGTTGTAGAATTAGCACAGCACATAGCAGACCATAAAAATCTTGGCTCCATTATAAACCGTGACTTAATCATAGATCCGGGACTTGATAAGACTTTGACTGGTGACGGATTGGGCTCAATTGTAGGTGCGTTTTTTGGAGGTGCAGCGAACACGACATACGGAGAATCAATTGGATGCGTTGCCATAACAAAGAATGCTTCCGTAATTACAATTATTTACACTGGAATTGGATGCATGCTTCTGAGCTTTTTCACTCCGTTTGTTGTCATTGTTAATTCAATTCCCAAATGCGTTATGGGTGGTGCCTGCGTCGCCTTGTACGGTTTCATCGCTGTGAGTGGCTTGCAAATGCTAAAGAATGTTGACCTTGGAAACAACAAAAACCTATTTGTTGTCTCTTCCATACTTGTATGCGGAATTGGAGGCCTGACGCTAGAAATCGGGAAAAACCCAGTAACAGGAGGACCTTTGCTCTCCATTACATCACTTGCGGTTTCCCTTATTATAGGAATCATTACGAATTTGGTTGTTAATAATGGAAAACTTGAGGATGAAGATCCTGGCGATGTAGACGGCCTTACTGGGCACGTTGAAAATATGGGGACCGTTAAAATCACGGACGAAGACTATGTAAGCAAAAAGCAAGCAGAGGAAAAGAACAGTAAGCACTGAATCTTTAAACTGCGAATATTGTATATATATGAATGGACCTGCGTATCTAACTACCGGAAAAGCAGGTCCATCGCAATTTTGAAGGGTCTGTTATAAGTGTACCTACAGTACTAATACGTCCCAATGGAATTGCACATTCGCAACTCAATCAGCATTGAATCTTGAAAAACATTAGGAAAAAAACCATAAACCATTCTACATAAGTTTCGAAACAGATAGCTATTTCATCATGGACCGAAATACCTGTTCGAACTGCCTTTTGCTAAATACAACAGGCACGGGACAACGTGGGTTAACTGCGGACGAAGCCAGATGAGACAATTTGGGAAAATCCCGCTCCTGAATACTTTCATACTCTGATGGGATATGAATATTTCGACTAATATCCCAGAGCTTGTTAATGAAAGCAGTAGCAAGCTCATTATCAGAGCCGCAATATTTTATTCCAGTAATTTCTGCAAGGTGTGCGAGCTTTCTCCATACAACGCTTCCGTATTCAATGAGAACATAAGGAAGTGCAATGGCGCAAGCCAGCCCACGCGGTGCACCATATACGCATTCAAGGGCATAAGAGATCGCTTGCGTATTTCCAAAGCCAGATGGGTTCGACGCAATACCAGACTTGTAGGCAGCCAGCATCAACTGGAGGCTGGCTTCAATATCACTTCCGTTGTGAAAAGCACGTTCCAGATTTATGATGATTTCGCAAATGGACTCTTCTTCTAGCAAGAGATCTTCTGAAGAATTCCCCATCCAACTAAGATAAGCTTCAATAGACCTAGTAAGACTATACATACCGGCAGCAGCAGTTAATTCCGGCGGTAAGCTCAAAGATAGTGACGGATCTAATATTGCATATGCAGAAATAAGATTTCGATTTCTTATCATTATTTTTTGATGAGTATCTTCTTCTGATATTAAGGAAATATCAAGGCATTCATATCCGGTTCCGCCAGTTGTGGGGATCGAAATTATTGGAGGAACAGGGCGAAGTGTTTTGAAATTTCCCTCTAATATACTAAAATTCATGGTTGGATGAGCAACCAGTGCGGCAGCAGCTTTCGTTGCATTAATGACGGTTCCACCGCCAAGAGCAACGAAACCTTGGCATGCATTTTTTACATAGCGCTGGTAAATACGATCCAGTGTTGTCGGCTTCGGGTCGGATTCTACTTCAGAAAATACTTCAAATTTAATTCCTTGATTAACCAATATTTTAATCACATTGGGGAGATACAGGCGGCCGACAGTTGGGCTACAGACAATAATAACTTTGGCAAGATTACATGAGCGAATCACATTAGGGAGTTGCTCAATAGCTCCATTTCCGTATATAAGCTCAGGCTTTTTAGCTCTGAAAAAGGAAGGCCTGAAATTTACTGCGGACTGATAACCGCGATAATAGGTTTTTCTGAAATTCAACAGAATACACCCCCGTCGGCATATTTTCTAAAAACGGCAGGAATGATAAAAAATGCTAGTTGCATGTACATTGTGCGTAACTGCCGCAAATAAGATAAGCAACCAATATCTTTGGAATGAAACAGCAAAATCCGTATAGGATGAAAAGAGTGTATATTAAAAGAATTAATTTGCCCTTTTCATCTATAACAAGTCTTGCGGCTGTACCGGTTGACTTTTATTATCTTCTATTTTATAATAGCACGGCTAATTGAATAATAACAGATTCGGTATACTATCGGGAGAAGTCGCGTAGTTGGTCGAGCGCGCACGATTGGAAATCGTGTAAGGGTCAAAAGCTCTTCGAGGGTTCGAATCCCTCCTTCTCCGCCAGAGAGGGACGCTAATTTTGATATGAAGTTAGCGTCCTTTATTTTTTGCTTTACTCGATATTGTACTTTTCTAACCGGTGAGAGTCCGGAATGCTTACAAAAGTTGTAATAAAAATTGGGAGGAAAAAGTTTCCAATATCATGAAAATGGAAGGAAACCGGAATTTGGGAATATACCCATGGGCAAATCATCGCAAAGATCAGTCCTTAGGATAGCTGCACAACTTTAATCGACGCGAATAGGGAAAACCGTGTGCATATCCAGTATCAACCGCAAATACTGCAGAGCGTGGAAACGAACCAACGAAAGCTATGCTATGGAATATCGGCAGTACAGTATGCACCTCAGAAAAGAACGGATGGTTTCGATACAGGGGATTTCGCGGTATTCTGTACGTTCCAAAAGAGGAGCTCACGCTAGCTGCAGCTAATATATCATTTGAAACCTTCACGGTGAGCTCAATCCTACTAGGATTTGTTCAAAACGGTATAGCCGTGCTTGGAAAGAGCAGAAATCAATTCTTCTATATGATGGCTGTCGCGAGTTTCAAGTTCAGTTGTAACAAAACAAGTATTTACAATGGAATTTCTATCATGACGGATATTAATTATATTAGCTCGGGTTTTTCCAATGACGGACAGCATTCTGGCCATCTCTCCCGGCGTATCAGGAATCTTGCAGACTATTTCTACGAGTCTTCCACTCTTAGCTAAGCCTCTTGTTATTACACGGGATATAATGCTAACGTCAATATTTCCCCCCGATACAATGCATACAGTTTTTCGGTTATTTACCTCCACTTTATTAAACATTGCTGCGGCAATACTTGCCGCTCCGGCTCCTTCTGCAACGGATTTCTGTGTTTCCATGAGCATAAGAATAGCTGAGGATATTTCATCTTCACTGACCGTTACAATGTCATCGACATATTTGCGCACAATGTCAAAAGTAATCTCACCAGGCGTTTTTACAGCAATACCGTCGGCAATTGTAGATACATTATCTAAAGTAATAATATGACCAAGATTTATAGATTTAAACATGCTGGGAGCACCTGCGGCTTGCACGCCGATCACCCTGCATTCCGGCTTAATATGCTTTATGGCATATGCAATTCCACTGATAAGCCCACCTCCTCCGACAGGGACAATCACCTGGTCTACTTCCGGGCACTGCTCTAGCAGTTCCAAACCGATAGTACCCTGCCCGGCGATGACCATTTCATCATTAAAGGGATGCACAAACGTATACCCGTATTCTTCTTTCAATTGCAACGCTTTTTTATATGTATCATCATAGACCCCGTCGACTAGGACTACCTCGGCACCATATTTTTTCGTTGTTTCTATTTTACTGATAGGCGCGGAAGAGGGCATACATATAATCGATTTACAATTACTCTTTGCCGCGGAATACGCAACGCCCTGTGCGTGATTTCCCGCAGAACAGGCGATGATTCCTTTCGCCTTTTCTTCAGCTGTCAGACTATTCACCTTGTAATATGCACCGCGTATTTTAAATGCGCCGGTCACTTGCAGGTTTTCTGCTTTGAAATAAACGTTATCATTTAAATGCTGAGCAGGGTAAAGAGGAGTGCAGCGTGCAACTCCATCCAAAACATCCGCTGCATCTCGAATCATCTGCATAGATAGCATGAAAATCCCTCCTTAAAAAGTGAAAAATCCTAGTTGCAGTGCATTCTTATTATAATACCGTGACTGCGCCCGATGGTAAGCTCTATCGGCAAGTGAAGTAATTATTAAATCCGAATGTGTTGCGTCATTAATAAATCGATTATAGATTGCTATTGGGTTACATATTTCCATGAGCAGGAGAAAAATCCGTAACGCTAAGTTTATCATCCGTAATTTGAAACTTGATATTGTAACCGGCAAAAGACATGCCGTATACCTTTTGCGAACTTTTTTGATACTGTGGACGCGGGTCCAAAGCAAGTGCTTTTCGCAATCCCTCGGTTCTCTGAATACCCAACAGAGATTTTAACTCAGGAGGAATGTAGACAGTAAGAACCCGGTTTGGTGCTTCTTGTGCATATCCGGCTATAGCGTTCGGATGACAGTCGGAGTATGGTATGTACGGCTTTATGTCAATGATGGGAGTTCCATTCACTAAATCAGCGCCGGATACGGTAAGGATAGGACCATAATTAGGGTCTTCGTCTATTCCTTCGAGTCTTACACTGCTAAGACCGATATGATTGGGACGAAATGGAGATCTTGATGCAAATACGCCAATGCGTTTATTCCCACCTAAACGCGGCGGACGGATTGTTGGAGACCAGCGGTATGAATCTATGGATTCAGAGAACAGCCATAAAAGCCAAATATGCGAGAAGTTATCCAATTCACGAATTGCATTGGGTGTGCGATATTTTTTATCAAAAATAATTTTCGAAAAAAGTTCTGTAACCAAACTACTTTGCCGTGGAACTCCAAATTTTTCTGTGAAATCGGATTGAATAACGGCAATTCTATGAATTTTATACGAGTCCATTAGTTAACACCTTATTAATCCCTTTACCGTAATATTCTGTATAATTAGCCTCGCGAATGCTTCCAGTTTCACTATACTCCATGAACCGGAGCATTACCAGCAGGCACCATTATACAGGGTTTTATTAGGAATGTGCTCTAAAAATCTTTAGGGGTAGTGTTTTATGTATCAAGATGAGAAGAGGATGCTATTCATTATAAATCCTGTTGCAGGAAAGCAAGAAGTAAAGCGTGAGATAGCAAATGTCTTAGAAATATTTACTTCTGCAGGATTTTTAGTAACTACGCATGTAACACAGCGACGTGGCGATGCAACAGAAACGGCAAAGCTATGTGGAGGGGAGTATGATATAATAGCATGCTCCGGCGGGGATGGTACCTTCAATGAAACTGCAACAGGAGTAATTTCCGGAGGCCACTATGTTCCGATCGGTTATATGCCTTCGGGAAGCTACAATGATTTCGCAACCTATCAGCAAATTTCAAAATCAATGACAAAAGCAGCCAGGAATATAGTAAAAGGAAATCGACGATTTGTTGACGTAATACGCTTTGAAACAAACGGCAGAAGACGAAATATTTTTAATGCAGCGGATTTCGGCGCCTTTACGTGGCTGGCATATACAACACCGCAAGAAAGCAAAAATACGCTTGGAGCCTATGCATACATCTTGGAGGGCATAAGGGACCTGAATAAGATTAAAGGGCAGCATCTTCGCATTGAAGCAAACGGGGGAACCTATGAAGGCACCTATATTTTCGGAATTATCTGCAATGCTACTATGCTTGCAGGCGTTCTTTCAAAGAAAGGCCGATTAATTCAGTCAGACGATGGCATTATGGAAGTAGGATTAGTTCATATGCCTGCAAACAGGCGTGATTTGCAAGAAACGATAGAAGCTTTGCGAAGAGAAGACTTGTCCGATCCTCATATTACATTCTTTAAAACTCGAGAGATGAAAATGATTCCGGAAAATTCTCTGGATATGTCACTCGATGGAGAAAAGGAAACGGTTCAGGACAGTGCCGAACTGGAATGCCTGCATAGCCGTATTGAACTTGTCGGTTGATGATAATGTATAAAATGATTATGTCAATTTGAGAAATTTGATTTAAAACGCATAAAGTTCTAGCAACATATTGACAATATAATAAGAAAATGTAAAAATCATGGCTAACAAAAGATAGAGGTGCGGTTGCTAAGAGTAGCTTCCTAAAAGCGTCAGGAAACGTCGAAGTGAAAGGAGTCGCCGCCGAAGGGTTTCGGAGTTCCTGCTTCCGTAATTACCTGGGACGTCGGAAAATATCCGGCGAACTGTCATTTCGATGAAGCGCTATCTATGGTTCGTGAGATTATTTATTTAGAAATTCGGCCATGAGCTCTTTATTGAACTCATGGCTATTTTTGTATCGCGAAAAAATCATGAACCCTAGTTCCTCCTCACAGGTGGCAAAATGATTGGAAGTATGATATGGCGTCTTAGATCATTAAAAAAACGATGAAGGGTTTCTTGCTTATTAACCGAAGATTCGGTTCAATATAAGAGAAATGAGAAAAGGAGATGTATTATGGGTAATGAAGTAACTACAACAAAGCGGTCCTTTTGGAAGAACTACTGGTTCGTCATTTGCATGATAGTAGCTATTGTAGCCGGCACGATCACGGGATTGCTGTGGCCGGGGGCAACTGCTTTGGAGCCATTCGGCACGGTGTTTATCAATGCAATGTTCTGCGTCGTTGTACCGATGGTATTTGTATCCATCTCTTCGGCAATTGCGAATATGAAGACATTGAAACGTGCTGGCAAGGTGATGGGGAGCACGATTTTAACTTTCCTTGTTACAGCCGCAATTGCAGCGATTGTAATGTATATCATTGTCTGTGTGGTTAATATTGTTCCTGACAATTTTAGCGTTGAAGAAATGGTAACGGAACCCGAGGAACAAACGCAAATTACTGTCGGCGAAATGATAGTAAACTTCTTCACTGTTTCGGACTTTAACCAGCTCCTTTCCAGGAGAGCCATGCTTCCGCTGATTGTTGCTGCAATACTCTTCGGCTTTGGCGTTCAAATGGCAGGCGGCCCGAATACAAAAACGGCGAAGGTCCTGTCGGATTTAACCGAATGTATAATGAAAACGGTTAAGCTAATTACCTACTATGCACCGATCGGATTTTTTGGATTTTTTGCTTACCTTGCAGCGACTTACGGTCCCGAGCTTATAGGTAGCTATGGGAAAACGCTGATAGTGTACTATGTGACAGCGTTCGCTTATATGTTTGTCTTTTTCCCAATTTATGCCCGCTTTGGAGGTGGAAAAGGCGCAGCAAAAGTTATGTTCCAGCACTTATTCCGCCCTGCGGCGGTTTCATTCGGCACCTGTTCATCTGTAGCAACGATTCCTACGAACATGGAGGTTGCTCAGGAAACCGGAATTTCCAAGGATGTTTCGGAAATCGTGCTTCCGATGGGCGCAACTATGCACATGGATGGTTCGGCCATGTCTGCGATCGTTAAAGTTGCATTCCTATTTGGCATTGCGGGAATGCCGTTCGGAACTGGGAAAGCAATACTTGCAATCATTGTTGCAGTTTTCTCTTCTGTGGCGATGTCTGGCATTCCAGGAGGCGGAGGAGTCGGAGAACTTATCTTGTGTTCTTTGTTCTTTAATAATTCACCGGAGCAACTGACAGTAGCGTATACACTTGCTTTAGCTATCGGAAACCTTGTAGATCCTCCTGCTACGATGGTTAACTCTGCTGGGGACTATGTCGTTTCCTTCATTGTTTCTCGCTATGTTGATGGAAAGGATTGGCTGCAGAAAAAGCTTCACCCGGAAATGGCAGCTGTTAATGCGGCGGAAAAAACACCAAGCATTGAGGATGCATCCTTTGTAGAAGAAGGCAACAGTACAGAAACTAAGGGTGAAAATTAAAAGTAAATAGTATAGAATTAGGCTCCCTTCTTGCAGAAGCATTTTAGAGGTTCTGCAAGAAGGGAGCCTTTATCCTGACTGGAAGCTAATTACAGCCGTTGACTGAAGCACTACACTTGTATTATTTAGTTTGCCACATTCTACTGCGCGTTATTATGCGGCAGATAGGTAATGGGAAAGATTGCATTCGGCAAAATGAAATCCGTAAATGCCTTATTGAAAATTTATTTCATTTCAAGATGTGAGCTTTGTAACAGGATAGGATCTATCCTATGGAAATGTACAAAACATTCTTATCGCGCTCTCCCGTCGTATGATTTCTTTTTAAGATTCTTTATAAGAATTTCTATTTGCATAAAAACAACACCCTATGCTGCAGTCAGGCAAAGTATCCTATGCGCCGAGCGAAAGATGGGTGCTGTTAAACTTATAATGGTAATATTGTTGTTTCACACGTACAAAGAATATATAAGTTCATATATAAGTACATAAAAGAAAATGCTTGAGGTCTGCGACAAAACGAATGCTATTTTTCAAGCGAAAAATTTTACTAGTGTAAAAATCTTCATTCAGAAGAGGGCTTCAACGCTCTATCAAGCCAGATGGAAGCGATATCAAGAGCATCGTACAGTCCTTTTTTTTCGCTCGTTTTTACGATCATATCTTTAGTACTTACATTTGGATCCGTATGCTGTAGCTGTACGAGTATTTTTGTCGCAACGTCAAGATCTTTGATTTTTTTTGTTTCCATGATCTGCAGCATTACAATATATTCATCCTGCATGCTGCCATAATATATAAGGTTGTCCTTGCGTTGTACTGGATGGCCTTTATACTCTAAAATATTTGCTTTTGCCAAAAGTTATTCCTCCTCGTATTATTTTGAAAGAGAAGAGAAATTCAAAAGGTATTTGGATATATTTGGAAATATAATACCAACCTGTGAATTTGTCTCAGTGCCGCCATTGCTCGTTACGGTACTTCCAATGTCTGTTTCGCTGACACCACCTGTATCGGTTTCCTCAGGTTGTGTAGACTCAGAAGGCGAAGGGGAAACAGTATCATCACTAGATTCTTCTTCATAGAAAGAGGAATTTGTGTAATAGCTGTCAAGCATACCAGTCGGTTCGCCCAAATCTGCTTCAGGGAATTCTGCGTAAGGAAGGTCTGCGTGAACCTTCTCCATGATGCTGCGCCAAATCTGCGAAGCCGGGTTTCCGCTGAAGTATAACTCAGAAGGAGTGTCATAACCAACCCAGACGGCTGCAGTGTAATAGGGTGTATAGCCACAGAACCATCGATCGCAGGAATCCGAAGTAGTTCCTGTTTTACCCGCAACAGACATACCGGAGAAGCTGGCTTCATATCCAGTACCGTATGTTGCAGCATATTCCAGCATATAGGACATAACGTGAGCGGAATTCGCGCTGAACGCTTGATGCGACTGAGTTGTGTTATCCAAGATAATGTTTCCGTTAGCATCCGTTACTTTTGTATATAATTTTGATTTTATAAATGTTCCATCGTTCGCTAATGCAGCATAGGCTTGAGCCATTTCGCGTACTGTAATGCCGTAGGTTAGCTGACCTAATGCAATCGGAGCGTAATCACAGTCCGCAGGATCTAGACTTTTAACCCCAAGGCGCTCAATCAGAAAGTCGTAGGAAACGGAAGGTGTTAAAACATCCAGAATTTGAGCGGAAACCGTGTTTAAAGAATGCTGCAATCCTTGCAGAATCGTGATAAGACCATAGTGACCACCGCCAGAGTTGCTGGGCATCCAATCCGTACCTTTCAGCTTGATATTAGCGGAATCCATAACTTTGGTAGAAGGTGTAATGAGACCATATTCTACAGCAGGCCCGTAAACTGCGATAGGCTTAATGGAAGATCCAGGAGGTCGCTGACTGTCCATTGCCCGGTTGAGTCCGAAACTGACATCCTTGCTTCCTGTGCCGCCACTCAAAGCTACGATTTCTCCCGTAGATTGCTTGATGATAACGATAGCGCTTTCAAGCTGCTGATCCGTTTCTTCGTAGTAAGGACTTGGCAAGTTATCAAAATTCGAATACATTTCATCGACGTACGACTGAATCGTCGGATCAAAGCAGGAGTATATTTTGTAACCGCCGCGATATAAAAGCTGCGTTGCGGTATCTCTGGAAAGTCCTTTCTGCTCGACAAGATCATCTAAAACGTCGCTAATAACGGCTTCTTCATAATAAGAATATACTTCATACGTTGAGTCGGAAGATTCAGAGTATATGAAATTTAGTTCCTCCGATTTCGCACTTTCATATTCCTCTTTCGTAATGTAACCTTGATCATACATTAAATAAAGAATGTCTTCCTGCCGCTTTTTGTTGTTTTCTCTGCTGTAGTAAGGATCATAATATGTCGGCAGGTTAGTGATACCGGCAATCGAAGCGCATTCTGCCAAATCAAGGTCCTTCGCACTTTTGCCGAAATATGTCTGCGCCGCCGCTTCAACGCCATAGCACCCTTCTCCGAAATACACGGCATTCAGGTACCATTCCATAATCTCGCTTTTATCATATCGCTTCTCGAGCTCAAGGGCCTCGCAGATCTCAAGCAGTTTTCGTTGTACAGTGATATCATCCTGCCGCGTTAGATTTTTTATCAGCTGCTGTGTTATTGTGGATCCGCCAAAGTCAGAACGGACACCTAAGAACATATTGAAAAATGCACCGATAGTTCGATACCAGTCAACACCCTTATGCTTATAGAAGCGCTTATCTTCAACTGCAACTACAGCATGCTCCATATTTTGGGGGATATCTTCGTAGTCAATCCAAACACGATTTTCACTGCTATCAAGTTCCTTAAGTTCAACCCAATCTGTGCCATTGTTGTATAAAATGGAGCTTGTCTGGTTTAGAGCAAAATCCTCTAGTTTAATATCTATACTTGGAGTAATTTCCGTTTTAATATATAAAGCGAAAATACAAGCAAAAATCAGAACTGAAAGCACGAAAATAAGGAAAATCGTTCCAATAACTTTCAGAATAGTGCCAATCGTACTTCCTGCAGTTTTGATTGCTGTGTCTGCAGAAGCGCTATGGGAACTACTTTTTGCTTTATTCATGTTAAGGCTTCACCACCGTTGAAATTCATTTAAGGAGATAAAAATAAACAAAAGTATTTTAAATATTACATGCATTGTCACATTTTAGCATACATATCTAAATAAATAAAGAAATAACTTTTTTAAAGATATTACGCATTATTTCCCATTCTGCGATGATTCGTATTTTCCTCGGTATGGTACAAGAAAAAGCCAGAGAAATGATAAAACGTTCAGAAATTGAGGGAGAACACCCCTTTTATGTCAGAGTTAAGGCTGTTAAAATTGTCGTGGAGCTTTTTAAGTAAGGATATAAGCAACTCCTGATGGAGAGCTAGAATGAAGGCCTGAAAGGCACGCAGATAAGTCTGGTAGCAAGCAACACAAAGCGTGAAGTGGCAAGACAGGCGAAGTGAGAATGAAATCATATTGAAAAAATTTTTTATTTTGTATACTATCATATCAAACAATGAAGGATGGTGACAGCTATGGATGAAGAATATGGCTCCAATTACATTTCCCTTACGGATGATAATGGTGAAGAATATGTCTTCGAGTTTGTTGATACCGTTGATTATAATGGTAGCGAATATTATATTTTGCTCCCCGCTGATATGGATGAGGACGACCCGGAATTCGGATATATTATCATGGAAAATACAAAAGAGGGCGAGGATGATTACCTTGTATCAATTGAAGATTCTATAGCGGAAAAAGTATATGATATTTTTATGCAGGAATTGTATGCTGAAGACGAGGAAGAGACGGACGGCGATGAGGAAGGTGCTGAAGAAGCAGAAGATCCAGAGAATAATGGCTGATAGATGTAGCTAGGACACAATGGATTATGCCTAATGACCAATTCAAAAGGGAAAATAAGAATTACAAGTAAATTTAACACTCTGCTAGGCTATTGCATTTACTTAGCCTAGTTTTTTTTACACTAGGAGTGGAAACAGTGTTCCGGACATTATTGGAGCCAGTAACGATGAAATTAAAGACACTTTGATGCTAACGGTGATTAGAACAGCCCTTAGGAGCCAGAAGCTGTACATAAGCACAGTGCACAAATTATCTTTTTATCAAGTGAGGAAACAAGTTATTAATTATGAATGTTGCACAAAATAAGGTATGGTCTCGATAAAAATATAGATATTTGGATCACGACTTAGCAGTTGAAAAATACCTTGATAATCTTTATATTATGTATATAGCGCGATTGGTGTATACGAAGGGATTCTACGGCCCATGAACGCTTACAGTTATTATTTTTACTGGAGATGAAATGTATGGCTGCTATCCAAAAAAGAGAATTCAAGAAAATTCTTGCCGCAAATCGCGGTGAAATTGCAATTAGAATTTTCAGAGCGTGCCACGATCTGGGAATCCGTACAGTGGCGATGTATTCAAATGAAGATGTTAATTCACTCTTTAGAACGAGTGCGGATGAGGCATATCTGATTGGTAAGAATAAAAGCCCACTGGGCGCATATTTAGATATACCGTCCATCATCCATCTTGCAAAGGTCCGTGGCGTAGATGCCATCCACCCTGGATATGGATTTCTATCGGAAAATCCTGAATTTGCAAAAGCCTGTGAGGAAGCAGGGATTATCTTTATAGGACCCACCGTTGATGTCCTGTCAAAAATGGGAGATAAACTCGAAGCTAAGAATATCGCCCATGCCTGCGGAGTGCCGACCATCCCTGGTACCACGGAACCAGTAAAGGATGCAGAGGAAGCTTTGCAGATGGCGAAAAGCTTTGGCTTCCCCATTATTCTTAAGGCAGCTGCAGGTGGCGGCGGCCGAGGAATGAGGCGTTGCGAAAAGCCGGAAGATATAAAGCCTGCATTTGAAATGGTTAAAAGCGAAGCCAAAAAAGCTTTTGGCAATGATGATATATTTATCGAAAAATTTCTTGTAAATCCGAAACATGTTGAAGTTCAGGTTCTCGGAGATAAACAAGGAAACGTTGTTCACCTGGGAGAAAGAGACTGCTCTCTTCAAAGACGCTATCAGAAAGTTGTCGAATTTGCTCCCGCATTTTCCGTTCCGGTAGAAACACGGCAGGCTCTTTATAAGGATGCTGTTAAGATTGCAAAGTATGTTGGGTATGTTTCTGCCGGCACAGTCGAATTTCTTGTGGATCAGGATGGAAATCATTATTTTATTGAAATGAATCCACGGATTCAGGTAGAGCACACTGTTACGGAAATGGTAACGGGAATTGACATTGTGCGCTCGCAGATCCTTATTGCGGAAGGGAAGACTCTTTCGGACGACTCAATCGGCATTAAAAGCCAAGATTCCGTGCATATTAACGGCTATGCAATCCAGTGCAGGGTTACAACGGAAGATCCGCTGAACAATTTCGCACCGGACACGGGAACAATCACTTCCTATAGACAGCCTGGCGGATTCGGTGTTCGAGTAGATGCGGGGTGCGCAGGGGAAGGAACGACTATCTCCCCATATTATGACTCTCTATTATTAAAAGTTACTTCCTGGGATAGTTCTTTTCCTGCTGTATGCCATAAAGCGGCTAGAGCTATCAATGAAGTCCATATTCGCGGCGTAAAAACGAATATTCCATTTGTGACAAACGTTTTGACGCATCCTACCTTCATTGCTGGAAAATGCTCAACGAAATTTATTGACGAGACTCCGGAACTTTTCGAGATCGAAGAATCCAAAGATCGGGCAACTCGGGTACTAAAATATATCGCGAATATTCAAGTCTCGAACCCTAACGCGGAAAGAAGCCAATTCGAGGCACCGCGTTTCCCGCCCGTAACGGGGGAGCGTAAACCCGGACTAAAGCCTCTCTTAGATGAAAAAGGTCCGAAAGCTCTTGCGGATTGGGTCCTTGCGCAGAAAAAATTGCTGGTTACGGACACGACAATGCGCGATGCGCACCAATCACTACTTTCCACTAGAATGCGCACCCGTGATATGGTCAAATGTGCGGAAGGTACTTCAGAGATACTTGCCGACTGTTTCTCGCTGGAAATGTGGGGCGGTGCAACATTCGACACTGCATTCCGCTTCCTGCATGAAGACCCTTGGGAACGGTTGCATATGCTGCGCGAGAAAATTCCCAATATACCATTCCAGATACTCCTTCGCGGCGCGAATGCTGTTGGCTATATGAACTACCCGGATAATGTTATTAGGAAGTTTGTTGATCTTTCTGCTGAAGCGGGGATAGACATATTCAGAATATTTGATTCTCTGAACTGGATCCCCGGCATGGAAATTGCCATGGATGAGGCTCTGAAGACAGGAAAAGTCGTGGAGGCAACGATTTGCTATACAGGGGAAATCCTCGATCCGAAAAACGACAAATTTACACTTGATTATTACATTAAGATGGCAAAAGAAATTGAGCGCCGCGGTGCACATATGCTTGCAATTAAGGACATGGCAGGCTTACTGAAACCCTATTCAGCAAAAAAACTCGTCTACGAATTAAAACAGGAAATTGGCATTCCCGTCCATCTCCACACGCACGATACGACCTCTAATCAGGTTTCAACGGTTCTTATGGCTGCGGAAGCGGGCGTGGACGTCGTTGACTTGGCAATTTCATCCATGTCGCATTTAACCAGCCAGCCTTCTTTGAACGCAGTTGTTGCGGCACTGCACGGGCAGGAAAGAGATACCGGACTGGACCTGGATAGACTTCAGTATCTTACGGATTACTGGGCGGATGTTCGTCTGCGCTACAAGAATTTCGATAATGGTATAAAGAGCCCTGTTACAGATATCTACAAATATGAAATTCCTGGCGGTCAATATACAAACCTATACCCGCAAGTACAGTCTCTAGGTCTTGGTGATCGCTTCCAAGATGTAAAGGAAATGTATAAGAAAGTAAATGATATGCTTGGAGGCATCGTTAAGGTTACTCCATCCTCAAAGATGGTTGGCGATCTTGCAATATTCATGGTTCAGAACGACCTGACTCCGGAAAATATTTTGGAAAAAGGAAAAGAACTTAGCTACCCGGATTCTGTTGTATCCTATTTCAAAGGCATGATGGGTCAGCCTTCATGGGGATTTCCCAAAGAACTTCAGAAAATTGTTCTAAAGGGCGAAAAACCGATTACATGCAGACCCGGCGAACTACTTCCGCCTGTAGATTTTGACGCGGAGCGCAAAAAACTCTCTGAGTTTCTGCCGAATCCCTCGGAAGAAATGTTGATTTCTTACGTAATGTATCCGAAAGTTATTGAAGATTACTGCAAGCATCGTCAGGAATACGGCTATATCATGCGTATGGGAAGCCATGTTTTCTTCAATGGTCTAGCAATGGGCGAAACAAACCAAATTAACATTGAAGACGGAAAGACGCTGGTTATTCGTTATCTCGGGCTTGGAGATCAGCATGATGATGGTACTCGCGATGTCGTCTTCCTGCTGAACGGTTCCCGCAGAGTTGTCAATGTTCCTGATCCGTTTGCAAAAGCTACAGCGAAGCAGGTTGTATTAGCAGATCCGAACGATAAGAGCCAAATCGGAGCTGCGATTCCGGGAATGATTTCGAAGATCAACGTGAAAAAAGGTGACAAGGTAAAAGTAAATCAGGTCGTTGCAATAGTTGAAGCAATGAAAATGGAAACAAGCGTTGTTGCAAGAATGGACGGAGAAGTTACAGATATTCTTGCAAAAGTTGGCGATACGGTTAAAGCAGGTGAGCTGATAATGAAGCTCAAATAAACGAATGAATACCAAAAGTAAATCCGACCATTTATCATAGACCGTACTCTATTTATCTATCGAAGGGAAAATGGCAGCTTCGTAGTACGTGGATATGCAAATTTTACCAGTAGAACCTAGCGCACGGTATGCCGGTTTTCTTGGTAAAATTTGCATTATATGTAGACACTGTTTCTCGAATTCTTTGTGATATTGCCAAATTAATAGGATTCTCTTGACATAAAGCTTTAAAAAGCCTATAAAAAAAATAATCTTTCGATAAGGAATTGTTATGGATAACTTTATGGTAAAAACAGGTGCATCTTATTATTACTATTGCTCATTTTTTGAGGAATAGTGATTTATCATGCGGAACAATAAATAATATTTCAGTAAGATAAAAAACCGTGTGGTGATTCACTACACGGTTTTTTTATTTTAACTTCTAGGAGGGAAATTATGGTCGTTGTAATGAAGCCCGGTACTACGGATGAGCAAATCAGGAACCTTGTAGTTTGGTTAAAAGAGCAAGGCGTTGAACCCGACATTTCCAAAGGAACAAATATTACGATTATTGGCCTTGTTGGTGATGTAAGTAAAATCGACACTGAACTTTTAGAAGCTTTAGATACTGTAGAGAGCGTAAAACGGGTTTCGGAGCCGTTTAAAGCGGCAAATAGAAAGTTCCATCCGGAGAACACAGTCATTGAGCTCAAGGACGGAACAAAGATTGGAAATGGAAATTTTGTCGTTATAGCAGGACCGTGCTCTGTCGAAAATGAGGAACAAATTATTTTTATTGCTGAGCAAGTGAAAAAATCGGGAGCAAAAATCCTTCGGGGCGGTGCCTTCAAGCCGCGAACATCGCCTTATTCGTTCCAGGGAATGGGAAAAGAGGGAATTTTACTTCTCCTTGAAGCAAAAAAGGCAACAGGTCTACCTATCATTACGGAATTGATGGACATTTCAACTCTTGACCTATTTGAAGATGTAGATATTATCCAGATTGGCGCTAGGAATATGCAGAACTATGAACTACTGAAAGAACTTGGTCATTGCAGAAAGCCAATACTCCTTAAGCGCGGATTTGCGAACACCATAGAAGAATGGCTCATGTCTGCGGAATATATTCTTTCCTCGGGAAACAGAAATGTTATTCTATGCGAGCGAGGGATACGAACATACGAATCCTATACACGAAATACTTTTGATCTTTCTTCCATTCCTCTAATCCATAAATTAAGCCACCTCCCTGTGATTGCGGATCCAAGCCATGCAACAGGACATGCGGATTTGGTGGCTCCCGTTGCCCTTGGCGCTACAGCGGCAGGAACAGACGGCTTGATGATAGAAGTACATAATGAGCCATCAAAAGCAAAATGCGACGGGGCACAGTCAATTACCCCGGACGCATTTGATGTACTAATGACAAAGGTGAAACGAATTCGGGAGGCAATATTATGATTGCAGGGTTCGCTGGAATAGGACTCATTGGCGGCTCTCTGGCTCGAGATTATAAAAAAGCTGGACATACAGTCTACGTAGAGGACAGAACGAAAAGCGTAACAGAATATGCCCAATTGGCCGGAGTTTCAGACGGGGAATTAAATGAAATTACTATTCCCCAATGCGATATTATTTTCATTGCCAAATTTCCGGAAGATACGATAGAGTATATGCGTAACATTGCTCCTAATGTTAGTAAAAAAACCGTTGTGATGGATTGCGGAGGAACCAAAAGAATAATCTGCAAAGCAGGGTTTCAGCTGGCTCATCAATATGGTTACACATATGTCGGAGGTCATCCGATGGCAGGGACGCAGTATTCGGGTTTTAAAAACAGCTTTTCGGGATTGTTTGCGGGGCAGCCGATGGTAATTGTTCCGGAGTTTTATGATGATATCAATGAATTGCAGAAAATAAAGGACCTATTGGCACCAGCAAAATTTGGAAAAATAACGGTTACGACTTCCGCAAAGCATGATAAGACGATTGCATTCACATCACAATTAGCGCACGTTGTATCCTGTGCATATATCAAAAGTCCAACAGCTCAAAGCCATGCAGGAGTTTCAGCGGGCAGTTATAAGGACATGACTAGGGTTGCGCATTTAAATGAGAAAATGTGGACACAGTTATTTATGGAAAATTCGGACAACCTATTATATGAGTTGAATAATTTAATTGGATCGTTGGAACAATTTCGCGATGCTATTTCCGATGGCGATGCAGAGAAATTAGAAGTGCTGCTAGCAGAAGGAAGAGAGCTGAAAGAAAAGGTGGATGGCAAAGATGGCTGAGGTGATTGTTCAGGCTTCAAGTGCCTATCACATTATTATTGATAACGGCATTCTTAAATTGACTGGCGAAGTTGCGCGAAATTCCTGCAGCGGATTAAAATGCATTGTAGTATGCGGCGATATTGTGAATAAAATTTATGCAGATGATGTTTGCAAATCTTTAAAGGCTTCGGGATTTCAGGTCTATAAATTCGTATACCCGCACGGAGAAAAATCCAAAACCGCAAATACTTACCTGGAATTGCTTGAAGCTTGCGTAAAAGCGGGTCTTTCGCGGCAAGATTTTCTCGTGTCTTTAGGCGGTGGAGTTACAGGCGATCTGACTGGCTTTGCAGCTTCCACATATATGCGCGGAATACATTATTTACAAATTCCCACGACACTTTTAGCTATGGTAGATGCTTCGGTCGGAGGGAAAACGGGAATTAATCTTCCTGAAGGCAAGAACCTTGTCGGTACTTTTTGGCAGCCTAGTGCTGTGATTTGTGATTATTCGACACTGCGTACATTACCAAAAAATTTATTTGAAGACGGATGTGCGGAAATTATTAAATATGCCGTACTTTCAGATCCGCATCTCCTTGAATTATTAAAGGGAGTCAATGAAAATATTCAAAATATTATTCTGCGATGCGTAGAAATTAAAAGAAATTTTGTAGAGGCAGATGAAAAAGATAAAGATCTGCGAATGATGCTGAACTTTGGGCATACCGTAGGCCATGCCGTCGAGTTGCTATCCAGCTACAATATATCGCATGGGCGTGCAGTATCAATTGGCATGTCAGTTGTATCGCGTGCAGCAGCGAAAACCATTTGTCCGAATAATGCTCCGGAAAAAATATGCAGTTTTCTAGAAATGTTTCATCTCCCGACGTACACAGACTATTCGGCAAAGCAAATCAGCAGGGCTATAGAAAATGATAAAAAGAAAAAAACAAACACAGTTCGAATGATAATTCCTGTTCGCATAGGAGAATGCGTTATGAAGGATATTCCATTTGCAGAATTGGAAGATTTTATTTCGCAAGGACTGTAAAGTTCATGCATGCTTTGCTCGAAAGAGGAGATACCATATGATTGTGCACATTTCTGCAAACCAGTTTTCCGGTACGGTAGCCGCACCGTCATCTAAATCATACGCACACAGAATGCTAATTTGCGCATCTTTATCAGATGGTCCATCGGATATCTTTTGCAGCACGATTTCTGCGGACATTCAAGCAACGATTAACTGTCTTGAAGCTTTAGGGGCAGAGATTACTATTTGCCGGGATAGAATAGCGGTTTCTCCTCTAGATAAAGACAGCGCAAGGAACAGAGAATGCATGCTAGACTGCGGGGAGTCCGGAACGACTTTTCGGTTCCTGCTCCCAATTATATGCGCTCTTGGATGTAAGGCAAAATTCTTACTTCACGGAAGATTGGCAGAACGACCGATTTTGCCTTTGATGGAGGAACTTTCTGCACATGGGGCAAAGTTTATTTTGCAGGACAAGTCTACTCTGCTGGCAGAAGGGCCACTGTCGAATACGGATTTTAAAATCGATGGAGGAATTTCATCTCAATTCATTAGCGGGTTGCTGATGACATTGCCTTTGTGCGGCGGTGGGAATATTCATGTCATGGGAGAAATCCAGTCTTCTCCTTATGTGGCAATAACGGTGGACTGCTTATTGAAAGCTGGTCTAGATGTTGCTGTAGATAATAACGACTTCTCGGTCAGAGGAGAATATAAAGCAAAGAGGTGGAACGTTGAAGGCGACTGGTCGAACGCTGCATTTTGGCTATGTGCTGGAGCTTTTGCAGAAAATTCCGTGAGTGTTTCGGGATTAAATAGGGGAAGCCTGCAAGGAGATAGGAGAATCGTGGAACTTTTAGCGCAATTCGGTGCGAAGATCGATAGTAGCGGAGATTTAATTACAATCTACCCACAGGATCTGCATTCAATAGATATAGATGCTAAAAATATACCCGATCTTATCCCTGCCCTTTGCGTCTGTGCTAGCGCTGCAAAGGGAGAAACTATTATTTATAATGCAGAACGACTGCGCTATAAAGAAAGTGACAGGCTGATGGCAGCTGCGGAAGTGATCCGCTTGCTTGGAGGGAAGATAGAAGAATTTTCAGATGGCCTGACGATACGGGGTGATCCGGGATTTCATAATGCGGATGTTGACGCATGGAATGATCACAGAATCGCAATGATGGCATCTATTGCGGCCATCCGAAGCAAAAATGGTGTGACATTGCACGGAGCAGAATGTGTGAAAAAATCATATCCACGTTTTTTCAAGGATTATCAAATCCTCGGCGGAAATATCGAAAGGATGGATTAATTTGAAATATTCATTATTCGGAGAGTCACATGGACCGGCAATAGGAATTGTAATTGAAGATATTCCATCCGGGATCTATTTAGATCAAGATTTTATACAATCGCAGATGGATAGACGTGCTCCTGGAAGAACCCCTCTTTCGACAGAACGAAAGGAAAGCGATAAACCGAAAATACTTTCCGGTATTTATAATAACAAGACAACCGGAACACCTTTATGTGCTGTTTTTTCAAATGATGATAAACATTCCGAAGATTACGAAGACCTGAAATATATTCCAAGGCCTTCTCATGCAGACTATACAGGATGGATACGATATCGCGGATATAATGATTTTCGCGGAGGAGGTCATTTTTCCGGAAGACTCACAGCACCTTTGGTTTTCGCGGGCTCCATCGCCAGACTGCAACTAATGAAAAAGAAAATCTTTGTTAACTCATATATTTCAAGCATTCATGGTATAAGAAACCCAAAAGAGCAAGAAATTGAAAATCAAATTGCGGAAGCAGAACGTGCAGGAGACAGCATTGGAGGCTGCATAGCGTGCAAAATTACCGGATTTCCATCTGCCATAGGAGCTCCGGATATTGGCAAAAATATTGAAGGAGAAATTGCACGTGCAATGTTCGCAATACCAGCTGTAAAGGGAATTCAGTTTGGAGCCGGATTTGAATTTGCAAACATGCTTGGAAGTGAAGCAAATGACGGATTTAAAGTAAACGAGGAGAATGTAAATGTAATAGAAACAATAACAAACAATTCTGGCGGTATTAATGGAGGAATTTCTAATGGAATGCCGATTACCTTTGAGCTTGTATTTCGTCCAACACCCTCCATATCTATACCGCAGAAATCCGTTAATCTAAAAACGATGCAAAACTGCGAAATTAAAATAAAAGGAAGACACGACCCATGCGTAGCTTACCGTGCAGTTCCTGTCGTTGATGCTATGGCCGGCATTGTAATTCTTACATTTCTTCAGGAGGCTATGGGATATGACACTTGATGAAATACGGGCGAGAATCGATTCAATCGACAGAAAAATAATTTCCCTCTTTTGCATGAGAATGGACGCCGTAGCTAATATGTCAGAAATTAAAAAGGAGATTAACAAACCGATTGAGGATTTGGAAAGGGAAGAAAAGAAAATCGATGCACTTAAAGAGACGTGCCCGGAGAAATACGAGATATATGCGGAGGCTCTTCTCCATAAACTCATGGATCTGAGCAAGTCATATCAATTCTCGAGGATAGGCAGATTCGGCTTGCTAGGACAAAAATTGGGTCATAGCTATTCTCCGCAGATACACAAAATGCTGGGCAACTACACTTATTGTCTATATGAAAAGGAGTTTAATGAAGTAGAACGGTTTCTAAAAAATGGAAATTTCGATGGATTGAATGTTACAATCCCATACAAAAAAGCCGTCCTTCCATTCCTTGATAGTCTTTCGCCTGCAGCAAGAAGAATTGGAAGCGTAAATACAGTAGTTCGTGAGGAAAACGGTCGCTTGCATGGCTATAACACAGATTATGATGGATTTGATTATCTAATAAAATATACAGGAATAATGCCTAAAAATAAAAAGTGCCTCGTTTTAGGAAATGGCGGGGTTGCTCCAACTATACGAGACGTACTTCGAAATCATGAAGCACGGGAAATAATTACGGTGTCTAGACATGGAGAGAACAATTATTCGAATTTATCACGGCATGCAGATTCGGAAATAATTGTTAATGCTACACCAGTCGGGATGTATCCCGATAATGGAAACAGTCTAGTAAATCTTGATATTTTCCGGCATTTAGAGGGGGTTATAGATGTAGTATATAATCCTCTTCGTACTAAACTTATTCTTGATGCTGAAAAAAAGGGAATACCTTGCAGCGGCGGATTGCCAATGCTTATTATGCAGGCGATCCGCGCTAGCGAACTTTTTACGAAAAGTCAATTTGCAGCTAATAAAAGCAGAGAGGTTTATAAGGCAATTCTATCGAATACATCCAATATAGCGCTGATTGGAATGCCAGGCTGTGGCAAGACTACCACGGGGCAAGTTTTATCAAAAAAACTCAGACGTGAATTTGTAGACCTCGATGACAAAATTGAAGAACTTTTGGGCTGCTCGATAGAAAACTACTTTAAGAAACATTCTGAGGAAGAATTCAGAGTAGCCGAAACAAATGTTTTACAAAAATATAGTGCAATGAACCATTTGGTTATTGCAACAGGCGGGGGCGTTGTCACTAGAGAGGAGAACAATAATTTACTCCGGCAAAATAGTTGTATTATATATCTAAAAAGAGAAGATCTACAAAACCTTCCCGATACAGGAAGACCAATATCTCAATCTGTCCCCGTTGAGTATCTGGCAAAAGAAAGACTACCAATTTATGAAAAATGGAGCGATCTAATTATTGAAGGAAGTTCACCAGAGGATTGCGCAGAAAAGATCATTAGGGAGCTAAAGCTAAACTGAAAAGCGGAAGGAAACATGGTATTGTGCAAGACATATAATTATTATTTGGAATAGAAAAGTAATAATGCCATTATAATATCACCATTATTGTATCGTATGAAAGACGCCCACAGAGGGCTTCTTTCAATAAAAATTAATGTACTGCAATGATTTTATTTAAAAAATTACTTGGTAAGAGCTCAACCATATATGCAATACAAAACATGATAAAGGAAGATTGCCAGATGACATTTGGAATACCTCAAATACAGAATTATTGTATTCCGGCATGAAAAAAATTCACATTATTTTTACATCTAATAGTTTAATATAAAACTACTAAGATAATTAAGTAAAGATCAGCCTGTGAATGAATTAACGGAGAGGATTGGCGGTCAGCCAAAAAGAGATCATGAAAATACTTGTTATTAATGGCCCCAATATTAATATGCTCGGGATCAGAGAGCCCGATTTATATGGAAAAAGAACCTATAAATCTCTTTGTGACTATATTACGTGCACTGCAGAAAAATACGGCATAGAAGTGGAAATATTTCAGTCCAATCATGAGGGAGCAATTGTTGATCGAATTCAGCAAGCATACTTTGAAAAAATCGATGGAATTATCATTAATCCTGCTGCTTATACGCACACTAGCATCGCAATATTAGATGCATTGCTTGCTGCCACAATTCCCACTGTTGAAGTACATTTAACTGCGATATACAAGAGGGATGAATTTAGACACCGCTCCTATATTTCCAAGGCTGCTATTCAGACGATAACCGGAAAGGGATTTGAGGGCTATGAAGAAGCATTTAAAATTCTTCTAAACACATTGCAACCCTTAGATTCGAGCGATAGATAGCGATGCAACTTTGCATCAATTCATTTTTTCAAGAATGAGAGTGCTTTTATGGATATTAGATTGGTAAATAAGGAAATCCGTAGCCTTGAAGTTGTCAGCAATATCAACGATCCGATGAAACTGGAACTTGAATCTAATATACAATATTCTGTAGAAGCACATTTAGCATTGAATCAGTGCAGAAGTGAAGCTAGAGTAACAATCCAAGATCGTAGAAATAAAGAACAGCTTCTAATAAAGCTGTATATTGTCGCACTCTTCGATATAAAAAAAGATAGGAACAGAATCAGAGACAATGCGGGTAAAAAATCTCTTCATATTGAAAGCTATAAATTAATTGAGCCTTTTATTGCGAAAAGCATACATGCCGTTTTTGAACTTCTTGGTCTGGATGCAATTTCTTTCCCTGTTGTGGATATAAATACAGAAGACATTATGATTGTTGATGTTGCGAAACAAGGCTAGCTCTATTGAGAACCCATTCATCGACTTTTTCCAGATCGGTTGGAATTGGACACACGAAATGAAGATATCTCTTGTAGATAGGATGATAGATATATAATTCCGCTGAATGAAGTGCGGGGCGCTTAAGGAAACAATTGTTTCCTCCGTAAAGAGTATCTCCACAAAGCGAATGGCCATGAGCAGCAAAATGTACTCTGATTTGGTGAGTCCTTCCAGTTAAAGGAATGACGGAAACCTTAGAGACTTCGGGACTCCGCTTTAGCAGACGAAAGTAGGTGTAGCTAGGCCTTGAATGAGAATCGCTACTACAAAAATATTGTCCAAATTTATTTTTGTTTTGGCTGATATGCTCTGACATGCAACCAAAATTGCTGTTTATTTCCCCTTGCACATACGCAATATAGATGCGAAGAAAATATGGAGAGTGCAAATTCTTCCGAAAAAAATCATGAATATAGGCATTTTTTCCAATCAGCATAAGACCAGATGTCGTTCGGTCGAGCCTGCTAACAGGGTGAAAAGAAATATTACTTCCCCAGCAATAAGAAAGAGCATTTGCCAGGGTTGGACAGCTGTTACGCGGGGAACCGTGAACTGCAAGATTAGAGGGCTTGTTAAGAATCGCTATGAAAGGATCCTCATATATAATTGATAAGGGAATATGTACAGGCACAAAGGGATTTGCCTTATTAACATCATCTAGATAAAGCTCCAAAACATCTCCGGCATGGACTACTGCATTTGTATGGCTTCTTCTGCCATTCAATACGATTCCATCGGCGATAAATTTTAAACGCGAAATTTGATTTTCTGTTACGTTATATAGAGTATGAGCGGCATGCGCAACTGAATCACCATCGAAAGCAGCGGGTATTGTTACTGCAATGTGGGGCATGAGATCCCTCCTTTCCCATTTCATATAATTAATTATAACTATAGCATACAGATTATATTTTTTAATCGCGAAGCAGTACTAACAGTTAGTAAAGATTTGAAAACCTATAATATTTTATAGAGGAGTTAGCAATGATACAAATATGCGGTTCCAATAATTTCGTTTCGGGTACATTTGACGAGAATGACTGGTCTGCGCCAATCTACCAATCGCCGGAAGAAGTACGCAGTATTCTGACGAATTTAATGATAGCTGGACGAACGATAAAAAGCGTTTATTCCGTAGGCCCTGGGTACAACTACTCCAAGGAATGGTTAGACAACTATGCCTTAGCAGCCAACATGAAGGAAAAACCAGAGAAAGAGTATTTTCCACCAATAACGGAATGCATACCCGACTCCCATATTTTCAGCAGAATTGTTTTAATTGATAAACCGATTATCATTGGCTTTGATACTGGGGATCAACTTGAATTGGAATTCAACAGCATTAGTGAAATTAGAATTTCAATGAATACATTGCCATCAGGAATCGAATCAAATCATCAATTTCATAATATTGACTTGAATACTCTGTTTTCTGAAATAATTGGGACAAAAATTGTTGGAATTCAGATTGGGAGAAGAAATGATATACCACAGGACTGGAAACAACCGCGGGGAGAGGAATGGAAACAGCAAGATTCTCTTGTAGCCTATGTGCTCTTCCAGACGGACGGTATTGCAGGGCTTGCTTTAGAACCGTACAAAGAAACGGGCAGGGCAATGCTGATTTGTAGAGATAGAAAAATTCGTCCTATTCCGTTTGGAGACTTAAAGCGGGGACTAACAATAATGCCATTTGGGGAAGAAGGTCTTGAGCCAAATCAATAATTTAAAATTTGTATGTTATGGAAAAAACAATTGAATAATATTTATCGATTATACTAAAAAATAATAGCTTTTCTTCACGTTAATTGACAGATGTTACAACTTAGCTTATGATGAAAAAGTGCGAAGCACAAAATAATTTAAGGGGGATCATTATGGATTTCAACACAACAACATTAAAGGAAGCTCTAGCGAATGACGGTGTAGTCGCCATTGTTAACAAGTATGCTCCATCGCTATTAAAAACACCTGGACTCAAGCTTCTTGGAAAAAAGAAACTATCGGAAATTTTCAATATGGTTCCGACTAGTAAAGTTCCGCAAGAGACGAAGGAGAAAATTAAATCCGAAATAGAAGCTTTATAACCTATCCGTTCAAATTTGAAAAATAGAATCCTGAAAAATTCTGGGTTGTAAAATTATTATTACTTGATTATAACTTGATAAAAAGATCCGATTATACTGTAAACTGTATAATCGGATCTTTTTCCTGGTACGCCGTAGAGGATTCGAACCCCCGGCCTTCTGGTCCGTAGCCAGACGCTCTATCCAGCTGAGCTAACGGCGCACATCTGCAGCGTTGTTCAGTTTAGCACAGCTTAATTTGAATTGCAAGATTTGCATTCGAATATTTCAATTGTTTCCATTGATGGAAATTTCAACATTACTTGATGAACAATCATATTACTGTATTGATTATAAGATCGATGACTAAGGCTGCGCAGAGGCGTTATTAATTCCTGCTGAATTTGGTTATTAATTTTTCCCAATGAGATTCCCCTTTACTTTTGAGCTCTATTTAATAGCTTGCGTTAGTTAATGAGTGCCATTTTTATATATCATTCAATATAAGAAATTCACGAAATCTGGCTCAATAAACCTGAAAAGTTAGAAAAATAAAAGTTGAAAAAATATTAAATAAGAACGGAAAAATGGAAAAGCTGCAGGTGGGAACCTTGACAGCAGAAATAGTTTCGTTTAGAATCACTCACGTAAAGGGGAGTAGCCCGCAATCTTAGCTTGATAGCCGCTGAAGATTGTGATACGGAGACGTCAGTACGGCATAAGCCCGTTTCCGCGTTGAAAGAGTGCAAGACTTTTACCGTTTCTACGGTAGAGTCTTTTTTTATTATTTGATATTTGATTTTTTCATAAAATAGCGCAGGAAAATAGGGGCTGCTCTTTTGCAATTTAAGGTTTACATCTATTTATTTCGCTAATGTAGTGGGAGGAATCATATATGGTATCCGCACTAATTATATTTATAATTATGTATATTCTCCTACTTGCGCTGCCAAAATATAGGTCCTGGATAGCTGTTGGAACAGCAATACTATATATTGCCATTGGGATAATGCCGCTAAATCTGGTATTCTCATCGATTGACTTTAACGTTTTGCTCATGATTGGTGGCACAATGGGACTTGTGTCTTTATTTAGTGACTCCGGGATGCCTTCTCTTATGGCCGACATTATTCTTGACCGGATGCCAAACGTTAAGTGGACAATAATCGCATTATCATTATTTTCTGGCTTTGTATCTGCCTTTATGGACAATGTAGCAACGGTTCTTATGATTGCTCCGGTCGCAATTGCAATAGCACGAAAATTTGATATATCTCCCGTACCTATAGTAATTTCTATTTCAGTTTCATCAAATCTTCAAGGCGCTGCAACACTTGTTGGCGATACAACATCAATTCTGTTGGGCGGTTATGCTCATATGGATTTCATGGATTTTTTCTGGTTTCAAGGCAGAATTGGGCTATTCTTCGTTGTGGAATTTGGCGCTCTGATGACCGTTTTTGTACTGCTATATCTTTTCAGAAAGGAAACACAGCCCACAATATCACAAACACGGACGGTTGTTACCGATTATCTACCTACGGTGCTATTAGCAGGGACAATAATACTTCTTATTGGGGCATCCTTTATAAAAAATAAACCAAGTTATACGAATGGCCTAATTTGCATAACTCTATACCTAATTGGATTTGTTTCAAATTTTATTAAGAAACGCAAGATAGTATCGACAAGAAGAGAATTGTTTAAATCTATTGCTGACATTGATTTTACAACTTTGCTCCTCCTAGCAGGCTTATTTGTAGTAATTGCAAGTATAACGCAAGCGGGCGTTATTGACGCCATTGCGGGAGTCATTGCAAATTTAGGCGGGAGTAATATTTTCCTCACGTATACGATTGTTGTTTTTATCAGCGTAGTACTTTCAGCGTTCATTGATAATATCCCTTATGTTGCAACTATGCTCCCAGTCGTTCAGAACCTAGCCATACTTCAGGGAATTGAACCTTATCTCTTATATTTCGGCCTTTTAATTGGCGCAACTTTAGGAGGGAATCTGACCCCAATAGGCGCTTCGGCAAATATTACAGCTATTGGCATCCTACGGCGGGAAGGCTATGAAGTTAGAAATAAAGACTTTATTAGAATTGGCGTACCATTTTCAATGGTTGCTGTTGTCACAGGATATATACTAATATGGCTGATATGGAAATAATTAATTAAGAATACGTGATTCGCAGTATATTCCGAAGGCAGAAAAACGCCACTTTAATCTTTCCTGTATTATTAGATTGAAGTGATTTAGGTCGATTCAACTTCATATTCATGTGGGATTTGCCTAAACGCATTTTATATTAGAAAAAGACACAGATGTCCTGCAGATTATTGTGTCAACAAAAAGCTGCATAAAAATACAGGGTTTACATAAGATTTTATGAGGTATAATAGTAATAATTAGTAATAATAAAGAAAACCCACGGCAATCCTAGCGGCTGAAATTACATCTCTTGCGATTCATCCCGTCGTGATACATAAAGCAGACGTGCTTAGTAGAGTTATACAAAAATTTCAGGAAAAACGAACCATGCATTTATGTGCGAATTTTCGAATTTCTCTTTATTTCTAGTGATTAGTTTGCCGTTTAAATTAATAAAGATTAGGATTAAAATTAACTTATAAATTTATTTAATTTTGGAGGGTACTATGTATATTGCATGTCTTGATATGGAAGGCGTTTTAGTACCAGAAATTTGGATTGCATTCGCTAAAGCTGCCGGTATACCCGAGTTGAAAAAGACTACAAGAGATGAGCCCGATTATGATAAATTAATGCGTTGGAGATTAAATATTCTGCAAGAGCATGGCATGGGCCTGAACCAAATTCAAGAAGTAATAGAAGAGATTGATCCACTAGAAGGAGCAAATGAATTTTTAGACAGACTTCGTGAAAAAATGCAGGTTATTATTATCAGTGACACGTTTAAGCAATTTGCTATGCCCCTTATGAAGAAACTCTCTTGGCCGACCCTATTCTGCAACTCGCTTGTAGTAGATAAGAACGGAATGATTACGGATTATAAAATGAGGACGAAGCAGTCCAAACTGTCTACGGTAAGGGCTCTGCAATTAATTGGCTTTAATACTGTTGCATGCGGCGACAGCTATAATGATTTAGATATGATTCGCGCAAGTGCTGCAGGTTTTCTATTCCGTACAACACCAGAAATCAAAAGAAACAATATGGATATCCCTTCATATGAAGAATTTGATGATCTGCTACAAGCAATCCTGAGTGCTGCCGGAGAGAAAACATAAGCAAGAGGATAGAAACGCAATTTCGAGTTGTTGAACTGAGTTTATAGTAACGGAAGGCTTGCTTGTGGCTAAAATGAAAAAGATAATTGCCCGATAGCTTGTGAATAGAAAAATGGATAGATAGCAATTCCGTCCGCTTGACAAAATAATATTATTATTAATTATATTATAAATTATTATAATATAATGATTCTTTTAAATTTTGCGAAGGCAAGCGCAGACCAGACATGAAAATTTCGGCTTTGCGGCTTCACTTGCAAGAAGAACTTCTTCCTCTGTTAGAGGTTTATCCAATATTCCAGAAGCCATATTAGTCAATAAACTAAAACCGAGAACTTCCATGCCACAATGGGAAGCGGCAATGACTTCTGGAACTGTCGACATTCCTGCAGCGTCACCGCCAAGAAGACGCGCGGCACGAATTTCTGATGGTGTTTCGTATTGAGGCCCCGGGAAGTAAAAGTACACACCTTTCCGTAGCGGAATATCAAAGTTTTCAGCTTCTGCTAATGCAATCTGCTGTAGACGTGGAGTGTATATATGCGTTGAATCGGGAAAACGAACTCCAAATGCATTTATATTTTGACCGCGCAGGGGAGAATCAATAAAAAATTTGATATGATCCTGAATAAGCATTAGCTCCCCCGCACTCCATTTTTCATTAATACATCCAGCCGCATTGGTGACAATGAGAGTATGAGCACCTAAAAGATGCATGACACGAACAGGATAAGCAATTTCTTCCAAAGAGTATCCTTCATAGTAATGAAAGCGACCCTGCATTAGGGCAACACGTTTCCCTTCAAGCATTCCACAAATTAATTTACCGTGATGTCCCGGCGCGGTGGAAACTTTAAATTGAGGAATAGAAAAATAATCAATAGAGATGGCGTCTTCAATAGAATCACCTAAATAGCCAAGACCGCTTCCAAGGATTAGCAAAACTTCTGGACGGAAACCGTTTGTTAATTCTTTTATGACATTTGCGCTTTCCTTATAGTTTTCTAGGGTAAACATTACAAACCCTCCATAAATAGAAATACATACCATATTTATCGTACCATGTTTTTGAATTATAGCAATCATTTGCTTTATGATTTGCATTTTGTCGGATAAAGGAGTTCCCTATGCATAAAGAAAGAATAACAACAGGAATCCATGGGTTAGATCATAATATTGACTTTTTGAGAGCCGGGGAAAACGTAATATGGCAGATAGACGATATTGCAGAGTATATTTATGTGGCTAATCGATTCGTTACCAGTATTGCCCGCACTCATGCAAGAATCGTATATATCTGCTTCAGCGGGGACCAGGAAATTATTGATGCGCAAGGGCTTGGAAATTACGGTTCCAACGTGCAGAAATATTATATTGATCCGCATTTGGGATTCGAAACCTTTTCGTTTCGTGTATATACTTTATTGCAGAGTGAGCCGGAAGAAACATTCTTCGTCTTTGACTGCATATCGGATCTTCAGAAATATTGGTTTTCTGATAACATGGTTGCAAACTTCATTGCCCTAATTACGCCATTTATTGCGTCAAAAAAAGATATCGCATATATGGCAATTAAATATAAACGGCATACATATAGGACAATTGATCGAACAAGAGCTGCTGTACCTGTGCTAATTAACATCCGCAAAATGCATAACTGCGTTTATATTCTACCTACGAAAGTACAGGGCCGATATACTAATCAGATGTATCTTCCGTTAAGAATTCAAGGTTTCCAAGAAGACACCTTAACTTCAAGCGCGGATTGCTATGCGCTTTTCGACATGTATACTCAGACTGGAGAACAGCGTGATTGCTGGTACAAAATGTTTGACAATTTTGTGGAAGGCTCCGAAGATGTTACCGATGAAGATGGCATATCCCTTAGAGAAAATATACTTCAATGCCTATTGGGTACGGAGCCGAAAAGACTTGCTCTATGTCGAAAGTATTTTACTACGCAGGATTTAATCAATATTCAAAAGAGAGAAATCGGAACTGGGTGTATTGGCGGCAAATCAACGGGAATGCTTTTGGCTAGGAATATTATTCGTGATAAACTTCCAGAATTGTATGCAAGACATATTGAGCCTCATGATTCATATTTTATTGGTGCCGATGTTTTTTATACTTATGCAGTAGAAAATGGCATTTGGAATATTCGAATTCAGATGGTTAACCCGGAAGACTACCTCCGCGTCGCTCCGGAAGGACACAGCCTGCTACTGAATGGCACATTTAGCGAGGAGATAAAGGAACAGTTTCGCTCCATGTTGGAATATTTCGGACAATCACCAATTATTGTCCGATCAAGTTCTCTCTTGGAAGACGGATTCGGAAACGCATTTCCCGGTAAATATGAAAGTGTTTTTTGCCCAAATCAAGGATCACTTGAAGAAAGGTACGAAAAATTTGAAGAAGCCGTGCGTAGAGTATATGCAAGTACTTTAAATAAAGGAGCTATCCTTTATAGGACCGAACGCAACCTTCTGCAAAGAGATGAGCAGATGGCTTTGCTTGTAATGCGGGTTGCAGGCGATCAGCACGGAAAATATTTTTATCCCCATGTTGCAGGCGTTGGACATTCGAAAAATTTATATTCCAACCAGATGGGGGAAAATAACAAGGGAATGCTCCGCTTAGTTTTTGGACTTGGTACACGTGCAGTGGATCGTGAGGCCGATGATTATGCGCGAATAATAAATCTTAATAAGCCTACGGCACCGATGAATGTTGAATATGGAGATGAATACAAGTATTCACAGCATAATCTTGATACAATCAATTTAGTAGAAAGGTGCTTTGATACAGTACCGATTGAAAAAATCAATAAAGACGATCTTCGTACAGATCCACTGCTTCTTTTCGAAAGAGATTATGCGACGGAGCAGCGTTTCCGGGATATGGGAATTAGCCATATCAATATACCGCAGATCTTGAACTTCAACGATATTATTAAAAAATCCAATTTTTGCTCTACAATGAAGAAGCTTCTGGAAGAATTAGAAATTTCATATGGGTATCCGGTGGACATTGAATATGCTTGCAATTTTAAAGATGCGTCCGATTACCGTATTAATCTATTGCAGTGCAGGACACTTCAAACAAAAGGGTTAGGAAGTACAGGACATATGAGAGAGCCGGATATCGTGGAATACATATTTAAGACAACAGGCAATTTCATGGGAGGAAATATTCTGACTGAAATTAATTATGTTGTTTTCGTTCATGTCAAGGAATATTTGCGGCTCTCGGAACAAAAAAAGTATGAAGTAGCGCGTGAAATTGGAAGACTTAATGCAGAACTGAAGGATAAAAAAGCAGTTTTAATTGGTCCCGGAAGATGGGGCACAACAACCCCTTCTCTTGGAGTCCCCGTGAATTTTATGGAAATTTGCAATTTCATTTCTATTTCTGAAGTTGCATATAACGAGCAGGGGCTTCAGCCAGAACTTAGCTACGGAAGCCATTTCTTCCAAGATATGGTTGAAATGGGGACATTATATACCGCCCTTTATCGGGAACAGTATGATGTTATTTTTAATGAAGAATTATTAACTTCTTTTCCAAATGCCTATAACGGTAATGAAACGGGCGAACTAAAGGATGTTATAGGCGTTTATGATATGCAGAATAAAAATCTTATACTTTACTCAGAATTTCGTACGCAAAAATGCCTGCTTGGATTTAGCAAGCAGGGTGGAAATACAGAGAATTAACAAAGTTTATATATGAAAAATCATGTATAAAATTTTTGCGTATTATCAAAAAATAAGTAATAATAGTGAAAATCATGAATATGAATTATAAAAAATTTATTGGTGTTTACGATTCCGGCGTAGGCGGTATTAGCATATTAAAAAAATTAAAGGAATATCTCCCATATGAAGATTTCCTATATTATGGCGATTCTGCCAATGCGCCTTACGGCGGAAAAAGAAAAGATGATATTATTCTGCTTGCGGATGATTCTGTCAAAAAACTTATTGCAGAGGGAGTGAAGGCGGTCGTTGTTGCCTGCAATACAGCGACAAGTGCTGCAATTGATTTTCTTCGGGACAAATATACATCGGTACCCATTGTTGGGGTGGAACCTGCACTGAAGCCTGCAATAATGCATGAAAATCATGGACGGATACTGGTGATGGCGACTCAGGCAACTTTACGTCTTGAAAAATTTCATAAACTTGAAGAAAAGTATGTATCCGAAGAAGAGATGCGAAATGTTATTATTCTTCCGTGCCCAGGCCTTGTTGATGAGATAGAAAAGGGAGATCCGCATTCCCCCCAAGTGGTTGAACTGCTGAATGAATTTCTTTCTCCGTATAAAGAAAAAATTCGAACGGTAGTTTTAGGATGTACCCATTATCCTTTTCTTAAGGATGAAATACGTGCAATATTGGGTAATATAATATTTTACGATTCGGGGGATGGTACAGCGAAGGAGCTTAAGAGAAAACTTGAAGAAAAATCGATACAAAAGAAGGAAACAACAGAAGGCAAAATTGTATTTACATCAAGCAAGGACACATTTGGCGAAATTGAGATGTATAAAAGATTTTTTGAAGAATTTTAGCGTGATTGTATAAGCACAGTTAGTAGGATAATAGGGATTATATCTCCATAAAAATTATTAGTCAGAGGATCGACTCTACCCGACCCCCTGACTTTTTAGCATTATTCGCGTCAAAGTTAGAAAGCTTTGACTATTATTTGATTCCGTTTCCTACTTTCTGTAGTTAGAAAAGGACTCCTCACGATGAATTATTCTGTCCAAGGAGTTCAAATCTGAAGGTACTGATTGTTATTTGCCCATTAATTCAGGAAATCCAAGTTGAAAATTTTTCCAAAGGAATAATAACGTTTCCTTATCTTAATGGATATCACATCTTATAATTAATAAGCTATTCGATATTTATAAAGAAATATACTTATATGAATCTTTACTTGCTATTGTATGCTGCGATTGCGTTTCCGAGAATTTCAATGGATCGTCTTATTTTCTCTACTTCTATAACATATGCCATGCGGATTTCGTTTTTCCCCAAACCTGCCGTGGAGTAAAAACTTTCAGCGGGTGAATACATGACGGTGTCTCCATGATCGTCCCATTCCTGGAGAAGCCAATATTGGAATTTGTCCGTGTCATCTACAGGGAGAGCTGCCATTACATAGAACGCTCCCACAGGATTGCTGTATACGACTCCAGGTATTTTTTTTAACTCCTCAATAAGAGCATCTTTTCTGTTCCGGTATTCTTTTCGGACAGAATCGAAATAGTCGGGGCCGACATTATATAAAGCAGTAGCTCCTATCTGATCGAGGGTAGGTACGCAAAGACGTGCTTGGCACCACTTCATTATGTTGTTCATTAATTCTTCATTTCTGGAAATAACACAGCCAATTCTTGCACCGCATGCAGAAAATCTTTTTGATACCGAATCAATAACAACGATGTTTTCGTCATAGCCTTTTAATTGTAATAGGCTTGCTAAGGGCTCGTCATTATATACAAATTCACGATAAACTTCGTCTCCAATAAGAAATAGATTATGCTCTTTTGCAATATCAGCTAACATTATCAGCTCATCTTTCGTAAGGACGGTTCCTGTTGGATTACCTGGATTTGTAAAGAGAATTGCTCTGGTATGGGAATTGATCTGGGATTCTATTCTTTCTTTTATAGCATATTTATAGCCTTCTTCTGGAGTCGTCGTTATTGGATGAATCATGCCGCCGGTTAAATTGACAAACGTGCTATAATTCGGATAATACGGTTCCGGCACAAGAATTTCATCATTGTCATCTAAAATGCAACTCATTACCATCATGAGGGCTTCGCTTCCGCCGTTGCTAATCAGAATGTCGGATATACTGATGGGAGCGTTTATTTTCTCATAGTATAACTTTATCGCTTCAAGAAGCTCAGATATTCCAGGAGATGGAGCATAGGCAAGAACTTCCTGACTGAAATTTTTTATTGCATCAAAATATTCTTTCGGTGTTGGAACGTCAGGCTGGCCAATATTTAAATGATAAATTGTTTTTCCAGCTCTTTCTGCCTCCAAAGCTAAAGGATTAAATTTACGGATAGGGGATAGTGAACACCGTTCTATTTTTGCAGAAAATTTCATTGTACTTCCTCCGGTTTTACTTATTGCAAAAGCTGAAAAATAATTTAAAGAGCGTTTAAACTATATTATTATAAAAAATAATACGCTATAATTTCTATGTCAAACTCAAATTAAAGAAAATATGTTCATTAAAAATCACAGCGAAGCATTGAATAGATTTTATACCATAGCGGAAAATTAATGTTTTAAATTTATTTCACTTACTTAATTATTCGAGTTCTATAGAAAGCGAAGGTAAAATCAATGATACGGTACTACAATGGCTTGCTTCTCACATTTCAAAACGGAATTAAGATTACAAATGATGAAGTATGGACTAATGGAGAACTAATTGAATATGTAGGACCTCAGAGAAAAACGCAGATGAAGTTTGATAGGGAAGTAAATCTGCATGGAAACTTATTAATGCCGTCATTTAAAGATGCTCATACGCATTCTGCAATGACGTTTCTGCGTTCATATGCGGATGATTTGGCGTTGGATGAATGGCTTAATAATAGAGTGTTTCCTATGGAAGCAAAACTTACGCCAGAGCTTGTGTACTATATGACTAAGATTGCCATAATGGAATATCTCTCAAGCGGAATTACAGCAAGCTTTGATATGTACTTTTATAACGATGCATACGTACGTGCGAACCTCGATTCTGGTTTTAGGACCGTTATATGTTCAGCACTGAATAATTTCGATGATGACCCTGAAAATGTTGAAAAGGAATATTTAAAATTCAACAATTTGAGCTCTTTAGTTGGATACCGTCTAGGGATACATGCTGAGTACACAACGAGTATAGAAAGAATGCAATATATAAAAACATTGATTGATAAGTATCATGACTCATTTTTCACGCACTGTGCGGAGACTGAAAAAGAAGTTCAAGAATGTATTTCACGTCGTGGAAAGTCCCCCGTTGAGCTTTTTGAAGATTTAGGCTTATTTGAATATGGGGGAGGAATCTTTCATGGTGTATGGTTGTCAGAAAATGATATCCGGATACTGAAAAGTCATAATATTTATGTAGTTACCAATCCCGCTTCAAACCTTAAACTGGCGAGCGGCATTGCACCTATTTGTAAGTTGATAGAAGCTGGCGTTCCCATTGCGATAGGAACAGACGGTGCGGCAAGCAATAATGCGCTGGACATGTTCCGTGAAATGTACCTTACAACTGCTTTACAAAAATATTTAAATAAAGATGCTTCTGCGTGTGATGCTGATGAAGTCTTGAAAATGGCTTGCATAGGCGGAGCGAAAGCGATGGGCTTAAATGACTGTGTTGATATCGCTGTAGGCCAGAAAGCAGATATGATTGTATTAGATATGCAATGCCCAAATATGCAACCAATACATAACATCTCGAAAAACATTGTATATTCAGGCTCCAAGAGTAATGTTTATATGACTATTGTCAATGGAATAATAAGATACGAAAAAGGCCAATATTTTATAGGGGAAGCCCCAGAGTCTGTTTTTAGGAATGCACAACAATTGCTACAGAAAACTTTTAAATAATATATCATGCAATATATAGACTTACATGTACATACAACTGCGTCCGACGGGACATGTACGCCTAGTGAAGTAATGAAAATAGGCGAGCGTATTGGTCTCAAAGCTATCGCAATTACGGACCATGATACTCTTAAAGGATTGGATGAAGTTGGAAAAACAAGCAAGAAATCTCCCATTGAAGTGGTTAGTGGCATTGAAATTTCGTCAGAGTGGGAAGGGACCGAAATCCATTTGCTAGCTTACCTGCTTGATAATATAAGTGACGACTTAAGGGATACTATCAAAAAGCTTAAGTTAAGCAGGGAGAGCAGAAATGAAGGAATTGCGTATTTATTAAATCGCGACGGTGTACGGGTTTCAATAGAAAAACTTAGAAGCGAAAGCAGAACAAGGATTATTGGAAGACCGTATTTTGCAAGATTATTAATTGATAAAGGCTTGGCGAAAGAAATTCCTGAGGCGTTTCAAAAATACCTTACACCAGGAAAACCGTATTTTGTAAAAAGAGTGTTTCCAGATGTAAAATCATGTTTATCGGCTCTTCGAAATTCTGGTGGAGTTCCAGTATTAGCCCATCCGATAAAATACAATTTTTCGAATGAAAAGCTGCTAGATTGTATTTCGGAACTTAAAAATAATGGCCTCTGCGGCATTGAATGCATGTATTCGGGCTATTCAAAAGAACAAGTTGAATATCTCACTGAAATTGCAAAAAAATTTAATTTATGTCGTACCGGCGGAAGTGACTTCCATGGAAAAAATAAACCGGATATACGACTTGGATATGGATACGGAGAACTCAGGGTCCCTTATGAATACTTAGCAAGTCTGAAAGATGCAAAACAGAAATACGGTTAAGAGGAGAGAGGACACAGAGTACTAATTCTCATAGTTGAATGGATAATATAATTAGGACGACATAATGTCAATTATGTGCTTTTGTCAATAAATTATTAATTTAATCGAATGAAAAACCCTTTTAACCAGATATAAAAAATATAAGAAATGAAGAGTCGTTCGATATAGACAAGAACGCCTCTTCATATTATTTTTAGGAAATATAAAATTATATATGATACGAAAACTTTGCGGTAAAAATAATTTATTCTATATCTTCATTCACGATTTCAGGGGGAACCTCTAATAATTCGGGATGCAATAATAGCTGCTGCCAATACCGGAATGCGGAAGCACAGTAAAATCCATCCGTAACTCGATCGTCCAAAGTAACCCGGAAGTTAATATACTTTTTCTGTATAATTTCTCCTTTTCGATTTAATTCATACTTTCTCTTTTTGTGCCCGAAAGCTAAGAAGATGCTTAGAGTTCCAAAATTGTAGATGTGGTGATAGACAGGATCAATTCCCAGAGACCCAAGATCAGTGAATATTATGGAACCATGAAATGGGCTTACATCTAACCAAGATTTGCGGCACCAGCCAAAATAGTCACAGAATCTTAGAAAATTGACAGCAAGTTTCATAATAGGACGAGGCAAATTTTTTAAAACGTCTGCGAAATCTTCTGTTCCAGTGTTCTCTGCACTCTTAATTTCCAATATTGCGTCATTCACCTTATTATAAACATCATAAATTGTCTCAGCAGGGGAGAAATGAACCTTAATAGGTTCTTCCGGTGAGTCCAATTCTAAAGATTGCTTTACAAGCATCACGACTTCAATATCATTCCGAGCATATATGCGATGTCCAATAACAAAACGGTTCAAAGCAGGGTATTTGGAAACAACGCGAATATAAGAAGCAATAAAAATATGCAACATACCGATGCCCTTGAAACCTTCGAGGCGTTTACTACGTAGCCAGTTATCAGCATTAGTAACTTCAACGGAACTCGAAAAATAATTTAATGCATCATTGCGGGTTGGCATTACGTAATACATGAACTTATCAAAACCACTAATAGAACGTAAAAGGCGACCTTCTTCTCGATCTCCACGACGCCGCTGATAGTTCGCAGACATTTTCAGTTCCTCCATTATTTATTAATATTCAGTATTCGTAATAATATTTAAAAACGCACAAAATACAAAAATTTTAAGTTTATTAATTATATTATTGACAATAAAAAATAGCAAGTATAACAAATTTATAATAAATGTAATTTATTATTTTATGCTGCTTTATTGTGCAAGGAATCGCATTGAAAACAGTAGAAGTAAGTTAAGAAACGAAACACCGATTTGATAGGGAGAGTCATATTGACATTTCTTTAACATAAATATAAAATATGGCATATGTAAATTAAAATAAATAATTAACAATCAGCCCATCAATACTCTCGCAATACATATCCTGTGATTAATGGAAGATATGAGTTTCATTAATGATTAAATCTAGCGGAAAACATTGATAATATATTATTTTATTCCATTTTATTTCTATGAGTTGTATAATTTTTACAACGTTATGCTGAATGAAAGTATTAAGTGAGATTTCTAAAAGCAAATAGACATTATTAAATGTAATAGTTTTATTTCCCAGAAAAATGCAAGATATAACTTATATCAAATATAGACAATATTGATTTGATTATAACCCAATCTCAAGCATTTTATTAACAATGGAAGATGATTCTATCGCCGATACTGTTATTTTTCTGTTACTTGCAGGCCTAGAAAGTTATTATTCACATCGTGCGGGATAGTAGAATTAAATTTACTTAATTGCGTTCGGAATATGGTTTCGTAAGTATAAGTATTTTATAGGTAGTTTCGTATTCCGTATACGGAATTAAAGCATTTCATTACTTAGCTGTGCGGAGCAATTACGTTATTTCTTAACTGACGAGTTGCTCTTCATAATGAAGGGGCAAAAGCGCTATATATGCCTAAATAAACATTCCCGATTAGATTTAGTTTATTTATGTACATATAGATTTGCCACTATCTTTTAAGGGAGGTGTGAAAATGCCGTTTGACTCAATAAAGCAAATTTCCGATGCAGAAGCGAAGGCGGAACAAATAAGAGAGGATGCTATTGCAAAAGGGAAAGAAGCTATGGCTGCAGCTGTCGAGTCCGGCAATAAAGCCATGGAGGATGCTAGGGCAAAAGCAGCTGCAGAACTGAAAGAACTTCAGGAGAAAGCTGATGCCAAAGCAAAAACGCAGATGGAAGAGCTCTCTAGTACTTTGGAAAACAGAAAAGCTGCTTTGCGTGCTAGAGCAGATGACAGATTTGACAAGGCAGTTGAGTTAGTTGTGGAAAGGATTGTGAAAAGCTGATGTCTATCAGAAAGATGAAAAAAATTCGGCTTATCCTGTCCCGCTCACAAAAGGAGCAGCTGTTAAAGGAGCTTTTAGTTTTAGGGTGCATTGAGGTTTCAGAGATCCCAAGTGATGAGCTTGACGATTCCATTAACCAATTCATGGTTAAAGAATCCAGTGATTTGACAAGATACCGTTCACAATATGCTGAACTAAATCATGCTGTAAAGGTTTTTGACAAATATGCTCCGAAAAAGAAAAAGCTGCTATCTGCAAGACCTGAGGTTACAACAGAAAAGTTTTTGGATTCTGAGCATTTTGACAATACATTGGGCTTGGCTGATGAAATTACTCGTTATGATGACCGTATTAAACGAATTACTGCCGAGCAAAGCAGGATAAAAAGCAGCATTGAAGGATTAATGCCATGGGAAGATTCTGATATTCCTATAGAGTGTCATGGCACAAAAACTACTTTACTCCTTTCTGGTACAGTCCCAGCTTCTTTTGACATAGGTGAAATTATTGCATCTGTGAAATCGGTTACGGAAGAGGCAGAAATTTTTGTCGTTTCCGAAGACAAAGACACAAAATATATTCAATTTATTTGCAGGAAAGAGTACAGTCAGGAAATTGCCCAGCTATTACAGACGAATTTTTCTTTTACTCCTTCTGTTAACTCCGAGTTTAGCGGGACAGCGAAAGAGAATATCGAAAAATTCAATGCCAAGCTAATTGAACTTGAAGAGAATAAGCAAGATCTGATCAGTACAATTGCTTCTTTGGCGGACAAAAATCCTGATTTTTGTGACAGCTTTACAGCTAGGGATTGCCTGAAGCTAGGCGCAGACAGACTCAATACGGATGTCAGTGAAGCAGAAGCAGAAGATAAAATGTATGGTATGTCATCTGCTATTGCCTTTGAAGGATGGGTTCCTGAAGAAAGACAGGAAGAAGTTATTTCTGTACTTGATAGATATAACTGCGCTTATGAATTTTGCGATCCTGCCCCTGAGGAATACTCAAAAGTCCCAGTTTCTCTAAAAAATAATAAAATTACAAATGCCATGAATATGGTTACAAACATGTATAGTTTGCCTGCTTATGACAGCGTGGATCCTAACCCACTCATGGCACCTTTCTTTATCTTATTCTATGGCATTATGCTGGCCGATATGGGCTATGGGCTCCTTATGATAATTGCATCACTCCTTGTTCTGAAAAAGACAAGGCCGAGACCGGGAACTTTATGTTTTGCACAGCTGATGCTTTATTGCGGGATTTCTACCTTTGTTATGGGAATTTTAACGGGAAGCTTATTTTCGGATGCACCATATCAGATTGTCCATATGCTCAACCCCAATAGCACATGGGGCGGCCTCTGGAGCTTGTTCTCACCGCTGAATGACAGCGTATATGTTCTTGCAGGGGCAATGTGCCTTGGCGTCGTCCAGCTTAATACTGGACTTGTTGTCAGCTTCGTTAAAAAGGTGAGACGTGGGCAAGTATTAAATGCAATTCTATATGAAGGCTCTATGTGGGTAATGCTTGTAGGAATCATCCTACTGGTATTGAAAGTAACAACGCCAGGCTGGGTTGTATTTATTATTGGCTTATGCATGCTTTTTGCGGGCTCAATGATGGAAGCTAAAGGCATAGCTGGAAAAATTCTCTCCATTTTCGTCGCCATATACAATGAGGCAACTGGGTGGTTTGGAGATATTCTTTCTTATTCACGTATCATGGCGTTAATGCTTGCAGGAAGTGTTATTGGACAGGTATTTAATACAATTGGTGCGATTACCGGCAATATTATTACGTTTATTATTATCTTCCTGATAGGCCACGCACTTAATTTTGGACTGAACCTATTGGGGTGTTATGTTCACGACTTGCGTTTGCAGTGTCTGGAATACTTCAAAAAATTCTATGAAGATGGAGGAAAACCGTTCAATCCGTTAGCTATAAATACAAACTACTTTGATATAGCAAAATAATAGGAGCAAAAATAGGAGGAAATTGTAATGGAATTTCTGTTTAATCACACTGGTTTGGCCATTGGGCTTCTTGGAGCAGGTTTATCCGCTTGCCTTGCTGGCGCGGGCTCTGCTGTAGGCACAGGAATCGCAGGAGAAGCTGCTGCGGGACTCGTTACAGAAGACCCAACAAAATTTGGTAAATCCATGATTTTGCAGGTTATACCTGGTACGCAGGGACTTTACGGTCTGGTCGTTTGGTTTTTCGCCATTATGCGTATGGGCGTTTTGAATGGAACCGGATTAGATCTTAGTTTCGTTGACGGATGCAGATATTTTTCCGCATGCATGCCGATGGCTATTGGCGGACTTATTTCTGCTATAGCGCAGGGAAAAGTTGCAGCAGCTTCGGTGAATTTGCTGGCGAAGAATCCAGATCATTGGTCGAAAGGCATGATTCTTTGCATAACGGTTGAATTTTATGCAATTCTTTCCCTTCTTGCATCTTTCATGATGCTTGTTAATATCTGATTAAAACGAATCCTCAAGAAGCATAATGTTAAGAAAAGGCAGGACTTTGAAATGACAGGTATTGATAAAATAACCGCTCATATCGAAGCCGATGCACAAGCTGAGGCAAAATCATTACTTGATGATGCATATGCCAAAGCCAAGGATTCTATAGCAGAATACGATAAACTAGCGCATGATGAATATGTAAGAATTATTCAGGAAGGCGTAAAGGATTGCGAAGATAAAGTGCAGCGCATGCAGCGTCTTGCGAATATGGAAGCTAAGAAAGAGGTTCTTGCTGAAAAACAGGACATTATTCAAAAAGCCTTTTTATCTGCGCAAGATAGAATCGTTAATCTGCCGGAAGTCGAATATATTGAGTTTTTGGCTACACTAGCAAGTTCGTCGGCAAAGACAGGGCAAGAGGAAATTATTCTTAATCAGAGGGATAAAGATAAATACGGATTGCGTCTACTGAAGGCAGCAAACGAAAAGCTAAACGCAAATGGTATTGCAGGTAACCTTCAGCTGTCTGAGTATATAGGTAAGTTTGCAGGTGGCTTGATATTGAAGCAAGGCAGCATAGAGATCAATTGCACAATTGAAATTCTCATTGAATTATGTAAAGACGAGATGTCTGCTCAGCTATCAGAAGTTTTGTTTGATTAAGATTTTTCCGAGTCTCACAGTTGGGAGGGAATACATTGGCAATAAACAATAAATCATACGTTTATTTGTCTGCCCTTTTGAGAGCTAGGGAAGCAAAGATGCTTAACGGCGAGAAAGCTGAGAGGATTCTGAATGCCAGCACCTTTGAAGAATCAGCTAAACAATTAGTTGATTGCGGCTATCCAGATATGTCAGGAATGAAAATAAAAGACATCGATGAGTGCTTAAACAACAGGAGAGCTTCAATTTTCAGTGAGATTTCTTTGATTGTTCCTGATAAATCAGTAGTTGAAGTCTTCCAAATGAAATATGATTATCATAATGCAAAGGTAATCATAAAAGCAAATGCAATGGACATTGATCGAGCAGATCTATACAGCAACTCAGGAAGGTTTTCTCCTGAAAGGCTGGAAAATGTAATTAGGGAAGACAAATATTATGATGTACCGCAAATAATGGGTACGGCGCTTCAGGAAGCAAAAAGCTACCTTGCAAGGACAGGCAATCCCCAGCATGCAGATTTTATTTTAGATAAAGCATACTTTGGAGAATTAACCATTATTTCAAAGCAGTTGGAAAGCCCGTTTATTAAAGGCTATGTACAGCTGTTAATTGACTCATATAACTTTAGAAGTGCTATTCGAACGCTTCGAATGCACAAAAATATAGAGTTCCTCCGTACCGCATTGGTAGATGGAGGTACCGTGAGCACGGAGAGAGTCTTAATAGCAGCAAATTCTGGAGAAAATCTTTCTTCATTGTATGCAAATACATTATTAGGAAAGGCTGCTTCACTTGCAGCTTCCACCGCTTCTGGCGGATCACAAACTGCGTTCGAACTTGCTTGTGATAACGCTGTAACCGCTTATTTAATCAATGCTAAATTGGTTTCATTTGGGGCCGAACCAGTGATCGCGTATCTCGCAGCGACAGAAGGAGAAATTACTACTGTTAGAATGATTATGACAGGTAAACTAGCCGGCATCAATCAGGAAAACATTTCTGAAAGGTTGCGTGATTTATATGCTTAAAATAGCAGTCATTGGAGGGCCAGAGACAGTAATGGGCTTCAAAGCTGTAGGCTTGGATGTGTTTCCAGCAGTTGACGACAAGGAAGCTTTGGAAATCCTAAATAAATTGATTGACGGCCCTGATGAATATGCGATCATTTATATTGAGGAAACCCTTGCGGTTAATATGCAGAAAGAGATTGATAAATATAAAGAAAGTCCCGTTCCTGCAATAATATTGATCCCTGGAAGAGAAGGCAGCGTTGGACTTGGGCAGTCCGCGTTAAAGGCTGCTGTTGAGCGTGCGATTGGAACCAATATATTGGATAACTAGTTAGCGCGGAAACTGTCACATAGAAAGAAGGTTTGTAAATGAACGGAACTGTAATTAAGGTTTCCGGACCACTCGTAGTTGCCAATGGTTTGGCTGACGCCAATGTTTCGGATGTCGTTCGCGTTGGTGATCAACGACTTATTGGCGAAATTCTTAATATGACAGACGATACTGCTTCCATACAGGTTTATGAAGAAACATCTGGCCTAGGACCTGGCGCAAAAGTTGAGACGACAGGCATGCCTCTTTCCGTCGAATTAGGACCTGGATTGCTGGATAATATTTATGATGGAATTCAAAGACCACTTCCTGAAATTCGCGAAATAGCAGGAGACAACATACAGAGAGGTACGGATGTTCCTGCTTTAAACCGGACGAGAGAATGGGACTTTGTTCCGGTTGCAAAAGTTGGGGAAGTTTTAAGTACGGGCGATGTCCTCGGAACGGTACAAGAAACTACTGCTATTTTACATAAGATAATGGTACCCAACGGGATTAAAGGCACATTGACCCGAATTGAAAGCGGAATGCACGTTGTCACGGATACAATTGCTGTTATCAAGGGTGATGACGGTGCGGAGCATGAACTGACTATGATGCAGCGTTGGCCTGTACGTATAGCAAGACCCTATAAGAGTAAATTTACTCCTAACCGTCCAATGAACTCTGGACAAAGAATTATTGACACGTTATTTCCAATAGCAAAAGGCGGCACGGCAGCGGTGCCGGGGCCGTTTGGTTCAGGTAAGACAGTGGTACAGCATCAGCTTGCAAAATGGTCAGATGTTGACATTGTTGTTTATATAGGATGCGGGGAACGTGGCAATGAGATGACCGATGTTCTTATGGAGTTTCCTGAATTAAAGGATCCACGCAATGGGGAACCCTTAATGAAGAGAACCATCCTAATTGCAAATACTTCAGATATGCCCGTTGCAGCACGTGAGGCGTCGATCTATACAGGCATTACTATTGCAGAATATTTCAGAGATATGGGCTACGATGTTGCCGTCTTGGCGGACTCTACTTCTCGATGGGCGGAAGCTTTGCGTGAAATGTCCGGACGATTGGAAGAAATGCCAGGCGAAGAAGGCTATCCAGCATACCTTGCATCCAGATTGGCACAATTCTATGAAAGAGCTGGATGTGTTGAATGTATCTCCGATAAAGAAGACAGGAAGGGCAGTGTTACCGCTATCGGTGCTGTTTCTCCTCCAGGCGGCGATATTTCCGAGCCTGTTTCGCAAGCTACAATGCGCATTGTAAAAGTTTTCTGGGCATTGGACTCAAGCCTTGCATATGCACGTCACTTCCCTGCAATAAACTGGCTTACTTCTTATTCGCTGTATGTGGATACTCTCAAACCTTGGTACGAAAATAAATTTGGCGAAAAGTATATGCAGAATCGCGAAAAAACGATGTCAATTCTTCAGAAGGAAAATGAACTGAATGAAATAGTTAGACTCGTCGGTGTTGATGCCCTTTCTCCTTCCGACAGGCTTACGATGGAGACGGCGAAAAGCATTCGCGAAGATTTCCTCCAGCAAAATGCATTTGTGGATGAAGATGCATATTCTTCGTATGAGAAACAATTTAAATTATTAGATACCGTGCTTCAGTATGATGTTCTTTGCAGGGATGCACTGGATAAGGGTGCGGATATGCTAAAACTCTTCCATATCCCTGTGAGAGAGAAAATTGGCCGCGCAAAGATGGTTCCGCAGGAAAAATTCGCGGAAGAGTATGATGCTTTGCTAGATGAGATGAAGAAGGAGATTGCCGAAGTTGTTGAGGGAGGTGATCAGGCATGATTAAAGAATATAAGACAATACGACAGATCGCTAGCCCTTTAATGATTGTCGACCATGTTGAAGGAGTTACCTATGATGAGCTTGGAGAGCTGGAACTTCCGAATGGTGAAATTAGGCGTTGCAAAGTACTCGAAGTTGAAGGAAATAAGGCGGTAGTACAACTTTTTGAATCCGCTCAGGGAATCAACCTTGCAAATACCAAAGTACGCTTTCTGGGACATCCGTTGGAACTTGCAGTTTCTGAGGATATGTTAGGAAGAGTTTTCAACGGTATGGGCCAGCCGATAGACGGCGGTCCTGAAATCATACCCGATGCACACAGAGATATAAATGGACTTCCTATGAATCCGGCTGCACGTGCATATCCTGCAGAATTTATTCAGACAGGTATATCTACGATTGACGGTCTGAATACACTGGTCCGTGGACAGAAGCTGCCTATTTTTTCAGGCTCAGGGCTTCCGCATTCAGCCCTTGCAGCACAAATTGCAAGGCAGGCAAAAGTTTTAGGAGATAATGAAAAATTTGCGGTTGTTTTTGCCGCAATAGGGATTACGTTTGAAGAGTCGGAATATTTTATTTCTGATTTCCGTCGTACTGGCGCAATTGATAGAACTGTTGTATTTTCAAATCTGGCCGATGACCCTGCTATTGAACGTATATCGACTCCGCGTATGGCACTTACAGCAGCAGAATATCTTGCGTTTGACAAGGATATGCATGTTCTTGTTATTTTAACAGATATTACGAACTACGCAGAGGCTTTACGTGAAATATCAGCAGCAAAAAAAGAAGTTCCCGGTCGCCGCGGGTATCCAGGCTATATGTATACCGATTTGGCACAGATATATGAACGTGCAGGACGCCGCCAAGATAAAAAAGGATCAATTACCATGATCCCAATCCTGACTATGCCTGAGGATGACAAAACTCACCCAATTCCCGACCTTACAGGGTATATTACGGAAGGACAGATTATCTTATCACGAGATCTCCATCGAAAGGGAATTGTTCCTCCCGTTGATGTTTTGCCATCGCTAAGCCGACTCAAAGATAAAGGTATTGGCGAAGGGAAAACGCGTGAAGATCACTCGAGCACTATGAACCAGCTGTTTGCTGCATACTCCCGCGGAAAAGATGCAAAAGAGCTAATGACAATATTAGGGGAATCTGCACTTTCTGATGATGATAAGCTCTTTGCAAAGTTTTCCGATGAGTTTGAGGAACAGTATGTTAATCAGGGTAATAATACGGATAGAACTATAGAGGAAACGCTCAATCTTGGATGGAAATTACTATCTCTTCTTCCACGGACAGAACTTAAGCGTATTAAACCCGAAATGATAGATAAGTATATGCCACAGACTGAGTAATGAGCCTTAAGATTAAGGAGGTGATAGACATTGCCAAATCAGGTAATTACACCAACCCGAATGGTTCTGAATCAGCAGAAAGGGCGACTTAAAACTGCCTTACGCGGGCATAAGCTTCTGAAAGACAAATGTGATGAACTAATGCGGCAGTTCATGCAAATTATTCGTAAAAACCAAGAACTACGGAAGAAGGTCGAGACAGGATTAACGGACGCTTTTGCCTCGCTGCAGGTTGCCAGTTCAATCATGTCTCCGGACATGTTGGAGCAGGCTCTTCTCTACCCAAGACAAAGTGTTGAACTAGGATTGTCTTATAAAAATATTATGAGCGTCAATGTGCCTCAATATACGTTTAAGACAAAAAGCAACGATGTTTCAGACATCTACCCGTACAGCTTTGCACAGACTTCCGGGGAACTTGATGATGCATTGGACAAGATGTCAAAAGTGTTCCAGGATATGCTCGAATTAGCGCAAATAGAAAAAACAATGCAGATGCTTGCGGAAGAAATTGAGAAGACTCGACGTCGCGTTAATGCTCTGGAATATGTTATGATTCCTGAGTATCAGGAAAACATTCGTTATATTTCAATGAAATTAGAAGAAAACGAAAATTCTACAAAGGTTAGATTACTTAAAGTAAAGGAAATGGTACTCAAGGACGCTGGTTACAAATAGGAAAAATTATTTCCTTACCAGGCAAAATTTCTTGTTGCATATTGATTTGCTATTAAGGTAAAAATTCACGGCCTGCAGATACAACGCAGGTCGTGAATTTTACATAGAGGCTTAACTGGAGCTTTGTAAAGAACTATTTTACGAATATCTTTGGTTATGGGTTCTATAATAAATGTTGGGGTAGAGATCTGGAGAACACTCCAGATCTCTTCTTTCACGCCAAAAGAAAAAACAGTAGAGCATAAAGAACAAAACCTTTAGAATATAGGTGACTAATCCAAAACGAAAGGATGTTCAATATGCTCTATAAAGATAATACAACAAAGCTGATGGGATTGGAAGAGACCATTGTAGAACGGGTGGAGGAAACAGAGACAGAGCATCATATCTACCTGGAAATGCTCAGGAAAGAGCATCCATGCCCGCGATGCGGGGAAAGAACAAACAAAATCCACGACTATCGTGAGCAGAAAATAAGAG
>OMTF01000034.1 GCA_900313925.1 uncultured Eubacteriales bacterium | reverse complement strand
AGGGCTGCAATAATAGAACCAAGGTGCTGAAACGTATCTGCTATGGGGTAAGAAATTTCAAACGCTTTCGTAGCCGGATCCTTTTTATGGCCGCCTGATACGAATCTACTAAATATAACTACGGGGTAACTGCGACTAAAATACACGAGCCAGGCATACACCCAGCTCGTGATCCATTAATTTAACACCTATATTCTTTTCTTTTGGGATTTACCCCAACATTTGACAAAGAACCCGAATTATACCGAGCGCTCAGCCATCTTCTTATACTTGTCGTAACGCTCAGCGCACTGCACTTCGGCTTCCGCAAAGAGCTTCTCGGCAATATCCGGGAAGGTCCGGGCCAGACCGGCGAAGCGGTTTTCGCCCATCATATACTCCCGAAGTTTTCCGTTCGGTTCCGCGGAATCCAGCATAAACGGATTCTTGCCGTCTTTGACGTTCTCCGGATTGTACCGGAAAAGCGGCCAATAACCGCATTCCACAGCCAGCTTTTCTTCCGTAATGGATTTGCCCATTCCCTTTACAATGCCGTGGTTAATGCACGGTGCGTAGGCAACAACGATAGAAGGTCCATTGTATGCCGCGGCCTCCTTGAGGCATTTAATCAGGTGCTCCGGATTTGCACCGAGGCTGACGTGGGCTACATAAATATATCCATAGGTTGAGAACATAAGTCCGATATCCTTCTTAGGCGTGGACTTGCCGGCTGCCGCAAACTGTGCGGACGCGCCGATTGGCGTCGCCTTCGAAGCCTGTCCGCCGGTATTGGAGTATACTTCCGTATCTACCACCAGAACGTTCAGGTCAAGTCCTGTCGCAAGGACGTGATCCAATCCGCCGAAGCCGATATCATAAGCCCAGCCGTCGCCGCCATACATCCAGATGGATTTCTTGGTAAGCTGGTCGGCGTTCTTTTTGAGGAAGCGGATATCGTCATTGTCTTCCTTCGTCTTTGCCAGAGCATCCTTTACCGCGCCGGAGACTTCCATTGTCCGGTCTTCTATATCGCCTTCCGCAATCCAGTTTTCAAGAGAAGTTTTCAGAGCCGTATCCTTGGTGCTGGCAATGATATTCTTTGCATGCATGGTCAGCTGTTCTCTTCTCTGCTTTGAACTCAGGCACATACCAAGAGCAAATTCGGCGTTGTTCTCAAACAGGGAGTTGGAGAAAGCCGGTCCGAAGCCGTTGGCTTTCGTTGCCTGCGGCAGGGTCGGTGCAAAGAAGCCAACCGCCTGGGAGCATCCCGTTGCATTCGCAACAAACATTCTCTCACCAAACAGCTGCGTCAGCAGTTTGACATAAGGCGTCTCACCGCAACCGGGGCAGGCGCCAGAGAACTCATACAGCGGCTTCTCAAACTGGCTGCCCTTGGAGGAGAACTTCGACATCGGGTTCGCCTTCTCCGGCAGGTTGATGCAGTAATCCCAGTTCTTCTGTTCATCCATTACATCATCCAGCGGAACCATCTTAAGCGCTTTTTCCTTCGCGGGGCAGGCATTTACGCAGGAGCCGCATCCCTGGCAGTCCATAACATCGACCTGCATCCGGTAGGTATAATTTTCGAATCCCTTGCCGACTGCTTTTTTCGTCTTGCAGGTTTCCGGCGCATTCTTTGCTTCCTCCGCCGTAAACAGGAACGGGCGGATAGCCGCGTGCGGGCATACCAGCGAGCAGCGGTTGCAGCCGATGCATTTGTCAATATCCCAAACCGGAACATTATCCGCTACGCCGCGCTTCTCGTATTTTGCCGTTTCTATGCAGCAAACGCCGTCCGCCATATCCATGAACTTGCTAACCGGAATGCTGTCGCCGGCCGCGGCGTTGATTGGAATGAGAATATCCTGAACATATTTCGGAAGGCTCGAATCCACGGTCTTCTCTTCATCCTTAAGATCCGCCCATTCCGCCGGAACCGGAATTTCCACAATATTCGTAAGCCCCTTATCAATGGCGGCGCAGTTCATATTGACAACCTTTTCGCCTTTCTTTGCAAAGGTTGCCTTGGCTGCATCCTTCATATACTTTTCAGCCTGGTCAATCGGTAGAACACCGGAGAGTTTAAAGAATGCCGCCTGTAGGACCGTAGAGGTCCGGTTCCCAAGTCCGATTTCCTCTGCAATATCCGTTGCGTCTATAGTGTAGAACTTAATATGATTCTGTGCGAGGATTCTCTTGGTGCGGTTTGTCAGGTTCTTAAACAGGGTCTCGCCTTTCCAGCGTGTATTGAGCAGGAAGGTGCCGCCGGGCTTAATCTCGCTGACAATGTCGTAGTTCCACATGTAGCTTTGCTTATGGCACGCTGTGAAGTCTGCCATCGTTACATAGTAGGTGCTGAGAATCGGGCTGTTGCCGAAGCGCAAATGGCTTCTTGTCAGGCCGCCGGACTTCTTAGCATCGTACTGGAAATACGCCTGGACGTACTGGTCCGTGTTGTCGCCGATAATCTTGATGGAGTTTTTATTCGCACCCACCGTGCCGTCGGAGCCAAGGCCCCAGAACTTGCATTCGATGGTGCCGGGAGCTGCGGTAACAATGTTCGGTCCGACCGGCAGGGAATGATGCGTCACATCGTCGTTGATGCCGACGGTGAAGTGGTTTCTCTGCTCGCCTGCCATATTATCAAATACAGCCAGAATCTGAGCCGGATTCGTGTCCTTCGAGGACAGGCCGTAGCGCCCGCCGATTACCTTGATATTGCGTCCCGCTTCCAGAACGGCGGAGCAGATATCCTCATACAGAGGCTCGCCCAGCGCGCCGGGCTCTTTCGTGCGGTCCATAGCGCTGATGATCTTGACCGTATCCGGCAGGACCTTGAGGAAGTGCTTCAGCGAGAACGGACGATACAGGTGCACCTGTACAAAGCCGACTTTTCTTCCCTTGTTGTTGAGCATGGTCACGACTTCCCGAATAGTATCGGAAACGGAACCCATGGCAACAATAACTTCCTCCGCGTCGGGTGCGCCGAAATAGTTAAACAGATGATATTCTCTGCCAGTGATTTCCGAGATCTTCTCCATATAGCCTTCAACGATATCCGGGAATGCATCGTAGGTTCCGTTGCAGGCTTCTCTGTGCTGGAAGAAAACGTCGTCATTCTCACCGGTATTGCGGATGGTCGGGTGCTCCGGATTCAAGGCCCGCGCTCTGAATTTGTCCAGCTCCGTCCAGTCTACAAGTTCCGCAAGAACTTCCGGCTGCAGAACTTCGATCTTCTGAATTTCATGCGAGGTACGGAATCCGTCAAAGAAGTGCTGCACCGGCAGGTGGCCTTTGATGGCGCTCAGATGTGCCACGGCACCCATGTCCATGCATTCCTGGACACTGGAGGACGCCAGCTGTGCCCAGCCCGTCTGGCGGCAGGCCATGACATCACTGTGGTCGCCGAAAATAGACACGCAGTCCGTTGCTACGGAACGTGCCGCCACATGCATAACGCCCGGGACCATCAGGCCGGCGATACGGTACATTGGCGGAATCATCAGCATTAAGCCCTGCGCTGATGTATAGGTGGTGGTCAGGGAACCCGCTTCCAAGGCGCCCTGCATAGCGCCGCAGGCGCCTGCTTCGGCTTGCATTTCCATCAGCTTTACACGGCTGCCGAAAATATTCTTCATGCCGTGAGCTGACCATTCATCAACATGCATGGCCATAGGGCTGGACGGAGTGATGGGGTAGATTGTGGCTACTTCCGTAAAGGCGTAGGACACAAGTGCAGCCGCTTCATTGCCGTCCATGGTTTTAAACACTTTTTTGGTTGACATAAAACTCCTCCCGTTCATATGTAGCTCTTCTGTTTGAATGCAGAATATTCTTTTCTAAATATATCATTCCCAAAAAAATCTATCAAAAAAGAACGAATGACACCTATTGCCCATACTTTTGTTTTATCTTCGATTAAATTGTCCGTTTTCCCTGATTGAATTGAACTGTTTTTTGTTGTAACTTGCATAAGGCGCGGAAATTCCATGCTGAAAAATTGTCGGACTTGCACAGAAAGCTGCCTTTCCGCGCCGTGCGGAAAGACAGCCTTCCCAGGTCCTTATACAATTGGATTTTCGTCTGGCAACGCGCTGCCCGCTCAGGAAAGCGTCTCGGAGATATATCGGTTGCTCAGGCAGTTTGTCGCGCAGAAATCTATATGATCGTCCATGCTCGTGCGTGCAATCAGAGGAAATCCCATCTTGATGGCGTACACTACCGCCGCATGCTGCGTATAAAGGGAGGCCAGTGCTTCCCTTTCCGGCGCTGCGGCAAGGAACTCGCAGGTACGGATGGAAAGATAGTTGAGCTTTTTGTCCAGCGTGCGGTACATTTCAATCAGATAGCGGTTGCGGGAATAGTCTACAATCATCGTATGGAATTCCCTGTCATACTGGGTTGCAAGCCGTACCGTATTTCCGTTGATGTAGTCCTTTATTGCTGCTTTAAAGTTGGTGACGCTCTTTTCCAAAGCCTGAATATCGACTTTCCAATTCTTCTGGGCGCAAAGAAACGCCGCGGTGCTTTCAATAGATTTGCGTGCGAGAAAAAGTTCTCCGATATCGTCATCATCAATATCAAAGACATAGTAATTCTTGTACTTTCCCCCCGCGCCGACAGACTCTACTACAAGGCCGTTTGCCATGAGCCGTTCCACCGCTTCGCGCACCGGTGTGCCGGAAACATGAAGGCTGTCCGCAATTTTGTTAATCTTCAGCTTCGTGCCCGGTTTCAGTTCGGACGTCAAAATCCCTTCCTCTATAATTTCATAAACCGCATCGCTGATTTTTACGAAAGGATTTTTCTGCTGCGCCTTAGCCAGTTTCTCCGGATCAAAAACACTGCTTAGTTCCTTCGAGGTCGTCACTGTCATTTCTTTTTCCTCAAATCATAGAATTGCATCTTTTTTGATGGTAAATTCAATTTATTTTCAATGAATTTTAGTTAATTATACCATATTTGGATACAACGTCAATGTAAAATAGGTCGTTTGCAATGGGATTTTCCATTCTGCCGGTCAGGATTCCCTTTCTTCCGGCAAAGGGTAAAGGAAGAGAGCCATTTCTGGCTCTCTTCTGAGTTTGTTTTCCGCTTGATTCGAAGTTATTTCTCCGCCGGAGTATGAGACGGGTAATGAATATGCAGCAGCTCATGCTCCCGCCCATTCAGCAGCTTGTACACACTTTCCATCGCGGGGTTCTGATCGCAGTTCTTGAGATCGCAGGCCGCATCCGCTTTGAAAATTCCCTGATAGCGGAGGCTCTTCTGCTGATTGCTGGCAGGAGGCTGTCCGCCGCCGCCGAGGCAGCCGTTCGGGCAGGCCATAACCTCTACGAAGTGGAATTTCTCTTCTCCGCTCCGTATTTTTTCAATCAGCTTATCCGCGTTTCCAAGTCCGTTCGCCACAGCGATCCGCAGGACTTGATCTCCAGCTGTGATTTCAAAGGCTTTGATGCCGTCCAACCCGCGAACGCCGCACTCCGCAACCTGTGCGATCTGCGCATCCGTGGTTGTGCCGAGGACACGGCGGATAACCGCTTCCGTGACACCGCCGGTGGCGCCGAAAATGACACCGCCGCCGCTGTATGTATCCCACGGCTTGTCCGGTTCCGTATCCGGTAGCGCCGCGAAGTTAATGCCGGCCGCGTTAATCATTCGGATCAGCTCCTGGCTTGTGATGACCAGGTCAATAAGCCGCTCCCCGTCCTTTTCAAGTTCCGTGCGGTGGGCTTCCATCTTCTTTGCCGAGCAGGGCATGACCGCTACGGAATAGATCTGCTCATCCTTAAAGAACTGACGGAGAACTGCGCCGAACATTTCCATCGGAGATCCACAGGTCGAAACCTGCGGCATGATATCCGGGTAGGTATTTTCAATGTGCTTGATCCAGCCGGGGCAGCAGGAGGTGAACAGCGGCAATTTTTCACCGTTTTTCAGCTTCCGCAGAAATTCGTTCGATTCTTCTACAATCGTAAGGTCTGCCGTAAGAGACGTATCGAAGACATAGTCGACACCCATCCTCTTGAGTGCTGTGACAATTTTTCCGATGACCGGCTCATTGGCGGGTATGCCAAACGCCTCTCCGACGCCTACGCGGACGGCAGGAGCGATTTGCACCGCAACCTTCTTGTCGGGATCGTAGATCATCTTCCACATCTTATCCGTCTCGTTCTTGATTGTCAGAGCACCGGTCGGGCAGACCGCCGCGCACTGGCCGCATCCGACGCATTTGGTATCCAGCATGCTCATGCCGAAGCCGCAGCCGACATACGCTTCCCCACCGCGCTCGCAGATGTCTATTGCATTGATGTTCTGCACTTCCGAGCACATCCGGACGCATTTGGCGCAGAGAATGCACTTAGATGGATCGCGTACGATGGACGGAGACGTCGCATCAATGGGCATCTTGTTGTAATCGTTCGGGAACCGTACTTTGTGAATTCCGAAGCGGTTGGCATATTCCTGCAGTTTGCAGGTGCCGGACTGATCACATGTCGTGCATTCCACCCTGTGGTGTGCCAGCAGCAGTTCCAGAATGACTTTGCGATGGCGGAGCAGCTTTGCGCTGTTTGTCTTAATCGACATGCCGTCTTTCGGAATCATGGTGCAGGCCGTTTCTATACCGCCGCGCTCGTTTTCCACAACGCACATGCGGCAGCCGCCATAGATGGAAAGGTTCTCGCAGTAGCAGAGGCTGGGAATGTCAAATCCGTACTTCTGAGCGACTTCCAAAACGTTGCGTTCGTTATCAAAGGCGCATGTAACGCCGTCAATCATCATATGTTTCATTCGTTCAGACCTCCTCTACAGCATCCTGCGGGCAGCCTGCCTTGCAAGTACCGCACTTAATGCACTTATCCGTGTCAATATGGTGCGGCTGCTTGAGCGAACCGGTAATGGCGTCCACTGGGCAGTTGCGTGCGCACTTTGTGCATCCGATGCACTTTTCCGGATTAATCTGGAAGACAAACAGGTCTTTGCAGACACCGGCAGGACACTTCTTGTCTCTGACGTGGGACACATATTCTTCCCTGAAATAGCGCAGCGTGGACATGACCGGATTGGTTGCCGTCTTGCCGAGTCCGCATAAGGCGCAGTTTTTGATGGTGTCGGAAAGTTCCTGAAGAACGTCCAGATCCTCCAGCGTTCCCTTTCCTTTGGTGATGCGATCCAAAATGGCGTAAATTTCCGGAACGCCGTCACGGCATGGCGTGCACTTTCCGCAGGATTCATTCTTTACGAAGTTCATGAAGAATCTTGCAATTTCCACCATGCAGGTATCGTCTCCCATGACGACGAGTCCGCCGGAGCCGATAATGGCACCCACGCGCTTGATGGAGTCAAAGTCCAGGGGCAGATCCAGGTGGGCTTCCGTCAGGCAGCCGCCGGACGGTCCGCCAATCTGAACGGCCTTGAAGGTTCCGTTCCTTACGCCGCCGCCGATATTAAATACGATTTCCCGCAGGGTTGTGCCCATGGGAACCTCAATGAGTCCGGTATGCGCAATGTTGCCTGCCAGTGCGAAGACTTTCGTGCCCGAGTTGTTGGGAGTTCCGATACTGGTAAACCATTCCGCGCCGTTGTTGATGATGGGAGCCACACAGGCAAATGTCTCGACGTTATTCAGCACCGTCGGTGCGTTGAATACGCCGCAGTCCACCAGCCGCGGTGGCTTCGGGCGCGGCATGCCCCGCTTGCCCTCGACGGAGTTTGCCAGAGCGGAGCCTTCGCCGCAGACAAACGCGCCAGCGCCCTTGGAGAGGTGCAGGTGGAAGCTTCTTCCCGTTCCCAGAATATCATCACCAAGAAGGTGTGCCTCTTCGCAAAGAGCGATGGCCTTCTTCAGGCGCTTGACCGCCATGGGATACTCGGCACGCACGTAGATATATCCTTCCGTCGCATCGCAGGCTACAGCGCAGATGATAATTCCTTCAATGAGGCGGTGGGAATAGTCCTCCATCATGGACCGGTCCATAAACGCACCCGGGTCGCCTTCGTCACCGTTGCAGACGACATAGCGTATCGGCGCTTCCTTGTGGGCTGCCACCTGCGACCATTTCCTGCCGGCAGGGAAGCCTGCGCCGCCGCGGCCGCGGAGATTCGCATCGGTGACAACTTCTATGATTTGCTCCGGCGTCATATCGAAGAGGGCTTTTTCCAGCGCCTCGTAGCCGCCTACCGCAATATATTCCTCCAGAGAGTCGCCTTCAATTTCTCCGCAGTGGTCAAATGCAACCTTCTTCTGCGGTTTGTAGAACGGCACTTCCTTCATCTTCGGGTAATACTCGCCGTTCTCGCGGTAAACCAAACGCTCGACGATATCGTCACCCATTACGCTGGTCTTTATAATTTCATCCGCATCTTCCGGCGTAACCTTTGTATAAAGGATGCCAGCGGGCTCAATGTGAACCAGAGGACCTGCCGCGCAGAATCCGCAGCAGCCGGATTTTTTCAGTCCGACCTTGTCTTCGAATTCCTCTTTCTGCAGCGTGACTTCCATATTCACGCCGTTTTTCTCCATGGACGCCTTCAGGGCATTGTAGACTGCCTGCGCACCGCTGGCGAGGCAGGTAGCGCCGCCGCATACGATAACCTGTTTTTTCTCGCAGACTAGCGCTTTCTGATACAGTTTGCGCGCTTCGTCCAGTTTCTGTCTCGAATCAAATATCATTGAACCCCTGCCTCCTCTCGAAGTTCAGCAATCAGAGCCTTCATCTTCTCCGGGGTCATCTGCGGGTGCACAACATCATTGACTGTGCAGACCGGTGCCAATCCGCATGCACCAACGCAGGAGACTCTTTCGATCGTGAATATTCCGTCCTCCGAAGTGTGCTGCCCCGGTTTCATTCCGGTTGCTTCGTACAGGGCTTTCTGTATGGTATCCGACTTCCGAACGTGGCAAGCCGTTCCATTGCAGCATTTAATGACATATTTTCCTTTTTCTTCCATGGAAAAATTCTCATAGAATGTCGCAATGCCATACAGTTTCGCATAGCTGACGCCGATCTTGTCCGCAACGTATTTCAGAGCTTCTTCCGGAAGAAAGCTGTATTCTTCCTGAATATCCTGCATGATGGCAATTGCCTTCGCCGGATCACAGCCGTTGCGTTCCAGAATCTCGTCCAGCACTTTGAAGTCTGTTTTCATGGTTTCCTCCTTATGCTCACATTTCTCACTTGGGACTACGTTAATTAGGCGTTGCAGCCGGGCGCGCTCCCCTGCACGGACTGCTATAATTTTTCCTAATGAATACACTATATCCTATGAAATTGCCCCTTGTAAAGCATCGTTAAGTGGTTAACTGTTAAATAATTAACTTTCTGCGTTTTTACCAAATTTTTTTAAGTCTTATTGGGTAATAATTCATAAACCTCCTAATTTGTTTGATACGAGTGGATAACGAAGTTTTTATGTAGTATACGGTGCAGTCTCTGAAAAGGAGCTGCACCGTGTTCTGCTTTATGCAGAAAGCTTGAATTGTTGCGGGTTTTGGCGGATCTCCTCCATTGCCGCCTGTATCTCTTTTTCCGTAGGAATAGAGAATAGTCCAACAGCTGTGAAATAAATGTCCACCTTGACCTTCTTGGTTTCTTTATCCTTGCTGTGGACTTCAATACGGCGAATCAGCGCATTGACGATCTCCGGCGTAAGCTGTCGGATGTCTGTGTAGTCTCGCAGTGCTTTCATCAGCAGCCTCAAATCCACCTTGGTTTGCTCCGCATCAAACAGCTTTTTCTTGCCGTCGGCTACGAGATTCAGCAGTTCCTTCTGCTCCTTTTCATAGTTGGCGGTCATTTTTGTAAAACGCTCATCGGTGATTTTGCCAGAGATATTCGCTTCAAACAACCCCTCGATGGCCTTGTCGATTGCTTGGATGCGCCGTTCATTTGTAGAAATGGTTTGCTTCAGCTTTTGCATCTCGGACTGTCGTGCAGCGGTATTGTTCTTTGCCAGCAGATACAGGAAAATCGGCTCATAGCACCGAACAAAGTCCGCCAGACTGCCCACCGCTTCTGCCACGATCTGCTCCAGTACCACATTGCGGATATAGTGAATCTTGCAAGTCCCTCGGCCGGAATTGTAGTTGGCACAGCGGTAAAATTCTTGATTGGGCTTCAGGCTCTTGGCAGCACAGAAGTGTAGCTTAGCACCGCAATCGGGACAAAATAGCAGACCTGCAAACAAGCTCGCCCGTCCGGTTTTTGTATTTCTGCGTTTATGGCTGCGAAGCTCTTGTACCCGGTCAAACAGTTCCTCGGATATGATTGGCTCCTGCATATTCGGAATGATTTGCTGCTCATCTACGGGATTATAGATAGTCTTATGCACCTTGTAGCTAACGGTGGTAGTGATAAAATTCACAGCACAACCGGTGTACTGCCGGTTAGCAAGAATATTCTCGATGCTGCTGTTAGCCCACAAATACGGATTTACAGGACTTGCGTTGCTTGCGGCTCTGCCGATGGAATTGAAGTACGCCGTAGGCGTGAGGAGCTTTTCTCTTTCAAGATCACGGGCAATCTGTGATGGGCCACGCCCCGCAAGGCAGAGGTGGAATATCTTTCGTACCACCTCTGCCGCAGGCTCATCAATGAGCCACTTTTCTCTGTCCTCCGGCGACTTTTTGTAGCCGTATGGAACAGCGGCAGATACCCGCTTGCCGTGTTCGGCTTTGCTTTTCCAGACCGCACGAATCTTCTTGCTGGTCTGCTCGGCATACCACTCATTGAAGATGTTGTAGAACGGCATCATCTCCAAACCCGTTTTGGCGGCGGTGTTCACATTCTCCTGAATAGAAATGAAGGTCACGCCAAGGGACGGATAGACGATCTGTGTCAGCCGTCCCATTTCCACCTGCTCACGACCAAAACGGCTGAGGTCTTTCACAATAATCGTACCAATCGAGCCGGCCTCTACCATTTTCTGCATCTGTTGAAAGCCTTCCCGCTGGAAGGTAGTACCGGATACGCCGTCATCTACAAAGAATTGCGTATTTCGATAGCCTTCCCGACGGGCGAAGTCCGAGAGAATCTGCTTCTGATTCGTAATGGAGTTTGACTCCATATCCTTGTTATCGTCATCCACAGACAGACGGCAGTACAGTGCCGTAATGAGTTCTTCGTTTTGCCCTTTGTTTTTATTTGCTGTTGCCATAGTAAAATGCTCCTTTCCGACAACCGGGCATAGCAAAGGCAAGTGTATTTTACTATGTCAGATTGTCTTTTTCGATTATGCGGTTATATTAGATTTTGCGTGAGCAGCAGGTCACGGAACTGCTGTAATACGCTCTGCCTCCCGTCTTCGCTGAAATGGGTGGCTACCTCATAAACTGTACCGCCGATTTTTGTTGTGAAATCGCCGATGCCGTAACGCTGTAATTTCCCGTCCTCGATACGCTCTCCGGTGCTGCCCGGGAGGAAAGCGTCAATGTGCGCAAAATCCTCGGAGTTTTCCATTTGCAGCGGCGTAGGCAGCCAAATCAGATTCGGATTAAAAATGATTCCATTGGTTTTGTTTTCCATATTCTCACCTTACCTTTCGTCCCGATTACGCTGACGGATGAGATACTTGCGGTAATGGTCACAGGCTTTGAGGATAAAATCCTCAAGCTGTTTCGCATCGGCGTTTGGTGCGTATTTTCGTAGTTTTTCGGTTGGAATTTTAATCATTTCCCTCTGATTTGCTTTTTCACGGGAGAGAATTTCGCTAATATCATCAGCCGTGAGTTGCCCGTCCTGATACCTCTTTTTCATTTCAACGGCTTGTGCATAGGACGGTGTGCAATCGTTCATTTCGCATTGTTCCAAGACGGCATATTGTTCTTTGTCGCCGAGATAGGACAAAGCCTCGCCGACCATAAGCGCAATTTTGCCCTCGTCCATCAAATCAAGCAATTCGGGGATAAGGTAGGTTAGGCGGATATACCTTTGCACTTGCCGTGCGCTTTCATTGGCATTTTCTGCGATTTGCTCATCGGTGCGTGACTTCGTGCCAACTTGGCACGAAGTTCCTTGGTGTTTCAATGCCTCATACTTGAGTTTGTACGCAAACGCCTTTTCGGATGGCAAAATATGCTCCCGGTGGAGGTTGCTGTCCACCACCGCAATGGCGGCAGCATCCCGGTCGAGGGCATAAATCAAGGCAGGGACCTCGGTGATCCCTGCCTTTTGTGCGGCGTGTAAGCGGCGGTGGCCGCTTATGACCTCATATTCATCTGTATTTTCTATTGGTCGGACGATCAGCGGCGAGAGAACGCCTTGCGTCTGTATGCTTTCGATCAGCGTGTTCATCTCGTCATCGTCCTTGACCTTGAACGGGTGTCCGGCAAAGGGACGCAATTTTTCTACCGGAATTGCCACCGGCTTTTTCATCGTATTTTTCATTTTATCTACCTCTTTCCTTGTATCTCGCACGGGCTTTTTTCTCCAACTCGTGCTCTTGCTTTAACAGTTCATACAGGTGCGGGGATTTCTCTAAAATCCGCTCCGCACGGCGCAGACGCTCCCTTACAGGCTTCATCTGCTTGGATACCGCCTTGCGGCCCTCTTTGTTTTGCGCCTGTTCCTCCGGCGACTTGGGGCGGCGTATGCGGTTGCTAATATTGCTGCGCTCACGCTCCAAAGTGGAAAGTTCAGACTTGGATTGCTCAATATTCTCTTGGAGGTCGGCAACCGTATGAATGTCGTGCTCTTGCAAAAAGTGATAGTCACCAATCAACTCTTTCAAATCCTTTTCAGCCGCCCGCAGATCCGGCGACAGCAGCATTACATCGGCAAGCTCGGCTACAGTTTGAATCGCCGTTATGACAAGATAAAACACCGCATCCACCAAAATGGTTGCAGTGTCATAACTGTGTTCAATGGAGAACCCCAGCTTTCGCAGCTCGTCCTCCAACGGAAATTTCTTCGGCTTGTACGGCGGTCGGTACTCCAAAGTGAACAGGCGGTAGCGGTTTTCGGCGTTCTGTCGTAACTGTGCGTTGACGCGATCTTTGGAAAAGCCGATGTTATCCAGCCGCACGGCTCGTTCCCAATGCTTTGCCTTGACTGAAAACCGCACAGGGTCAAGGGTATACCCGAGCGCATAAAGCTGACTTTCAAATTCTCTTGGGCTGGTCGCAAAGGACAGGCAGTATTCCACATCCTCCCGCAGATAGTCCCGATGCGTTTTCTTGCCGGCCTTGTGAACCCAATATTCTTTCTTTTTGCCCTTACTGTAAAACTCGCTGTTTTCCAGCACAGACAGCTCGTGTTCCCGGCAGATCTCATCGGAGATTTTACGCAGCTCCTTGTGGTCGCCGATTTTGTTTTTGAACTTTGCACCGTCCTTGAAGGACACGGGATTCACAACAAAATGGCAATGCACATTGTCGGTGTTCAGGTGGACGGTGACCAGCACCTGATACCGGTCGCCCCACATTTGCCGTGCGGTTTCCTTGCCGATTGCAAACGCCTGCTCCGGCGTTACCTCGCCCTCACGAAAGCTCTGAATGCCGTGGTAGCCCACCACCTTGCCACGCAACCCAAACCGCCGCTGCACGGCGATCATCTCAGCATAGGCATTCTGTGCCGAGCAGTTGATGCCGCCGGCAAACATCTTGCGGTCGGTTTTATCGTCGTTCTCTGCATAGCGCAGGGCAGCGTACAGATCCTCGTCCAGATATTCCGGAGCGGTGGTCTTGTCGGGATTGTCGGCGTAGTCCAGCGTGGCTTTCAGGTTTTTGAACACAGGCCAAAAGCCTGTTACAGCCATAGCGCATCACCCCTTTTCCGGCAGCAGGAATTCTGCCGTGATTTGTTTGAGCACTGCGCAAATTTCCTCGTCCAACTCCGGCGAACTGGCTTTATCCGCAAGCGCACCCAACCTTTCAAGACAAGCAAAAAGAGCGTCAGGCGGAACCGCTCTTGGCTCATACCCCAACGCTCTTTGCTTGACATATTCGGTTGTACTCAGCCCGCATTTTCGGGCTTTGGACTGGATTTTCTCTTTTTCCTTTGCCGTCACACGGACGGCAATACGCACATCTTTCCCCATAGCATCACGCTCCTTTCCTTGGGGGATTGGGGGCTGCGCCCCCAAAGAGCCAGCCGATTTCGGCTGTGATTGGGACTTTTGTGGCACACAAAGTCCCTGCTTGTTATACCGTGAGACGCACCCCACAGGGCATAAAGGAAAGCGGCTGTCAGATACCGAGATTTCAGCGAATTTCTACGCTGCACGATACTGAAAGTCGCTTTCTTGCCCCTTGGCGTATTGCGCCAAAGTGGCTCTGATTCGGCTGCAAATACTGTAATTTGAGCCACATCTCGGCGTTTTGGCTCAGCCGAACATTTCAAGGTCATCCAGCACACTCTTTTCATTTTCGGCTTGCTGCTCCTCGGTCAGCTCCGGTTGTACCTGCTCAAAAACAGAAGATGCCGCAGCAAACGACACCTCCTGCAATTCCTCCCGTATGACCTGCCGAATGTCCTCCAGCAAACCCCCGCTTGCGGATGACTGCCGCTGCATTTCGTTTAAGACCGCCGTTACCATAAAAGCGTTGCGGGATTTATCCAGCGACTGTAAATACTGTGCGGCTTTCGCCTCTTTTGGCTTGTCCAAATCAAACCGCACATTGATCCGATATTTGCTCATCCCTTCGCCTCAGCCTTCATCTGCGTTTCCGCCAGATATTCATATCCCTTTGCGGCGGCGCAGATGTCCTCAACGAATTTTACACGGTCTGCGTTTACCTTGCTGAAATTTTTAATGAGACACCCGCCGCCACCGGTCACATACAAGGTCATCGTGTTCTCATCATAGCCGTGCTCACGCAGCCTGCGGAAGATGTCCCGCACATACTCGGCGGCGACAATCTTGATGATTTTCAGGTCGGCAGGCGCAATATTTGCCGTGCCGGTGATCAGCACCTCGTCGATGATGGCGTCGTTGATCTCCCGCTGCGTTTTCTGCATAAACGCCTCACGGACGGCAAGCGTACACTGGTAAGTCCCGAATTTCTCGGTGAACATTTTGCCCTGCTGCGGCTTGCCGTTGATCATATACAGTGTGTTCATCGTGCCGTTGCCGATGTCGGCGATCAAGTTGACGCCTTTCAGTGTGGTTGCAAAACTGGCAATAGCGGCGTACCCCTGCGGATAAATGCGCACATCATCAATATAAAGGTGGTAGTCTGCCTTTTTGTAGGTGAACTCCACCTCGGCGTTCTTCATCAGATATGCTCTAAAATCTGCCTTTTGCCCGCTTGTCCAGGTCAGCGGCAGACCGGCGGCAATCACAATGTGCGCCTCGGTAAGATTTTCGGCTTTCAGCTCCTTGGCGATTGCCGCAAGGGTCAGCACATAGTAATCCTCGTCCTTGATCTTGTCCGGCGCAAACTCCTTGTGCCCCTCGCCGATGAGATAATACCTGCCGCCGTAGACCAGCATATCCGCCGTGAACAGCGGCTCGTGGTCATAGGCGGCGATGCCGGTGGGGAAGCAGCAGTTGGCCGTTTTCATATTCCCGTACCCGTGGTCGATGCCGATAATTTTCGTGTTGTGGATCGTTTTCATCATAAGTCCTTTCCTGCGCATAGCGCATTTCAATAATATTTCGGATAACTCTTTTTCGGGCGGTTATCCATTGATCCCGTTTTGCCATAAGATTTCTGTGTACAGTTCCTTTTCAGCCGGTAATACCGCTTTCAGAAAATAGTTGCAGTAAATACCGTACCGAGAAATGAGCTGCACGCATTTCGTTTCTTCGCCGTCATCCAGCAGCAGACAGTTTTCCTTATAGCAATTACAGCAAGTCTTGTGCACAAGGGTTTTGATTTTTGCCCGTTGCCTTGGCGTAATTCTGAATACCATAGACTAAACCTCCTTTCCGTTTTTCGGGCAGCAAAAAAGCCGCCGAGTGTGATCTCGACGGCTCGATTACTGCCTTCTGTATATTGAATGGGGGAAACGGCTGAAAAGGGTATGTTTATAGCAACACAGTAAAAATGCTGTCCGCAACATCGGGAAAAAGCCTTGAATATCAGGCGCTTTTCTGCTACAATTATATAGAACAAATGTTTCTATTTGGCAATTCGGAGAAAAAACATCTTGGCTTTTCATCACCGCAAGACCGGTTTATGGGACACTTGGCTTGATAGAATATAGAAGGAGGCAGGGCGTATGGGCGATGGACTGGGCTTTCTCACTGCCGTTTATCGGGACGGTCGGGTGCATATAGGCGGCAAAAGCTACCCGGCAGGCACCTTTGCGGTACATCTTTTGAACCAGTATTATAAGGACGATACAGCGGCGAGGATCGCCGTGTTCCGGCAAAGCAACTGGAATGTGCAGGAGCAGCTTTGCGCTGGGTATCTGAACGAAACAGATTTTATTAAAGCCGGGAAGGAGATTCTGACAATCCTGCAAACCCTGCCGAAGCTCAAGCCCTTTTTCTCCTTGGACATTGCAGTGGAGAAACAACGAATAGAAACGCTGTTCACGGAAAACAACGCTGCTACTATTTTGGATTATCTGCGACATAGGGCAGCGGTAGCAAAAATGGATGAGGGTTCGGCCAGCTTGGGCGTGTTCCCTCCCGAATATGATAAAGCGCTGTTCAGAAATGGTGAAACGATGTGCGCAACCGTTTTGAGTACCCTCCGCTTTTATGATGCTATCCCGGAGGACATGCGCAAGGCGTTTGAGCTGCTTAAACGGTTTGCATCTTGTGTAGACGAAGCCGACCGATTTGACGAATACCACCTGCTGCCCATTGCAACGGAGATATTCGGGGTGAGTTCATTTCCGCTGCGCACGGAATATATTGCTCTCCCGAAACGGCGAAATAGTCGCATCCTTGTCACCGCCCGAAGAATGGCCTTTGAGAGCTATTACAGCTTTGTGCTGACGGATTTCTTTGAAGGGCTGCACCACGGGCACTATCCAAGGCAGTGCGAGGTTTGCAAGCAGTATTTCCTGATGCAAAGCGCACGGCAGCAGAAATATTGCACCTATGGCACGGCACCGGAGTTGTACCACGGTGAAAAGATCAGCTGCCGCCGGTACGCCATCATTCAGGGCAAAGCGGAGCGGGCAAAGGATAACCCGCTGAAGGCCGCCTATGACCGCCGTTGCTCGGCGATCCGCTCCGAAAAGAGCCGGGGAACGATCTCTACCGAGTTTGCGCAGGCGGCGCAGGAAATGGCAAAACGCCGGTTGGAGCAGGCGGAGGAGGACGATGCCTACGCCAAAACAAGTTATTATGCAGATTTGCAGCGCGCCAAGCTGTACGCTGACACGGACAAAAGAATGAAATGACAGGAGGTGCATCCGGTGTCTGAAGAACAGAATGAAGTTTTAGAGCAACAGCGGTATCTTTTGGAGCGCCGGATGTACCGCCTTGACCCTGCGCCGCCGAAGCTGCCAGCCCAGGAATACATTGTCCGTTATCTCATCGAAAAAAAGGACAAGTATCTGACTTGGTACCTCCACGATCAGGAGCCTGCGCTTAATAAACTGGCGCAGGCCACCTGCGAGCGATACGCTATGGCGGAGCATTTTGCGGACATCAAACAGGCGGCGGTGTGCGGTATCCTGGTCGCCCTTCAAAAGTACGATCCGGCTATCGGCGCACCGTTTGCCGCTTTTCAAAAGCGGTATATACAGGACGGTATTGATGATTATATCCGCACGGCGCAAAGCGGTGTTATCACCATGACGGCAGATACTTATCCCGTCCTGCGGCGCATTATGGCGATTTACCATCTAAACGGCGATGATTGCAGTGACAGCTGCATCCAGCGAATTGCCGATGAAACCGGAATGGGCGAAAAGAGCGTCCGCAAGTATATTACGATAGGCACGCTGAATGAACGCCGAGTAGATTTTTACCGGCAATATGATGAGGATGGCGAGGAAGCAGGCGAGGACATAGCCGCAGATACCACCTCTCAGCCGGACAAGCTGTATTTTCGGTCGGTGCTGTACGCCGCCCTGTATGAAGCCTACGACAGCCTCACCTACCGGGAACAGCACACGGTTGCCAAGCATCTTGGCTTCTGCGATACCTGCTGGTCGGTCAAGAAAGCAGTGTTGATAAACGGTGAAATCGAGTATAAACCCGTAAAGCCTATGACCTTTGAAGAAATCTCTCACTCCGCCAGCCGCAAGTCTGATAAGGCTTCCGAGCGGACATATAACAGAGCGTTGGAAAAGATGCGGAAAGCTCTGCGTTATTACCCTGACTGTGGGAACAGGTCTAATTGCAAGCTCAGGGGCTCTTGAACAATATACCGACAGCCGCAAATAGGCTGTCGGTATATTGTTCGGTCATCCGGCAAATTCGGAGGACCGAGATTGTTCAAAAATGCTTGTCGGGTGTATTAACAATTAGGGAGTATGGGGAGAAAGGATGTATTAACGACAAGCATTTTCGGCGTGATTTAATATGCGGATATCTCCTTGATGTTATACTCGTTGCCTGTTTCGAGCCATGTGTTTTCGCTGCCGCAGTGCGGACAGATCTTGGCGTATTTGACCGTTTCGTAGGTCTTGCCGCAATCGCCGCAGCGTGTTATCGCCTTGATCGGCTCTATAATAAGCTCGGCCTCCTGAAGGTACTTTTCCTTTTTTATTGCCCACTGCCAAAAGTCTTTTATGTAGCTGGGTATTATGCCGCTGACCTCACCTATCTCCAGCGTCACAGAGGCAACCTTGGTAAGCTTATTTTCCTCGCACACATTGTTTACCGCACGAATGACATACATAACCGTTCCCATTTCATGCATAACATCACCTTATTTTGCGCCCGTCAAGCGCTTTACCGTAAGCTTTGCGGCACGCTTTATTCCGTGCTTGAGCACCGCCTGCTTTGCGTAGTCGCCATTTATGTAATGCGCAAACTCGGGGTGCGTTCTGTTCAGATGGATGGCGTCAAACTTGCACCGTGTTGTGCACAGGCCGCAGCCGATGCACTTTTTCTCATCGACGACAGTCCTGCCGCAGCTCAGGCAGCGGGAAGCTTCAAGCTTGACCTGCTCCTCGCTAAGACCGATGCGGTTATCGTGCATAGTCTTGGTCTTGCTCTCGTCATTTTCGTTGAACTGCCGTTCGGGAACATGGCGCTTTTCCTCGGGTATGACGATATCGCCCTTGTCGAGAGCCTTGAAATTGCGCAGGTTGCGTGCGATCGTGAGACTGTGGCCGGGATGGACGAAGCGATGGATACTGGTCGCGCCCTCACGGCCGTTGGCTATTGCGTCAATGGTATACTGCGGGCCGGTGGCAATGTCTCCGCCGCCGAAGATATCCGCATCGTCAGTCTGCCATGTGATCTCGGCGGCCTTTACAAGGCGGCCGTTCTGCGTTTCGACCTTTGTACCCTCAAGGACGTTGCCCCAGTCGGCGCACTGGCCGATGGAGACATATACATTTGAGCAGGGCACGATGACCGTTTCGCTTTCGTCGTATTTCGGTGCAAAGCGGCCGTTTTCGTCCCTCACGGACAGGCAGCGCCTGAACTCAACGCCGGTGACCTTTCCGTTTTCGCCTATGATGCGCTTCGGGCCCCAGCAGTTGTTGATCTGTATACACTCGGCAATGGCTTCTTCCTTCTCGTCGGGGACGGTTGGCATATCCTCATCACTCTCAAGGCAATAGAGCTTGACCGCACCGTCGCCCAAGCGGGTAGCCGCACGACCGACATCAATGGCCGCATTGCCGCCGCCGATAACGACCGTATCGCCGCTAATAGAGGTAGTCTTTCCGCTGTTTACGCTGCGGAGAAAATCAATGCCGCCGAGAACGCCCTCAAGCTCCTCGCCCTCAATGTTCAGGCGGATTGCCTTCTGAAGTCCGATGGCAAGATAAAACGCCTTGTAGCCCTGCTTGCGCAGCTCGGGGATAGTGACATCCTTTCCAACCTCAACGCCGCACCTAAACTCGACGCCCATAGCCTTGAGCACCTCGATCTCGGCGTTGACGATATCTTTTTCAAGCCTGAACGAGGGGATGCCCTTTGTAAGCATGCCGCCGGGGATCGGGTCTTTATCAAAAACGGTCACGGGATAGCTCATATTTGCCAGGAAATACGCACAGCTCATGCCGGCAGGGCCTGCGCCGATGACGGCGATCTTCTGCGTGTAATCTATCTCGTCACCCTTATGGCGAATCTTCTTGGGAATGTATCTTGTTTCTGCATTCAGCTCACGGGATGCGACGAACTTCTTTATTGCATCGATGGAGACAGGCTCGTCTACAGTTCCTCTGGTGCAGGCATTTTCGCAGCGCTTGTTGCAAATTGAGCCGCACACCGCCGGGAACGGGTTATCCTGCTTTATGAGCTGAAGGGCCTCGTCATATCTGCCCTCGCCCGCCATTTTGACATAGCCCTGAATTGCGATATGTGCGGGGCACGCGGTCTTGCACGGCGCCGTGCCGGTATCGTAGCACTGGATCTGATTATCCTCACGGTAGTTGTAGTTCCAGTTCTTTTTACCCCAGTCGAGCGTTTCATCCGGCAGCGTGACGGTCGGGTACTCGACTGGTCCTTCATGGGTACACAGCTTTTGTCCGAGCTTGGCAGCGCCCGTGGGACAGATTTCGACGCACTTGCCGCAGGCAACGCAGTTTTCCGGCGTGACCCGCGCTCTGTATGCCGATGCCGAGCAGTTGGGGTTATTAAAAAGCTGCGAGCAGCGCAGTCCAAAGCACGAGCCGACGGTGCAGTTGCAGATGCCGAATATCTCATCGGGGCCGTCGCCGTTGGTTATCTGATGCATATATCCGTTTTCCTCGCAGCGCTCAAGTAGAGCAACGACCTCGTCGTAGCTTGCTTTCTTAACATCCTTGCCGGTCTCCCAAAGATACTGAGCATAGTCGCCGACGAGGATGCAGACATTGTCCTCAAGCTCGCCGCAGCCCTCGCCCCGAGTTACCATTGCCCTGCGGCACTGACAGGGGGCAATGGCGAACTGATCTTTCTCCTTATAGCGCTCCAGCCAATAGGAAAGATGCTCGACATCGAGCGATTGACTCTCTTTTGGTATCGCCTTTTCCACTGGGATGACATGAAAGCCCAGACCTGCGCCTCCGGGAGGGATCATGTGTGAAATGCTTTCCATCGGCAGATAGCTCATCTGATAGGAAAACTCTCCGACCTTCTCGGGCACACGCTTAAAAAGCTCCTTGTTGTAGACTAAATTCTCAGAGCTGCCGACAACGAAAACGGGAATGAAGTACTGTTTATGGCGGTCTTCATTGTGCCAGTTATATTCGACAATGCCGATCTGCGCAAGCTCCTCAAGAAGCTTTTCAACACGGCCGACCTCCCAGCCGAGCTTGTGTGCGACCTCGGCCGGAGTGTAGGGCTTGCGCACCTTCATCTTCAGCATCAGCTGCGCCATCTCGTCTGTCAGGATCTCGTCGAGCATCCAGTATTCCGGACGGGTTTCATCCATCTTGGTCTTACCGAGGGTGACATCCATACAGTCGGTTATATGCTTTGCCAGTTTTACTATAAGGTCTCTCATACACCTGCTCCTTTCAGCGTCGTGATATGGTGAAGTGGTCACAAATAAAATAGCACTTAGATAATTGTTTGTCAATAAGAACATGAAAAAACCGTCGGATTTTCCGACGGTTTTTTCATTATCCGGCTTATATAACGGAATATGGCCCTTCGATAGCACTCATCTGACCGCTGCTTGCGTACCTGCGGGCGTTCTCAATATCCCTCTCGACTAAGCATTTGTACACGGTCTCCATGTTGTCGATAACGACCTGAATGCCGTTTTTCTCGATGAACATCTCATACATGCCCTTCTGCGGCTGGATAGTTGAATTATACAGGAGCGCACAGAACGAGTTCTGACTGATAATATACATCTTATGATAAAAATCAGTTATCAGCGTGCAGGTCTCGTGCAGTCCGTGCGGCTTTTTGACCTCGTCGAGTATCTCACCGAGCTGTGCTATCTCCTCATCGGAGGCTCGCTTTATCACGAGCTCAACTATCAGCGCATCCAGCGCAACACGGCTTTCGGTAAACGAACGGAACTCGTGCGCATTTATCTTGCCGCCGTTATAGCGGATGATCGAAAAAAATGTCTCCGTGTTTCCGTTGGCGATGTAATCGGCAACATATGTTCCGTGGCGGGGCTTGACCTCGACAAAGCCCTTTGAGGCAAGCTCGCTTATGCCTGCATTGACAACAGTGAGGCTCACGCCCATGATCGTACAAAGCTCTCTTGCCGGCGGCAGCTTATCTCCGGGCTTCAGCTCGCCGGAAAGGATCTTATTCTCGATCTGACGCACAAATATCTCTCGCACCGACGGTGCGCTTATTTTATTAAAGGTCATAGTGTCCTCCGGTAAAAATGCATTGCTTAGGCTGATATACTACACCAAAAAGCAAAAGCGGGCAATCAATTTTTATCCCGGCTTTCTGTGCTAAGCTTACAGCCTGTCCAGTTCTTTGTCACTCATACGGTATTCGGGTGCAACATTGTACACCGCCTCTGCCCGACGGCGGACGACCCGACGAAGGGGAAACGCTCCGGACTTTTTGCACCACTCGTAGGTTGTGTAATATGCAATATCTACCCCTATCGGAGCTATCGTTTCGGCAGGCTCCGAACTTAGTATAACTTCGGATCTCTGACAGTTAGCCGTCAACTGTATCATCCATTCATCGACCTTGTGAGTGGCGTCGAGAATGTCCAGCTCCTGCAAAAGCTCCAGACGAAACAGCGCGCCCGTGAGCTCCGGTCCAAATTCTATTGCTACGGTCAAAAATCGGTTGCACAATATCCACATCCGCTCAAAGTCGTTTGCCGCAGAAATGAAGTCGTCGAAAAAATCCTCCCTGTCCAGACGGACATCCGAAAGGATCTTGCCGATTATCTCTTTTTTTCCGGCAAAATTGAGATAAAAGGTCGAGCGGGCAATGTCCGCCTCACGGCAAATATCGTTTACTGTCGTTTTTTCATATCCGAGCTTGCGAAACAGCGCCACTGCGGCCGCTATGATGCGATTTTGAAGCTTTGCGGTTTCGTTCAGCATACCGATCTCTCCTTCGGACAGTGTGTCCATTCTTTTCGGACATTATATACGAAAATGCGTTTTTTGTCAAACGGCTTTCAACCCGTGTAGGCAAATACAAAGCATGTTTTTTGTGAGTTGTATGAAAACTGCGTCAGCTGTGGACAGTGTGCAAAGATATGCCCTCAGGGCAATAT
>OMTF01000033.1 GCA_900313925.1 uncultured Eubacteriales bacterium | reverse complement strand
CCGAACGGCACGTACGGTGGTGTGAGAGGGGAGGGAAAACCTCCCCTACTCGATTCAATGCCCTGCGCAGGAAAGGAGCGTTCATGACACAGGAAAACCCTACGGCGATGGAAGAAGTGACCCGGACTCTGGAAGAAGGAGTCCGGGATTTTTTTACCTCGGACGGGTACGTAAAATATCTGCAGACGATGAGCCGATTCCATCATTACAGCGTCAACAACAGCCTGCTTATCGCCATGCAGAAGCCGGACGCGACGCTGGTCGCCGGCTATGCGGCCTGGCAGCGGAAATTCGGACGCAGTGTCCGCAAAGGGGAGAAAGGGATCCGCATTATCGCTCCCGTCATTACAAAAGTCCGTACACAGCGGGCGAAAACGGACCCGGAAACCGGCAAGCCGCTGCTGGACGAAGAGGGACGGCCGCAGATGGAATGGGTGGAATCCAAACAGGCCCGCTATCAGGTAAGTACGGTTTTCGACGTATCCCAGACGGAGGGAAAGCCCCTGCCGATGCTGGAACTGAAGGACCTGGCCGGTACGGTGGAAAACTATGATGTCCTGCTCGCAGCCCTGAAGGAAGCCGCCGGCGTCCCGGTCCGATTCGGACGTATGCAGGAGGCGGGCGTCCGCGGCTGTTTTAACCGCACGACAGGAGAAATTCTGCTGCAGGAAAATATGAGCCAGGCGCAGACCGTAAAGACCCTGATTCACGAGATTGCCCATGCCTGGTACCATACGGAGCCGCCGGTACCGGGGGCTGGCGAGCGGGAGCGGAGCCTGCGGGAGGTGCAGGCGGAAAGCATGGCATTCGTTATCGCCTCCCATTACGGCCTGGACACCGGCGAGTACTCATTTCCGTACATCGCGCTCTGGAGCGGAGATAAAAGCCTGTGGCAGCTGAAAAGCTCCCTCAGCGATATCCGCCGGGGCGCTGCCGGAATTATTGACGCCGCAGACCGCTTTGCCATGGAGAGAATCCAGCAGCGGGAAGTAGAGCAGACGAGCGAGCGGATTGCCGAGTTTTACTCTCAAATGCCGCTGGGGGACTTTCGCGACGAAACCCGCGACCCGGAACAGGAAGCAAAGCGTGTGCAGGAGGATCTCAAGCATGGCCGGACAGAAAAATACATGGGACCGCTGCGGATGCTCCTGGAACAGCCGGAGGAATTTACGGCTCGGGAGCAGGAAACGGCAAGGACACTTCTTGCAAAGCTGCAGTCTCTGACGCCTGCGGAGACGGCGGGTCCGATGGCGCCGGAAAAGGCGGCCCGGATTCCCGCACGGGAACCGGTTCGGGAGCGATGACGGACGAAGGGAAGGAGGGAAGGCTCATCAGCAACATCAGCAGTGAAGCGGCGGTGGAAATAGTGCATCTGACCCTGCGGGGCATGGAGCTTACGCTGCGGGTGACGGGAACCGGCGCACAGGATGCGGCGGCTTTTCTGGAAGCGCTGCAGCAGGAAAGCTTTCGGAGCGGCGGACGCGTCCGGCTGCTGCAGATGCTTCGGAGCGGGGAAAATCTTACGGTCTTTGCCGTTCCCAAATCGGATCTGCGGGCGTTCAGCCGCATTGCGAGGCGGTATGGCCTTACCTACTGTGCGCAGATGCGCCGCACGGAACCGGATGGGGCCAAGGTCCTGGTCCGCGCTTCCGACGCACCGCGCATGCAGCGGATTCTGCAGCAGGCAGCGGAACGGCGGAAAGAACCGGCGCGCCCCGAAGCGGAAAAAGCGGATGCGAACGGCGGCCGCAGCGCCTATGATCGGATTTTTCACCCGGATAGAACCGTGCGGGAAATAAACCCTACCCGGCGGCCGAATTTCGGCCGCGGCTCGACGATCATCTGCGGAGAACCCGGCGGGAATCCGCTGGAGATTCCTACAATTCGGGAAAGCCTTGAAGGGCGGCTTGCGAGGCTCACCGGCACGGTCCGGAGCCTGCGGGAAGGACAAAGGAAAGGAGAGCAGATGCTTGAACGTGGAAACTGAAATGCAGCCGGTGCGGGCGGCTTCGGCGGGAAGAGAATATATGACGAGAAAAAGGACGGTCCGGGACCGGTTCTGGAGCCTTGCGGGCGAAGTCCTGCAAACGCTGCTGGCGGAACCGCAGAAATTGGAAAACTATTTTCGGATGCAGGCGATCTTCCCGGAATGCACCGTGAATAACGTTCTTCTGCTTCTCGGGCAGTGCCCGGAGGCTTCCGAACTGAAAACCTATGACGAATGGAAGAGAATCGGAAGTCCGGTACGGAGAGGCGAAAAGGGAATCGGCCTGTTCTGCACGGATCGGGCCCGCGCCGGCTCCGGAAGAGATGTCGGATATTATTTTGATCGGAGTCAGGTTCTGTCACCGCCCCGCAAGGCGCCGCCTCTGCAGAAGCCCGTTTCGGACCGTATACTGCTGGAAGCGCTGCTGGAAAGCGCGGTTCCGGAGATCCTGCCGGTCGGCATCGACTCGGAAATTTTGGAAGCGGGCATGGCGGAGTATGTGCATGAGGAAAAATCCATTCATATTGCAGAAGGAATCGCGGAAGAGGATCTCTTCCATGCGCTCACGGCGGAACTTGCCCACGGGGAGTTTGCCGCCGGGCAGGAAGCCTATGACCGTCCGGCGCACCTTTGGATGGCAGAGGGCTGCGCATTTCTGATGGATCGGCACTGCGGATTTCTTTACCCGGGATTTCAGCAATGGAGTCTTCCCGAGAGCCTGCCCGGGATAACCGCGCAGGAGCTGCGGCACCGCCTGGCCGCCGTCCGGGCGGCATTTCTTGTGCTGCGCGGCCGGCTGGAGACCGCGTACCGGCACCGCGCGGGAAAGGAAGCCGGAGAGGAGGACAGGGAGTGAATCGAGGCGGGCTTCGGTTTCTACTCTTTCTCCTTCCGGCTGCATGGCTTGCTCTGCTTGCGGCTCCGGCTCTGCGGGAAGGTCTTCCCGGATTCGTCAGCGCCTTTCCGGAAATGCTGGCGCATCCGTTTTCCATCCGGCTTTGCGGGGCGACGCCGATCTGCCTTGCCTGTGCGGTCGGTGCCGCGGCGCTTGCCGCCGTGCTCTCGGAGCCGGACCCGTTTCGAGGCCGGGAATTCGGATCGGCCGCGTGGGGAGATCCGGAGCGCATTCGGAAGATCTACGCGGACCCGGTTCCGGAAAACAACCGGATTCTCACGCAGCGGATGCGTCTTTCCCTGAATACGCGCCGACACGGCCGCAACACCAATGTGCTGGTCATCGGCGGAAGCGGATCGGGAAAAAGCCGAAGCTATGCACTTGTCAATCTGCTGCAGTGCGAGAACACGTCCTATTTTGTTCTGGACCCCAAGAGGGAACTTCTTCAGACGGCGGGATACTGCCTGAGGCAGCATGGCTTCGCCGTGCGGGAATTCAACCTTCTGGATTTCGGAAAGAGCCTCTGCTACAACCCGTTTTATTATCTTCGGGATGAAAACGACGCGCAGCGGCTTGTCACGAACCTGTTTCGGGCGACAACTCCGAAAGGCAGCCGCAGTACCGACCCATTCTGGGACAGTGCCGCCTCCATGCTGCTTATGGCGCTGCTTCTCTATCTGCGAACGGACTGTCCGCCGGAGGATCAGAACTTTTCCAATGTGATGCGCCTTCTGCGGGAGGCAGGATCCCTGGACGAGGAAACCGGCGGACAGAGTCCCCTGGATGTACTTTTTGACGACCTTGCCCGGCGGAAGCCGGAGGCGCTGGCGGGAAAATATTATCGGAACTACCGGGCGGGTCCGGCTCGGACCCTGAAGTCCATCCAGCTGACGCTGGCTTCCCGTCTGGATAAATTCAATCTGGAAAGTCTGGCGGCGCTGACAAGGACGGATGAGCTGCATCTGCAGGATCTGGGACTGCGCCGAACCGCCCTGTTCGCCGTAATTCCGGACAATGACACGAGCTTTAATTTTCTCATATCCATGCTCTATACACAGATTTTCCAGCAGCTGTTCTCCCTCGCAGACAGCTGCCCGGGCGGGACGCTTCCCGTACCGGTGCACTTCCTTATGGATGAATTTGCGAACATTTCGCTTCCGGACGATTTCGATAAAATCCTTGCCACCATGCGTTCCCGGGGAATTTCCGCGTCCCTGATTCTTCAGAATCTGTCGCAGCTGAAGGCTTTATACGAAAAGCAGTGGCAGAGCATTGCGGGGAACTGTGACAGCTTTCTCTACCTTGGCGGGAATGAACCGGAAACACATCGCTATGTTTCCGAAATGCTTGGCAAGGCGACCATTCAGGCAAGAAGCAGCGGCCGCAGCCGGGGCGCCGGCGGCGGCAGCTCCGTCAGCCGGCAGCGCATCGGGCGGAGCCTTCTTCTGCCGGAAGAGATTCGGCAGCTGCCGCGAAACGAGTGCCTGCTGCTGATCCGGGGCGAGAAACCGGTGCGGGATCGGAAATTTGATCCCTGCCGGCACCCGTCCTACCGGCTCACGCCGGAAGCCGGCGCACCTCGGTACGCTCCGCAGGAAGAGGACCGCAGCACCGGAAGTCTGCAGCTGATCCGCCGGCGCGAGGGACAGCAGGTACGGGAGTGCTGCCTTCCGCCGGACAATGCGGAAGAGGCCGCGCTGTATACGGAACAGACCCTTGCAGCCGCCCTGGCTGCGGAAGAACGAATGTAAGGAGGTATTTCTTTGACAAAAAAATGGAAGCGCCGGCTGCGGCTTGCCGCTGCGCTGGGGCTTGGCATCGCAATGCTGCAGATGCCCGCACTGGCGGCGGAGGATCCGCTGACGGCGATGAATAATCTTTCGGAGTTTATCTTTTCCCTGATCCGGGCTCTCGGCGGGATCCTGATCGGCTGGGGCGTCGTGCAGGTCGGTCTTTCCATCCAGTCCCATGATCCGTCCCAGCGTTCCCAGGGCTTTCTGTGCCTCGCGGGCGGCATTCTGATTTTCTTTGCAAAAGAGATACTCCGTCTGATTGCCGGCTGAAAAGGGGGCGCAGAACCGTGAATGACTGGGTCATTGCAAACCTTGAAAGCGCCCTGACGTCATGGAATGCGCGTCTGCAGGAGATCTGGACGCTTCTGACGATGTCGCCGGAGCAATTCCGGGGCGGCACGATCTGGAACGTCATCGTCCGCATCTACGGCACGGTCCAGTCGGTCGCTCTCGGTCTGCTGGTGCTCTTCTTTGTCGCCGGCCTGCTGCAGACCGCCTGCCGCTACACGGAACTGCGCCGTCCGGAAGCCGTCGGCAGGCTTTTTCTCCGCTTTCTCCTTGCCAAAGGCCTGGTGTGCCGCGGCATGGAAATCCTGCGGAAGATTCTTTCCGTCTGTCTGGGACTTATAAACAGCCTGATGGAAGCCTCGGGAATCGCGCAGCCGGCCGCACAGGTTCTCCCGGAATCTATCGCGGAATCCATCCGTGAGTGCGGGTTTTGGGAGAGCGTACCGCTATGGACCGTCAGTCTGGTCGCGATTGTCGGCATTACCGTGCTGAGCCTTATCCTGATTCTCACGGTCTACGGCCGATTTTTCAAAATCTATCTCTATGCCGCTCTGGCGCCGCTGCCGCTGGCATCCTTTGCCGGCGAACCGACGCAGTTTCTGGGCGTAGCGTTTCTGAAGTCCTTTTTCGGCGTCTGCCTGGAAGGCGCCGTCATTCTGCTCGCCTGCGTGCTGTTTTCCGCATTCGCCGCCTCTCCGCCGCAGGTGGATGCGGCGGCTTCCGCGGTCACGCAGGTCTGGAGCTACGCCGCACAGCTCGGGTTCAGCATGCTTCTTCTTATCGGAACGGTCCGTGCTGCCGATCAGGTGACGCGATCCCTGTTCGGCCTTCTCTGAAGAGGTAGAATTTCATGGCTCCGCGGGAGTATAATCTAAACGATCGACGTGGGAGCAAATCCGGAACAGGGAAAGGATGGAAAGACATATGGCAAACAGCGAATTGGAAACGATGCCGAAACTTGGATTCGGCCTGATGCGGCTGCCGAAAAAGGAAGGCAGCGAAGAAATCGATGTGGAGATCGTAAAGGACATGGTCGATCGCTTCCTTGCGGCCGGCATGCGCTATTTTGATACGGCTTACGTGTACGGGAACGGCGATTCGGAGAAAGCAGCCCGGGAGGCACTGGTGGAGCGCTATCCGAGAGAGAAGTTCTGCCTTGCGACAAAGCTGCACGCAGCGCTGCAGTGCACGGATGAAGCTTCGGCGAAGCAGGAGTTTTATACAAGCCTTGCGCGCACCGGCGCCGGCTATTTCGACTTTTATCTTCTGCACGCCATTACCAAGGACAATCTTCACTTTTACAACGATTATCACCTCTGGGATTTTGTAGCCGAGCAGAAGGCGAAAGGACTTATCCGGCACGTCGGGTTCTCCTTCCATGACTCGCCGGAACTTCTGGATCGGATTCTGGCGGAGCATCCGGAAGTGGAATTTGTCCAGCTGCAGCTGAACTACGCGGACTGGAGGGACCCCCGGGTTCAGGCGGAGTCCAATTACAACACCGTCCGCCGCCATGGAAAATATGTCGTGGTTATGGAGCCGGTAAAGGGAGGAACGCTGGCGGAGCCGCCGAAACCCATCGCGGATCTGCTGCACAGGGCGGATCCGAAAGCCTCGCTTGCCTCCTGGGGAATCCGGTTTGCCGCAAGCCACGAAGGCATCCTTACGGTGCTCAGCGGCATGTCGAACCTGGAGCAGATGGAGGACAATCTTTCCTATATGCAGGACTTTCAGCCCCTGACCGCAGCGGAGGAGACGACGCTCGAGCAGGCGCAGGCCATCCTGCGGAAGATTCCGCAGATTCCCTGCACCGGATGCTCCTACTGCACCGGCGGATGCCCGAAGAAGATTCCCATTCCGGACCTGTTCAAGGCCATGAACTGGCACTTAATCTACGGGGATGATGCGTGGGCTTCGGAGATCTACGAAGAGGCGATGGAGGACAAGGAGGCTGGAAAGCCTTCGGAGTGCCTGCACTGCCGCGCCTGCGAGCGCGCCTGTCCGCAGCATCTTCCCATTCCCGAGTACCTGGAGCAGTGTGCCGCGGTACTGGAGAAGAACGGAAAATAAGAAACCGAAACAGAAAAGGCGGTGCCGACCATGCAGCAGCAAAAGGCAAAAATCGAACTGACAGCGTCCATGTTCATTTTCGGAACAATCGGCGTCGTGCGGCGCCTGCTTCCGTTTCCCTCTCTGCTTGTATCCGAGGGACGGAGCCTGATCGGCGCCCTGTTTATTCTGCTGTGCATGGCCCTGATCCGGCGGCGTCCGGACGGGAAGGCGATCCGCAGAAATATTCTTCGGCTTGCGGCGTCCGGCATGTGTCTAGGCGGCAACTGGTATTTTCTGCTGGAATCCTACCAGCACACCACTGTCGCCATCGGCACGGTCTGCTACTATACGGCGCCGGTTCTCATCCTGCTGCTGTCGCCGGTATTTCTGAAGGAAAAGCTGACCGTGCGCCGGCTTCTGTGCGTCGCGGCGGCGGTTGCCGGGGTCGTGCTGGTGTCCGGCCTCAGCGGCGGGGAGGCGCTCCCGGCGGAAAACCTGCAGGGGGTCCTTTACGGCCTTGCCGCCGCCTGCTTTTACACGGCGCTTGTCTTTCTGAATAAGAAACTGAAGAATATTTCGGGCCTCGATCGGACGCTTATCCAGCTGGCGGTCGCAACCGCCGTGCTCCTGCCGCTGGTTCTGCTGACGGAGGATGTGCGTGCGCTGGAGTGGAGCGGAAGGAATATCGGACTTCTGCTTCTTCTGGGCATCGTGCATACCGGGGTGACCTACATGCTGTATTTCGGATCGCTGGAATATGTGCCGGCACAGACCGCCGCACTGCTGAGCTATATCGACCCGCTGGTCGCTGTGCTGAGCTCGGCGCTTATTCTGCGGGAACCGATGACGACGGCCGGATGGTTTGGCACGGTGCTGGTCCTTGGCTCCACTATGCTGGGGGAGGCACTTGACCGCCGGGTGACGGTTCCGGCTGAAGCCCGGAACGGAAGCGGAGGCTCCGCGGATTCTTGACAAGGAAACGGCGGCAGGTAAAATGATAGCGAAACAAAAGGCACCGGCTTTCAGACCGGTTTCCGAATTCCATACAGCAACGGAGAGATACAATGAGTTATGAAAACAGGCGTTTCCGGTCCTACAGACAGGGAAAGCATTCCATTCGAAAAGGGGGGAAGGACGTCCCCAAAGAAGAAAGCAAAACGCCGGCTGCCGAAACGGAAGGCGATCCCGAAATCTGCGAAACACCCGTGACGGAGGCGGATGCCGAAAAAATCTACTCGGAAGACGGAAAAACCGCCGCAGCGCCCCGGAAGAAAAAGAAAAAATCCGTTCTTCTGGACATCCTGATTGTTCTTCTGATCGGCGTTTTCTGCTTTTCCGCCTATAAGCTGGTCAGTACGCTCGTAACCCTGCATAAGGAAAACAGCGGCTTTGAGGAGCTGCGCCGGCAGATCAAGACGACGGAAACGCAGGGAGTCGATGGAAAAAGCACGGAAACGGTTCCGGATTACGCATCCCTCGCGGCGAAGAACCCGGACATGATCGGCTGGATCTACATTCCCGGATCCGATAAGGACTACCCGGTCATGTATACTCCGGACGATCCGGAATATTATCTGCATCGTAATTTTGAAGGGGAATACTCCTTCAGCGGAACACCGTTTGTAGACGGGCGGAATCAGCTGACGGACAACGTGATCATCGTCTACGGACACCGCATGAGCAATGGCTCCATGTTCCATGATTTACTCAATTACGCGGAGGAAAGCTGGTACCAGCAGTATCCTTCCTTCCGCTTTGACAGCGTCACGGAGCGCCGGGAATATCAGATTATCGCTGTGGTGCGCTCCAAGATTTATTCCGATTCGGAGGATGTATTCAAGTACTATGAATACGCCGATGATCTGAGCAAAGAGGATTTCGAGTACTATGTCTCCACGATGAAGTCCATGTCGCTGTACGATACCGGCGTCACCGCCTCCTACGGGGACCACCTCGTGACGCTTTCCACCTGTGACTACTATACGGAGGACGGGCGTCTGGCAATTGTCGGAAAGCTTGTGGAATCCTGAAGAAAAATTTCTGCTTAAGCAGCGGAAATCATGCACCGGGGCAGCTCCGGATGGGCGGCCCCGGATTTTTTGCGCCTTCGGGCGGAAGGAGGAAATTTGGAAGTTCGAATCAACAAAGAGATTCGCCTGTACCGGGAAACGTTTGTGCTGGGTCTTGACCTGCGGCAGAGCGTTTGTTCCCTGCTTGCCTGCGCGGCGGCCGCCGCAGTGTATTTTCTTGCGGGAAGCCGGTGCGGAACCGAACTGCTCAGCTGGCTTTGCACCGGAGCGGCCATTCCCTTTGCCCTGCTGGGATTCTGGAATTACAAAGGCATGCCGCCGGAGAAGCTGCTTCTTGCCGCGTGGCGCAGCTTTCGGCTGCGAAAGCCGCTGCTGCCGGAACCGCGGAATCTTTTTGCCGGTTTTGCAGCGGAAAAAAAGAAAAATAAAACGAAGATTCAGGGAGGGATTGCGTGAAAGATTTTGAAAGAAGAAGCCTACCCCGTTCGGTACAGCAGGCGGTGCCCGTAGAGGCGCTCTGGCCGGACGGTCTTTTTTTGACCCGAAGAGGGGTTTACTCCCGCTGCTTTCGGTTCGCGGACGTCAATTATGCTGCCGAGTCCGCCGACCGGCAGCAGGAGATTTTTCAGGGTTACTGCGAGATCCTGAACAGCCTCGATCCCGCGTCAGAGGCTAAAATCACACTGCAGAATCGGCAGGCGGACGACGGGTGCAGTGCGCGGGAGGCATTTCTGGAAGCGCGCAGGGATGGTCTGGATCCGCTGCGGACGGAATTCAACGATCTGCTGCAGCAGGCGGCTGCTGAGGATGGTGCGCTGGAGCAGGAAAAATATCTGACTTTGACGCATCCGGCCGAATCGCCGGAAGCGGCAAGAAACTATTTTGCCGGCGCCGAAAGGCAGCTGGCGGCGGGCTTTGCCGCCTTGGGCTCGGAACTGGAGCCGCTGGACGCCGTGCAGAGGCTTAAAAGTCTGGGGCGCTTCTACCGCGGGGAAGAGGAAAACCGGCTGCCGGTGGATCTGCCCGGACTGCGACGGCGGGGCGAAGACTGGCGGGACGCCATCTGTCCGGACAGCCTCTGCTTTCATCGGGACTGGTTCTCCATGGGAAATCGCTTTGGAAGAGTCCTTTATCTGCGCCAGGTCGCAAGCTGTCTTACGGATCGCTTCGTACGGGACCTGACGGAGCAGCGCTGGGACATGCTGCTTTCCCTGGACATCCGACCGATCCCGATGGAAACTGCTGTGCGGCGCACGGAAAATATTCTGCTCGGTATCGAGACGAATATAAGCAACTGGCAGCGCCACCAGAATCGGCGCAGTAACTACAGCGCCACCGTGCCCTACGATCTTGTGCAGCAGCAGAGCGAAGCCAAGGCGTTTCTGGAGGACCTTACGGCCCGGGACCAGAGAATGATGCTTACAGTACTGACCCTTGCGCTGACGGCGGAGACTTACGAGCAGCTGCAGGCGCGTACCGAGAGAATCCGGAGCATCGCTGCCGCACACATGTGCCAGCTGAGCGCACTGGACTTCCGACAGCGGGAGGGACTGAATACGGCACTGCCTGCCGGCGCCCGATGCATAGACCTGCCACGCACGCTGACGACGGAAAGCCTTGCAATATTTCTTCCTTTTCGAGTACGGGATGTGCGCCAGCCGGGAGGAATCTATTACGGGCAAAACCGCATCAGCGGCAATTTCATCCTTGCTGATCGAACCCGGCTTCTCAACGGCAATTCCTTTATTCTGGGCGTTTCCGGCGCGGGAAAATCCTTTGCTGCGAAGAACGAAATTCTTCAGCTGATGCTGAAAACCGACGCGGATATCCTCATTCTGGATCCCGAGCGGGAGTACGGTCCTCTGACGGAAGCGCTGGGCGGAGAAATCGTGCGGATTTCTCCGGACAGCCCGAACCATATTAACGCAATGGACATGAACCGGAACTACGGGGAAGGCGCTGACCCGGTGAAGCGGAAATCCCAGTTTCTCATGTCGCTGCTGGAGCAGGCGCGGGGCGGGGAGAACCTGGATGCCCGCCAGCGCTCCCTTCTGGATCGCTGCGCATACCGGGTTTTCCGAAACTATACGGCGCAGAACTGCATGGGCGATGCTCCGACGCTGGAGGATTTCCGGCGGGAACTTGCCGCGCAGCCGGAGGCGGAGGCGGGAAGCCTTGCACTGGATTTGGAGCTGTTTACCCGCGGCTCCCTCAATACATTTTCCCAGCCGACGAACGTCAATACGCAGAACCGCCTTCTCTGCTACGACATTCTGGATCTTGGGCGGCCTCTTGCGGGAATCGGGATGCTGATCCTTCTGGACAGCGTTTTCAATCGCATTACGGCAAACCGGTCCCGGGGAAGAAAAACCTATCTGTATATCGACGAAATCTACCTGTTGTTTAAGAATCCCTACAGTGCGGAATTTCTTTATACGCTGTGGAAGCGCGTAAGAAAATACGGGGCTTACGCCTGCGGCATTACGCAGAATGTTACGGATCTTCTGCAGAGCCAGACGGCATCGGCTATGCTGTCAAACAGCGAGTTTTCCATTCTGCTCAGCCAGTCCGGCGATGACCGGGAAAAACTGCAGAATCTGCTTGCCATTGCCCCCGAACAGATGGAATATCTGACGAATGCGAAAGCGGGAGAGGGAATTCTGAAGTACGGAAAATCCATGCTGCCGTTCCGGTGCCGCTACCCGAAAGGGGCACTTTATCAGATGCTTACCACAAAGCAGGAGGATCTGTTTCCCGAAAGGCGGGAGAAACCGGATGCGGTATAGATCGGCCTGTCCGCGGAGAAGCCGGCAGCGACTGCCTTTGCAGCAAACCGGACCGGTGCTTGCAGCGCCGCGGCAGAGCTTAACCTTTCAAAGACGGCTGCCCCGCGGACAGCCGGATTCCGAAACTGCGGCAGCGGCAGGAAGCGGAGCGGGGAATGCATCCCCCTCTGCGGGCTTTCCGTGGGGCAGAGAACAACACCGGGCACGAAGGGCGGAAGGCAAAATGCGAACAGTGAAACGGCGCGATGCGGAACCGGAAGCCGTATCGGCGCGATCGGCGGCCTGGTTTCGTCGAAGGCGGAGCGTCGGACGCAGTCTTGCACAGGCAGCCGCCGCCGTTTTTGCCTGCGGAGCGGTCCTGCTCAGCAGCATGGCGGCGGGAGCCGTGCGGACACTTCTGCCAGGAAATCCGGCGGAGCGGACCGGGAGCGCCGCCGTGGAGCGCTGGCGTCCGACGGTTCATGCCGCGGCGGCGAAGTATCGGATCGCCTCCTACACGGACCTTCTGCTGGCCGTGATGGCGGCGGAATCCGGCGGGGAAGGCACCGATCCGATGCAGGCTTCCGCCTGCCCCTACAATACAGAGTATCCGGACGGTATAGCCGATCCGGCGTATTCCATCGACTGCGGCGTACACTACCTTGCAGACAGCCTGCAGGCTGCCGGCGTACAGAGTCCGTCCGATCTGGAGCGCATCCGTCTTGCGCTGCAGGGCTATAACTATGGGAACGGGTACATCGCCTGGGCGATCGCTCGGGACGGCGGCTATACCCTGGAAAACGCGGAACTTTTTTCCCGGGAGCAGAAACGGAAGCAGGGAGTATCCGTGTATGGAAATCCCGGCTACTGTGCGGCGGTGCTGCAGTATTATCCTCTGGCAGGGCTTGCCGATACTGCCGGCGGAGCGGCTGCGATGCTTTCCTGCGCTGCCGGAGAACTGGGCACGGCGGAAGCCGCGGATGGAACCACGCGGTATGGGGAATGGTATGGAATTCCGGACGGGGACTGGTGCGTCATGTTTCTCAGCTGGTGCGCCGACGCCTGCGGACTTGTGCAGGCGGGCCGGTTTCCGAGAACGGCCGGATGCGAATCGCTTCAGGAATGGTTTTGTGCCCATGGACAATGGCATCCTCGGGATCCTGCGGGACCGCCTCCCGGGGCTATCTGCTTTTTTGACTGGGACGGGGATCAGAGCCCGGACCATGTAGGCCTGACAGAGCGGTGCACGGGAAGTACAGTGCAGACGATTGAAGGGAACTCTTCGGACTGTGTCTGCCGGCGGACCTACACGCTGGACGGCCGAATTCTGGGCTGGGGATGCCCGGCGTATCCATGAAAAATGCCGGAATTACAGAGTCTCCGACGGGACGGTCAGAACCTTTCGCCGGGCGTATAGCATGGCAAACAGGCAGAGAAGAATCTGTACCACGCTGGAACAGGGAGTGGCCAGTGCGATGCGGAACAGAGACTCCGGGTACAGATTCCGCATGAGAATTGAAACCGGTATACGCACGGCAAAAGCACCGATCAAGCCTTGTATCATGACAAAGCGTGTCATGCCAATGCCATTGAAATACCCGATAAAGCAGAAGAGAAACGCGGTAAACAGGCAGTCAATTGCGTAGGCGCGCAGATATTCCGCGGCAGCATACAGAACCGCCGGATCCTGAGAGAAAACGGAAGCGGCGAGGATTCCATGGAAATAGTTGAAATAAAACATGACAACGCCGAATGTAAAGGAAAGCGAGATTGCGCTGCGCAGTGCCTTCCTGCACCGATCATATTTCTTAGCTCCGTAATTCTGGGAGACGACCGAGGCCAGAGACTGCATAAAAGAGGAAGGAACCAGCATTATAAAAGCGCAGACCTTTTCCGCTACGCCGACGCCCGCCGAAGCGATAAGCCCGAGGGAGTTGACGATGGCGAGAATTACAAGGAAGGAGACGCCGACCAGAAAATCCGAAAGCCCAAGAGGAAAGCCCAGGGAGAAGACTCTCCGCATGACGGGAGGGTTCGAGCGTACCATGGAGCGCGTAAACAGGAAGGGAAGCGGCTGACGCCGGATGATACGGACGGATATCAGAACGCTGATCGCCTGGGCGAAAACGGTGGCTACGGCGGCGCCGGCGGCACCCATATGGAATACCGCGACGTTCAGAAGATCGCCCGCTATATTGAAAGCGCAGGCAATGGCAACGGTAACCAGCGGCGTTTTGGAGTCCCCGATGCCGCGGAAAATAGACCCTAAGATATTATAGGCGGCAATGACAACGGTTCCTCCTCCGCAGATGCGCAGATAAGCGACAGTGCCGGCAAAAGCCTCTTCCGGTGCCTGCAGAAGGCGGGCAAGCGGAGAAGCGAGGCAGGCAACAGCGACGGATACGGCCAGACCGATAATGCCGAACAGGTAAATGCTTGCCCCGATGGTAATGCCGCCGTCTTCCCCGCGGCCCTGCCCAATCTGAATCCCCAGCAGAATGGTGCAGCCCATGCAGAGAGAAGCCGTTACATTCGCAATCATCGAAGTAAGCTGCGAGCCGGTGGAAACGGCAGATACGTCCGCGGAACTGGCAAACTTGCCGACAACCCATAAGTCCACGGCACCGTAAAGGGCCTGCAGAACAAGTGCCAGCAGTACGGGCAGCGCGAACCGAACCAGAGGCCCTGCAATCGGGCCGCTGGTAAAGTCCTGTCGGGTGCCCTGCAGGGAAGCCTCTCTGTTTTCCTCTATGGTATTCTCTTTCGTTTTCACCGCGAAAGCCTCCAAAAAGAATAAAACACAAATTCGGCGGCAGGGAATATCTCCCGCCGCCGGATGCCGGAAGCCAGGTTCCAGCGTGACTGACTATACCGCAACAGGAAGGGAATGACAAGCCCCCGCCTCCGGATTTTTCCGGTTTAACGAAAAAAGTGCAGAATCGCCGCCGGTTTCGGGTTCTTCCGCGGGAAGATTTTGCCGGCAGCTATAAATAACAGGAACCGGATTTGCTCCGGTTCCTGTTATTTCCGTTTTGCTGAACGTAAAGCTTCTGCTCTTAACGAACTAAAATTTCACTGTCGTTTTCAAAAATCGAATGGACCGTAGCATCCGAGATGAGCGCCGGACCGCCGATGGTGATGCCGTTATGGATTTCATGCTTATTCATGTATTCCATAGCCTGTGCGTTTGCTGCATCGGTTACAAGGATCAGCGGGGAGTCAGTCATATAAGCAATAGGTCCGCCGCAAAGACCGTCCGGGAAGTTAAGGCCATAGGCGAGAACCGCGCGAGTCGCATTGGGAGTGAAGTATTCTGCAACGAGTGCGGATGTCTCATAACGGTTCGCGCCTCCTTTTCGGGTAATATTGGAAACTCCGACATAGGAAGCAATCTCCTTTTCCACAGTCTCGTTTACAGCACCTGTACCGCCAACGATAACAACGCTGCTGCTTTGATGCGAGGCAAAGAACGCCTTCTGCGTGTCGGTAAGCTGATTTCCGACGATAAGAATGGGCTTACCGGTTGAGCTGGCAGAAAGACTGTCTGCATAGTCCATGCCTGTTGCAACGATGATCTCGTCTCCGTCCTGGACTTCGAGCTGATCCAGAATCTGCAGATCCGTTTCATAACGATTTAAGCCGCCCAGCCTTGTTACTTCTATTGTCTGAGAAAGACTGTCCATAGCTGTTTCGAATGACACGGGCACGGCGCCCGTCCCGCCGAGAATATAGACGTGTCCATCCTCCGCAACATTATTGCGGATATATTCAACCGTCGCACTGATATCATTGCTGTTGACCAGAAGAATCGGTGCTTTTTCCTTAACTGCCAGAGCGCTTCCCGCAACAGCGTCCGGAAAATCCAAACCGGCAGCGACGATGACGGACTCAAATTTGCCGTCCGCACTGCGCCATTCGTTCAATTCCGGCGAATCGGCAATCTTCTGTGCCGTTTCATACCGGGTATTTCCGTAGATTCGAATGAGGGACGCACTCCATTTTGCATAAAATGTCCGGTCTCCCATGCTCCCTTTTGCGATCGTTGTCACCGGACTGCCGCTGAAGTCCGCGTTATCATACCAGCCGGCAAAGGCTTTTCCGGGCTTTGTCGGATCTGCCAGCGTGATGTCTTCGCTTTCAATATTGTAGGATGACGGATTGGCGGGGGAGTTTGCACCGCCGTCCAAATTGTAGGTAATGCTGTAATCGACCGGAGACCAATGCGCGTACAAGGTTGTGTCGGAGCCTTTGTCGAACTTCTTTGCGCTTGTGCCGTCTGCGCTGTAGTACTGCGTGCCTCCCGTCTGTGCATCGTAATAGCCGTCAAATGTATATCCCTCACAAGTTGGCAGCGTCTCGACAGCCGGCATATCCTCATTATTGCAAGCCATCACGGATCCGGTGCCGGCGGTTCCGCCGTTCGGGTCCAGTGTGACGGTGTAGACTGCATTATTGGTATCCCAGATGAAGGTCGGATGTTCCTTCCCCGCGACCCACTGAACGCCCTCCGCCTGATTTGTCTGAAGATCCTGCAGGACCTGAGGATCGAGAAAATCAGAAGATGCCGTGCCAAAGCCCGACTGATCCGGCTGCGGATCCGCATCAAGGTCGACGATCGCGAGACGGTCGGCAGGTTCCGCCGGCCACCAGCAATTGCTCACGTCGTAGAAAAAGGCATAGGCACCCCAGAGGATATTGTCCGGAGCAACGGAAGTCATGTCCTTCGGGACAATCAGGCAGTTCTTGATGGTGACCGCCGGGTGCATCCAATGCTCACTTTCGTAATCCAGGTGAATGCCGAGAAGACCGGTGATGACCCCATTGTTAAAATTTGATTTGACCGATCCGCCGAACCAGCAGTCCGTGATCGCCGCACCTGCTGCCGAAGCCTCCCACTGCCCGACCAGGCCGCCAACCGAGTCAGGAGAATCGGCGTCGGCAGAAGGATCGGTGCAGGATAATTCCGCAGTCGAATAGCAGCCGCGGATGACGGTCTTATACCAGCACAGCCCAGCCAGACCGCCGACCAGGTCTCCATAATTGACGGTGTGATTTGTAGTGATCTTCCCACTGGTCGCGCAATTTTCGATCACGGCCATCTGGGCAAAGCCGGTCAGGATCCCGACCCAGCCATCCCCGCCGCTGGTTGTGATGTTGGCGTCCAGCACTTTCAGATTTTGCACCGTGCCCGTATAGTAAACGGGCTCGTCGCTTCCGGTACTATAATTTCCGACAGTACCAAACAGCCCAAGAGCGGCGGACACTGCGGTGTTGTTGATCGTAAGGTTGCGGATGACATGGTATCCGCCGTCAAAGGTCCCCGCGAAGTAGCTGTAATAGTCGTCCGTTCCGATGGGAGTCCACGGATGTCCGGCAAGATCCAGATCATTTTTCAGGGTGAACGTTACCCCTTTGAAATTGTTATTCGTCTCATTTTCGATCTTGGCTAATCCCGCCAGCTGTTCTGCCGTTGTAATCTCATAGCTTGTCTTCGGATTGCCCGCGTCGTACCAGCTGGTATCCGCCGTTCCGTCCCAGGTGTCGACGGATCCATCCGCATATGCTTTACGGCCTGAGCCCGGCAGAACCGTCATTAGCGTAAACACCAGCAGCAAAGACAGGATCATTGCCAGAAACCGATTTGCGCTTTTATGCGTTATCATTAAAGCACCATTCCTTTCTTACAAAAATTCTCTTTTTAAGATTATATCCGATATCGAAACGATGTGCAAAAACAGCGGTGATCTCTATTTCTATTATTTTGGGGGCGCCGGGCGCCGTCTGTCTATTTACCTACTTATAAAAACTCCTCAACAATTTTTCTCTAACGCAGCTCCAGACGGAAAATATTCTCTTCAGCCGGCTTCATTTGTTTATCGCGGGATTCTGGACTATACTTAGAAAAGGAAAAAGGAACGGATGGATGCACGGTGGCTTCTTTGCTCTGTATAGTGCGGGATGCCGAAAAGAAAACGCACTGGGAACAGCCGGGAAGGGGAGTGTATGGAGATTCAGCAGCTTAAGGATATGCCCTTGCCGCCCTTACCGGATGAATTTATCCGAAATATGGAGGCGGCAAGCCTGATTTCCCTTACAGACTTTTCCAGACGCGACTGCGTCCTGACGCAGCCGGAACTGCAGACGGAAACGGGCTACCGGCGGTTCCCGGATGACAGCTGGTTGTTGGCGTTCTCCTGCCCTCTGCCCGGACTGAATCCGGAACTTCTCCGGTGGTGGCTCCGAACCTTTCCAAAGAGGGATGATTTCTTTCGCGGCTGGTATCCGGGCGCCCATGCCGATGTTTCGCAGCCGGCGGCAGAACTGCTCCGCGGAAAGAAATCGGATTCGCTGACGCTGTATACGGTGGAAAGCTTTGGACAGCACCTGATGCCGCTGAAGATAGAGTTCGTACCGCCCACGGCATACGGACTTTCCAGGGAAGCACTGCGAATACCGCGGCTTGCTCTGACGCTTGGCTGCCGCATAGGGCTTTACCGGGGTGCACTTTCTCATTCGGAGGGAATGTATCTGTTCCTTAAAGAAGAGAAGGGAATGCATGCGGTAGTCCGCTTTTGGCTCGGGTGTCGCCTGACACCGGTTCTGCGGCGGCGACTTCTTACGGAGGACTTGGTTCGGGGAACCGCGGAGCATGCGTATATCGAGCTTGCGAGGCTGCCGCAGATACTGCCGGAACTCAGCAAAACCTATGGAGAAAGAAACTAGACCGCTGTCCGCCACTCCGCTGCGGATCAAGCGGAAGAGGAGAAAAAATTGGTAATAATAAGAAAAATGGAAGCGGGAGATATAAGCGAAGTGCTCCGCATGATGGACGCCTTCTATGCTTCCCCCGCTGTAATTACGGATACACCGCATTCGGTTCTTGCTCAGGATGTGCAGGACTGCATCGGAGCAGACCCGATGGTGGACGGCTACGTTTTTGAGGATGGAGCGGTGCTTGCCGGCTATGCCATGGTGTCGCAGGGCTATACTACAGACTGCGGCGGTCGGAGCATATGGCTGGAGGATCTTTACCTCAAGCCTGAATACCGCAATCTCGGGCTGGGCGGGCGTTTTCTGGACTTTATGGAAAACCGTTACACGGCGGTCCGCTACCGGCTTGAACTGGAAGAAGACAATCTGCGCGCCCGGCATGTCTACGAGAAAAAGGGATATCGGCAGCTTCGGTATATCCAGATGACAAAGGATCCCTACAATCACTGACAGAAATGCTGCCAGAAAATTTTCCGGAGGTGTGTTTTGGCGAAATCCGTGCCTTTCCGCAGCTTTTTTGCCATCAGACCTTTTTCGGAGAGACAGCAGGTTCTGCACAGTGTGTTCCGGAGGGCGGCTTACCGGACGGCGGCTACTGGAATATTTTCCCGGAATCCTCAAACTTGATTGATTTCAGCATCCCAATAAACTGGTCCACGGAAAGCTGCTTTTCCTCCTAAATCCATGTAATAAGAAACCCCACGAAAGCCCCTATCAGCCCGGACATGTAATACCGGCAGCCGTCGGGGTTTTCCAGTTTCTCAGGAACCGCCTGCCGAATAATCAGCGAACTTTCATAGTGGCATTAAAAATAATGTCAAAGTGCCCAATATTAATCAGCTGCTCGAGAATTCTTCTGTTTTCAGCCTTCATCCAATAACCGAAGAAATAGCGAAGAAAATCGTAGGGATCCTCACGCGCCGGGATCCTTTCCAGATATACGCGCATCACTTCTTTATAGTGGATGTCGCACTGCCAGTAAAGCACATCATTGACGCTGTCGAAACAGCGGTAACGGCTGCACAGAATATTTATACAGCAAGCTGCTCTTATTTTGATACTTCTGTTAAATGTTTCTCAACAATATGCACTGTTTCTCATAAATTTCTTAGAGAGTTGTCACAAATTGTTTATAAAATTCCTCATAATTTGTTTAAAATTTCGCTCTACGATATAGGCAACAGTCAAGCAGAACACAGAAATAACCACCAATCCCTATTCTGCCTGCCTGTATCCCTAATAAGAAAAGTGCTGGGTTTTCAGGACACTTTGTCTTCACGGGGAGAATTTTTCGGAATCGATGCAGAATAAATTTTTGCACGAAACTGAAACTCCGCCTGCCGGCAACCCCCCGCCGGCAGGGGGGGCCGAACCGGCCATTAAAGAAAGGAGATTTTACAATGATTACAAACATTCGTTCCGACTTGTCAGCGCAGAAGGCGCTTCAGATTATCTGCAAAGAAGCAAATATTCGTACCGAGGAAGTAACCTATGCAAAGTGCAGCAAAGGGACAGATGGCCTGCTGCATCTGAACCTGAAGACGGAATTTCAGGATATCGAAGGGTATGTGGATCCGGCTGAAGAATTGTGCCTCGGCTTATTGGTTGTGCCCGCTCCCGTAAAGTACCCGGACAATATGCCTGCTATTCCTGACAGCATCCGCAGCGACGCTTCCGTCGCCTGATTTATTAAAGGAGCCGTTATGTCACTAGGCGGCAAAGAAAGGAATAGTATTTTAGTACCGCACTCTGCATCGAACTTATACGAAGAATTATGCATCCACCAATACGAACGGTGGGTGCTTTTTTCGACGGGGCGTCTGATTGCTGGCGTTTCTCTCGGAGCCCGTACACGCATGATGGGTATTAACCGCCTCAGGCCGGCAGAAGAGTGCTATAACGGGCGAAAACACAGCCTGCGCCGGAAGGAACGGGATCGGAAAAGCCACTGCTCATGTGCCGCAGCAGGCTTTCTTTTTATTGCAAGGACTTCTCTTTCCGCAATTTCTTATCGTAGGTCTCCGCCATGTATCGGACGGATCCTGAAGTGTACCCCAGGGAAAAATCCCTGATAATCAAAGTCGACACCGTAGTTTCAAATACTTTGCAAACAAAGCATTATGCCAAAGGCAGGATCAATCATTGCACTGCAGACAGGTGTGAAGGAAGTAAAAGCTTTTTACCTGTATGAGGGATTGCAGCAGGAAGGAATTTGCCATGATGCAGAACTCTTTGCCTGTCGGCTGCTGCGACCGCTTTTAAATACTTCACTTGGCTTGCGTATTTTTGAATAAGCGGAGTCTCAATGCGCAGATATGTGCTTTTCGTGGACTTTTTTCCTTTTGAAAATTATAATAAAAAAAGATTTGAAATTTCCGTGGAGCACTGCGGTTCCATATTTTTAGAAGGGACTCTGGGAGTATGACCGAAATCGAAATTAAGCAGATCCTTGCAAGGCAGCAGAAATATTTTCTGGAAGGGAAGACACTTCCTTACGAAACCCGGATGGAAGCACTCATCCGCCTGGAAGAAGCCGTACGCAGCCGGATGGATGCCATCTGCGACGCGCTGCGCCTGGATTTGGGAAAAGGGAAGGTAGAGAGCTATACCTGCGAGATAGCCCTTCTGCTTGGAGAAATCCGGTACATGAAGAAAAATCTCCGGAAACTGATGGCTCCGCGGGAAGCAAAAACTGCCCTGTTCCAGATGCCGGCGCGATGCATGCAGCTTCCGTCCCCCTACGGAAATGTGCTCATCATGAGCCCTTGGAACTACCCGTTTCTTTTGACACTGGAACCACTGGTGGACGCACTGGCTGCCGGCAATACAGCCATTGTAAAACCAAGTGCATACGCACCAGCTTCCATGGCGGAAATGCAGCGGATACTGCAGGACAGCTTTCCGGAGGAGCTTGTATTTACAGTGACCGGCGGCCGTGCGGAGAATCAGGCGCTTCTGAGGCAGTCCTTTGATAAAGTCTTCTTTACCGGCAGCAAGAATGTGGGAAGGGAAGTCCTGCGAAGCCAGGCGGATCATCTAACGCCGGTGGCCTTGGAACTGGGAGGAAAGAGTCCGGTAATTGTAGACCGAACGGCGGACCTTGCCATTACGGCGCGGCGCATTGTTTTTGGAAAATTCATAAACTGCGGGCAGACCTGTGTAGCGCCGGACTATGTGCTCTGCCCTGCGGATCTGCAGAAGCCGCTGGCGGAAGCCCTGCGGGAAGAGATCCGTAAACAGTACGGAAAAACACCGCTAAAAAACCGCAATTACGCGCATATGATCAACGAGAAGCACTACAACCGGGTGAAAGCCCTTATCGATCCGGCAAAGACCGTCATTGGGGGAAGCTGGGAGGATCGGACACTTCATATTGCACCGACGGTTATGCTGCATGTCTCCTGGGAAGATCCCGTAATGCAGGAGGAAATCTTCGGTCCGGTACTTCCGATCCTTGACTGTGAAACGGTGGAAGATGCCATTCAGGCAGTTAATCGGCGGCCGCAGCCGCTTGCCCTGTACATTTTCAGTCAGGATCGCAAAGCCATCGAAACGGTTCTGGAACGCTGCCGCTTCGGCGGCGGATGCATCAACGACACGCTTCTGCATCTGGCCACAAGCAATATGCCCTTCGGCGGAGTCGGGGAAAGCGGCATGGGGTGCTATCACGGGAAAGCAGGATTCGAGGAGTTTTCGCATCTGCGCAGCGTTGTCGATAAAGCCATCCGCCCGGATCCGAAATTCCGCTATGCGCCGTATCCGAAAGCGACGGAGGAGTTTCTGAAAAAGTTTCTATAAGAGCCGTATCGGATCGGGAGGTGAATTGCAGTGCAGAACAGAAAGCAGGACGCGAAGGAACACCGGCTCTCCGGACACGGCGGACTTTCCCGAGCCGGGCTCTTTTTCATACTTGCGGCGCTTGTTTTTCTCATCGGTGTTTTTTTCCTGATTGCTGCGGTAGAGCTGAGCCTCGCCGGAGGCCGATCCGCGGAAGCCTACGCCTACTTTGCCATTACGGCCGTGCTGTTTTTCTTTTCCTCCCAGATCCTGCAGGGAGCGCTTCTGCGAACGTCTCGCATGCAGGCGGAGGAACTGCGGCAGAGCTCCGGAGACCATGGGCTGGATTGCCTGGAAGGGCGGACCCGGCAGCAGGTGGAGCAGCAGCTCGCAGAAAAAGATTTCATTCGAGGAGAAGACGGCTGGTATCGCCCCAAGACACTCAGCAGCCGGAAGAAAATTTCACCCTGCGTGTATCTCACGGAAGGTCCGGATAATGAGGAAATCCTGGATGCGGTTTCCCAAGCCCTTTCCGCATGGGCGGTCGAGGGTTATACGGCGAAAAAGAGTCTGAAGCCCCCAAAATCGGCGGTTGTGCTGCTTTTCCGCAGCACGCTGTCCGATACGCAGAAAAGGGATCTGGCGGCGCACAGCCTGCAGTTCTCTTCCGGCGCGGAAAAGCCGGGTGGTAGAAAGAAGACGGGCTGCCTTCCGGTCGTTTTTGAAGAAAGCACAAACACAGGGTGGTATCTGCGAGTGTATGGAACGGCGCGCAAAAAAGGCTACAGCACCGGATGCCGCTTCGTTGAGCGGTTCTTCCGGCCTCTGCCATCCCCGCCCGAAAACGCCGCAGACGTTCCGGGCGGATAATTTGGAACCGCCGTCCCCGCAGCGGCACTTTTTCCCGAGGGGAAGGAACAGGCCGGAATTTCGGGAACGGAAATGAAAAACCAGGACCTGCCGGAAGGAACGAAAGGGACTGGAAAAAGAGCATAGCATAGGGGGAAACCCGATCAAAGAAATGGAAAATAGAAAACAGACCGCTTCGGCGGCTTTGAAAAAGAGGGAACTGAAACCGTTCGTAAAGTGGGCCGGGGGAAAAACGCAGCTTCTGGGGAAACTCATGGAACGGATGCCGGACTCCTATGGAACCTATTACGAGCCCTTTATCGGGGGAGGAGCGCTGCTATTAGCGGTCCAGCCGGACCGCGCCGTCATCAACGACACCAACGCGCAGCTTCTTAATCTCTACCGACAGCTTTGTGACGACGCGGAGGCGGTTGTCTCCGCCGTAAATCAGCTGGACGCGGCGGTCTGCGGAAAAGAACGTTATCTCTCTGTCCGGGAACGCTACAATGAGAAAATACGGGAAGAGCAGAGGGATGCGGAAAGCGCGGCAATGCTCATCTGGCTGAACAAGCACTGCTATAACGGACTGTATCGGGTAAACTCCAAGGGATTTTTCAACGTCCCCTACAACAATCGCGTAACGGGGCGTTCCATCGGGGAAGATAATCTGCGGAAAATCGGGGAATACCTGCGCGGCCACTGCGTCGCCATCCGGGAAGGGGATTTTGAAACGGCCTGCCAGGACGTAAAAGCCGGGGATTTTGTTTACTTTGATTCCCCCTATGTGCCGGAGAGCGCAACGGCCTGCTTTTCGGACTATACAAAGGAAGGCTTTACCATGAAGGATCATCGAAGACTTGCCGCCCTGTTCCGCCGGCTCGATGCACTCGGGGCGAAGCTGATGCTCAGCAATCACAGCGTACCGCTGATGCGGGAGCTCTACGGCGGCTATGCGATCCAGCAGGTAGAAGTCCGCCGCGCGATCAACCGGGACGCTTCCAGGCGGACCGGCAGAGAAATCATTGTGACAAATTTCTGAAGCATCCTCGGAGGACGCGGCAGAGCAAAGCCCCCTCCCGCCGATCGGAATGCGGCGGAAGGGGGCTTGTACATCCATGACGCGCGGCTGCCGGCTATCCCGCAAACGGAGTTCCCAGCGCCTTCCGAGTCTGCGCTTTCAGATCCGCTGCGGCAGCTTCCGTGTCGGACTTTGCAAAAATGGCGGAAATAACTGCAATGCCGACAATGCCAGTACCGGCAAGCTCCAGAACATTATCCCGGGTAATGCCGCCGATGGCGATGACCGGAATCGAGACGGCATGACAGATGTCCCTGAGCGTATCTCTGCTGACCTCGCCGGCGTCGTCCTTCGAGCCTGTGGGGAATACGGCACCGACGCCCAGATAGTCGGCCCCGCGCTTTTCAGCAAGGAGCGCCTCCTCGACGGTGCTGCAGGAAACGCCGAGAATTTTATCCGGACCGAGAGTTTCCCGGACATGGCCGGCTTCCATATCCGTCTGTCCGACATGCACGCCGTCCGCTCCGATTTCTTTTGCCAGAGCGACATCATCGTCCAGCACGAAGGGTACTTTGTATTTTCGGCAGAGCTCTTTCAGTGCCAGCGCCTCCTCCCGGTAGGCATCGTGGCTCAGGCACATGTCATCTTTTTCCCGGGCCTGGACAAAAGTTGCTCCGCCCTTCAGGGCACCTTCCACGCATTCGTATAGGGTTCGGTTTCCCAGCCAGTGACGGTCGGTTACCGCGTATAAAAACAATGAAGCAGGATTGAAAGTCATAGTATTCGGGCAGCCAGCATCGGGCGGGCTGCAGCCTCCTTTCGTGTCAGTTTACCGGCGTTCTATTTTTGCGCCTTCTTCCAGCGTTTTTCCATCCATGTTGAAAACTGCGTCAATAATCCGGTTTCGGTACGTGGAATTGCCGTCACCGGGCTGCATCCGATCCCAGCCGATTTCTCCGCTTAACCCCATCAGGACGGTAGCGGCAGCGGCTGCTTCCAGCTTCCGGTCCGGGTTTGCCGTGACATAGGCATTCATCATGGCGGAAAGCTGGCAGCCCGTACCGGTAATGCGGCCCATTTCCGGCCGGCCGTTTCGGATAACAAAACAGCTGCAGCTGTCTGCCACAAGGTCAATTGCGCCGGTTATGGCAATAATGGCACCCGTACTTGCGGCATAAGATTTTGTGAAGGAGATCATTTCCTCCAGATTTTCTTCCCGCACCGCATCAGCAGCGTTTGCGTCCACGCCCTGGGTGGTTGTGCTTCCGAGCGCAAGCGCTTTCAGCTCCGAAACATTTCCGCGGATGACATCAAAATGCAGTTCCTCCATAAGGGAGACGGCCGTACCCGTACGCAGGCGGCTGGCTCCGGCACCAACCGGATCAAGCAGCAGTGTGTGGCCTAATTCCCGGGCTTTTCTGCCTGCCCGGTGCATGGCTTCAATGGTTCGATGGTTCAGAGTTCCAATGTTGATGGTCAGACCGCCGCAGATGGCGGTAATCTCTTCCGCATCGTCCGGCTCATCGGCCATAATGGGGCTTCCGCCGCAGGCAAGCAGGATGTTGGCTACATCGTTGACCGTAACGTAATTTGTGATGCAGTGCACCAGGGGCGCCCGTTCCCGGACGGCATCAAGACATTCGGCAAGCATTCGCAGTTCTCCTTTTCCGTAATCTATTTTTAGTTCGAAGTCTATTTTGTCCAGTATAACACGAACTGCCGCTGCATTTCGGAAAAATTTCAACAAAGGCCAATAGTACAAATCAGTACGGAGAGAATTCTTTTTTCCTTTCACACAAAGTAAAAAGTAAATGAGGGCGGTTTTATTACAATAGCTGCGTTCGAACGCTCTGCGTTTCTGCAATCTGATGGAGGATGTCAGAAAAGCCCTCCGAATCCGATTCCAGCAGGCCGTGCGTCATATTTTCCATAAGATACAGCTGTTTATACGGCGCATTGACTTTATCAAAATAATCCTGCGCCAATTTGTAATTTGTCTGATAGTCCTTATCCCCGTTAATATTGTAATACGGCATCGGATAATCGAACCTGCCTTTTAAGGAAAACGAAGTGAATTCCTCCGACATGTCAAAGGCTAGATAGACGCTGGGATCTCTGTTAAAGTACTTGATCCAGTCTACGACCGAATAGTTCGGATTAAAAATCAGCACAGCCGCTTCATTGTAATCGCGGCCGTTTGCCATCATGCCGTAGCCGTACTTTTCCATGATTGCGTCTTTTGTCTCAACATACTCCAAGGTAATGTGCTCGGGCGTCAGCTGACTGATTTGTGCCAGCGTTTCTTCATCGCCCTCCGCCCATCTTAACGCTTCCTGCTTAAAGGCTTTCTCATTCTCCAGATAATCCACAAGCTGCCCAGTTCCGATAAAGCACTCGTAATATTCGGGATACTCGAGGACCAGATTCGCTCCGTAGATTGAGCCCCACGAATGTCCAAGGATTGTGATTTTTTCCTTCGAAAGATAATCGAGCAGAAACTCCGTAACTTCCTTTCCGTCTTCCAGAAGCAGATCCCGGGTCAGAACGATGTCATTCTGCTCTGCATCATAGCTCTTTCCGCAGTTTCGCTGATCCCAGGTCACGACGGTATAAACGTCTGCCCATTTCCTTGTAAAAACGTAATCTATGTCACTTGTGGCAGAGCCGGGGCCGCCGTGCAGATACAGCAGAACCGGATTGCGGATGTCTTCCCCGTAAATGTTGATCCACTGTTCTGTGCCGTTGACATCAATATACATCGATTCGTTGATGCCGCCTTCGGGAGTCCTGCCGTTAATGCCCCTGCCGATTTCCCGGATCACAAGGAACAAAACTAAAAGAGCGAGTACCGTGCCGCCAATTATTTTGAATGCCTTTGATGTTTTTTTCGCAGCACTCTTTTTTTCCATTACGGATTCCTCCGTTTCCGATCTATCCAAAATATTTCCGGCCGCATCAGGCATACCGTTGTCCCGGCCTCCTGCGAAGCAATAGATTTCTACTGCGGCTCCCGCTCCAGAGCTTCTGCGGTCCGCCTTTGATGATTCTTTGGATCATTCTTCCACTATATCGGAGCACTTTCCCTGCGGTACCTTCGTTTCCGCTCCCGTAAATTCTGAAAGTCAGCGGCATTGACCGCAGCGGCGGAAAGCAGAACCCTATTACGGCCTCGATTCTCGAAGCCATTGGCAACCTTGGGAAAATTCCGGGAACAAACTCATTTTGGCACACGAATGTATGCTTTCTATAAGGAAGAAGTAAAATTCTCATAAAATGACGGGTAGGAATTTGTACTCCGACAGAGAACCGCAGCGGCGAGCCTGCTGCCCGGACTGGAATATCGGGAACTGCCCCGGCCGCAGTCTGCGGCTATGACAAAGGCAAAGGAAAAACCAGCAGGGCGTACCTGGAAAAGTACTTTGCCGGACGACAGGGATCCGCGGAATCCGCTCCATATATCCATATAATAGAACCTGAAAAAACAAAATCCCAGTCATCCTGTTTCGGATAACTGGGATTTTTCCGTTAAACTGCCAATAAATGTATGAACCGGTACGGGTCTTACCCGCCGCAGCCGTCTTGCTTCTCGGCGGGGGTCCTGAGAGTTTTATCTACATAGCGGCAGAGTGCGTCGAATGTTTCCTGGCTGAGATCGTGCTCGACTTTGCACGCATCCATCTGAGCCTGCGTTTCTCCAACCCCCAGCTGCATGAAAAACTCTGCGAGCTTCCGATGGCGGCGGTAAGTTTCTTCAGCAATGGCTCGGCCGCTTTCCGTCAAAATCAGCATGTTGGCATGATCTGTGGTAATATAGCCTTTCTCTTTCATCCGTTTTACGGCGTGGCTGACGCTGGGTTTTGTAATGCCCAACTGCGCCGCAAGGTCAACGGAGCGGACATATCCCTGTGCATGCTTCAGAACCAGTATGGCTTCCAGATAATCTTCGATTGTTTTTCCGGCCTCCTGCATTTTCTCGTCCATGAGGAGCACTCCTTCCCGATCAAGGTATTGTTGTGTGCAAAACAGAAATTTGATGACTAAACTCAAGATAGAATAAAAAAACTAATAATTCAATACTTCATCATTGTTGCATGCAGCTAACTGGAATTGGAGATTTTTCGAACCCTGCTCCCCGGGGTCCGTAAGATTTGATTCAGACGGACGGTTTTTGCCGCGCCATCCGACGGGTTTTTCTGGCTTTCGCATGGCTGCAGGCGGAACATTTGCCGGAACAGCCGGAGCATCCGCTGCAGGCGCTGCAGCTGGAGCCATTTTTTACACAGTACCGAATCGCAAAAAGGAAGGCCACAGCAATAACGGCTGCAATCAGAATGGTTGCAAGATTCATGACTTCGCCTCCTGAAAATAACTTAGTTTAATTAAAGTTCAATTCGTCTAATTTGAATTGTCAAGAACTCCTGTGGAGAGAACCCTGTCGGGTGCGCTCAGAGATTATAGACATGAATGGCAAGAATGGCAAGCAGGATGCTCGGCAGTGCGATCAGAATCGTGTTCCGCACCATGGAACGGCGCAGACGCTTCCACTGCTTGTCCGTTACATCCCGCACCTTTGGAATATTCAGAATGGAAAGGACAATTGCCGCGGAAAGGTAAATAAAGTAGGTATTGACGAGAAACAGATATCCGGCGCCCAGAAGCATGCGCCACTGCCCGTTTGCAATCGAGTAGCCGCAGACGCATAGTGGCGGCATCAGGGCGGTGGCAATGGCGACGCCGGGAATGATGTTGTTGGACTTCTCGCTTCGTGTCTGCCCGATGATTCCGGCAATGCCGCCTGCAATAGCAATGAGAATGTCATAGATCGTGGGATTGACGCGGGCGAGAATCTCGTCGGTCGGCTCCTTGATGGGGCTGAGAAGAAAATACAGGGTAGCAAACACGAGGCTTGTCAGAATCTGGAAGAGAAAACCGGTGGCATGGTGGCGGACGACATAGATATCCGCAGAGATGGTTCCGTAGGCCATGGCGAGGATAGATCCCATAAGAGGAGAGATGAGCATGGCGCCGATGATGACGGCGGTTGAGCCGGTATTGAGACCGGTGGAGGCGATGACGATGGCGCACATGAGAATAACCAGATTGGTTCCGGTGACCTGCCCGCCGCTCAGCAGGCGGTCCCGAATCTCATCATGTCCGGCCGCATCGCCGGAGATGCTGAAGATCCGGCGCAGTGTTGTACGGAACTTTTCGTGGTATTGCCGGAAGCGGCCGGCCTGTTCCTCCTCCTTCTGGCGCAGTTCCGCCTGCCGGATTCGGGCGAGATTTTTTACCTCTTCGATTTCCTGCTGCCTTTTTTCTTTATCGGATTCCATGGGAAACGCTCCTTTCAGCACGACGGAAAGTCCGGACGGACCGAATGAAAAACAAAAGCCGCGCTGCCGCAAGGCAAGCGCGGGACGGGAAAGGCCGCCGGCGAACCCGGGTTTGCCGGCGGCTTTTCCTAACGGAAGTTGCCGGGCTTCAGCGTATTGGCCCGCACGGCGAGAACCTGACCATTCTCTTTCTGCTTCAATGCTTCGGCTGCGTCAAAATCATAGGCGGGATCGGTAAGGAAGATTTCCGTGACGGCGCTGACCCGCTCCTTCTCCAGAAATTTCCGAATATAGCTGGCCCCGATGTTCGCAAAGCGCAGACCCTGGTCCAGTTCCTTTCCGCTGACGGAAACGCGCTCGAAGCGCGCCGCTTCAATATAATCTACGGAAAATCCACGCGGGCGCACCTTCTGCTTTACCAGCGTCAGGTCCACAAGATAGTTGTAGAGCTGCCGGGAAGTGAAGTCAGTATCGTCGATCTTAACCAGCGTCACGCGCCCGTAGGGCGCTCCCGAGGAAAGCTCGTTCAGATCCGGCCCGATAAGCCAGATTTCCGTTTTCAGTGCATAAGCCGGGTCCGTGATTGCGGATACATAGTTTACGCCGCGCTCCGTGGCGCCGCCGATGCGAAGCCGGATATCCGCCGGATCGGCAATCGATCCGAAAGCCATGTCCGGCTGGGCGATGGCTGGGTCGTAAGCAAAAATCTTGGGTGTGAACTCTTTGATTGTTTCCAGAAACGTATCCGTTAGATCGTTAAACCGTTTGTTGAATCGTTCCATAGCAAGTACCCCCGCAGTGCAAGAATATCAGACTTCATAACCGTACACAAGACGAAATTCGCGATCGCACCGGGCATCCGCCTCCATCAGATCCGCTTTTAGCCGCTTTACGAACTCCGGCCAGAGGGAATAGCGAGGCAGGGTGATGGTTCCGGGCTCCGCAGAAGGATTGTAGAAAATTCGAAGTTCCGACCGGGGCAGACTTTCCGGATCGATCTCCCCGCAGTATGCCGACAGGGAAATTTCGGATCGGCCAAAGCGCTCGGAAAGAAGATTTTCTAAATTCTGTTTAAACTTTGGACGGTAAAATTTTATATAGTTGAGCTTTGCGATCCCCGAGATCCGATACAGCCGGATGAGATCCTCCGCCCCAATGGAAAGGCCCGTTGCACGCGCGGAGGCCAGATAAAGGTCCGGAGAAAAGCGGTAGATGTGCGTCTTATCCAGCGCATCCCGGTAGCGGGAAATAAAGTCTGCCCGATGGTAATACAGCGCCGCAAAAAGCAGGAGATTGGATACGGCTTCATGGAAGTCCCGATCGTAATAGCACAGCATGAGCTGCTGAATTACGGAATAAGCCTGCTCATACGGTGTGCTCATCAGCGCACGCTCGAGACCGCCGTACAGAACATATACATAGTTAATATAGCGGCTGCTGTTGTAGGGATCCAGAAGAAGGGACAGATAGGCGCTTCGATCCTTCCCGGAAAGATCCGCAATGGAAATAGAGCGCAGAATTTCCGGAGTAAACCGCACCCCGGACTTTGCGGGATGGGATGTGCCGGAGCGGGCTCCGCGGCTTTCATAGAGAGCAGATGCCTCGGAAGGTCCGAAGGTCACATCGGCATGGACGCCGTTTTCGTCCAGACGGACATGCAGAGGCGTTTCGAAAAAGTTCCGCTGCGCCCCGTCCCCGATCCAGACAATTCCCTGCAGGGAGGAATGGACAAGACAGCGGTCGGCGCTGTCGGACGTCGGAGCGGAAGCGGAGGATGTAGAATTGGTTTTCGCATTTTCGGTCATCGCCTGTACCCCCCCAAGCGGAAAAATTATAGTTTCTATTGAAATTAAGCCAATTATAAATCTTTGTGAAAAGTATTACAAGCTTTTATATACCAAACGGTCAGAAAAAATAGGAGGTCTCGAAAACTGGGCAGAATCCGGAATCTGACTGATGCAGATGCAAAATTTTGCTCATGGACGGGGGAGCGGAAGACATTTTAGGATAAAGTAAGCTCGCACGGCGGCGTGCCGCGCAGGAGCGCCGGCTGCCGGGAAAGGAGATTCGGGAATGCTCGGTACGGTCTTGCGGTACATACTATATATTTATCTGCTTCTTACCGCCGTTTTTGCATGGCTTTACTATCTGTTTCCCCGCGTGATGGGAAAGTCTGCGCCCCGCTATCCGATGCCGGATCTCTACGACGGAAAAAAACACTGCCCGGATACGGTGCGGCTGGTGGAAAGCCCGGAGGAGGGACTCCGGGTGCGGCTGCAGCTTATTGCGGCGGCAGAAGACACCCTGGACATGGCTTATTACGGCATGGACATGGATGTTTCCACCCGTGTGCTTCTGGGAGCGATGCTGGAGGCGGCCGACCGGGGCGTCCGGATCCGGTATCTAGCCGACGGCTTTAACGGCGGTCTGAATGCCTTTCATGCCCGCTATGCCCGGGCAATGAACGCACACCCCAATATCGAGGTTTCGGTCTACAATCCCATCAAGCCCGGCCCCTGGTCCTTTAACGGGCGCATGCACGATAAATACATAATTGCGGACAACCGCTTCCTGCTGATGGGCGGGCGCAACCTGGGCGATCGCTTTCTGGATCCGGAGCACGCCAAAGGCTTAGTTGCGCTGGACCGGGATGTACTGGTCGAAAATGCATCCTGGGAGGATCCGGAAGACCGGCACTGCGTGCTTTATGACGTCCGTGCCTATCGGGACAGCATCCTGCAGCGCCGCTGCGTATCCCATGCCCGGCAGGAGGACAATGACGAAAGCCCGGCGCTGCGGGAAGAGCTGAAAAAGGCCTACGCAGACTACCGGCAGGCGCACCCGGAGATTTTTGAGGATCCGATTTCCCAGCTGAAGGAGAACGCGGATCCGGCGGACGCGCTGTACTTTATACACGGGGATACGAACCCCGGCCCCAAGCGGCCGATTGTTCAGCGGGCTTTGTTTGAAGCGCTCGATCATGCACAGATCAGTGTGTATTTTCAGTCCCCGTATATTATGCAGGATGTTTACACATTCAGGCATATGCGCCGTCTGGGAAAAAGGGAGATGGACGAGCGAATTCTTACAAATTCCATGTACGCTTCCCCGAATGCCATCGCCATGGCAGCCAGCCGCATCGATCGGAAAGCGACCCGTTCCTCCGGGATTGCGCTGTGGGAATATACGGGACCGAATGCGCTGCACGCGAAATCCTACAGCATCGATCACCGGATTTCCTTTGTAGGCTCCTACAACCTCGATCCCCGGGGAGCCTGGGTCGAAACGGAACTTCTGCTTGCTGTCGCAAGCCCTGCCTTTACGGAAAAGCTGGAGAACGTGCAGCAGGGATATCTGGAGCACTCTCTGCTCGTAGACAGAGAAAACCCGGATTATCGGGCATACATCCGACAGTGCCATCACACAAAAGCAAAAAGACGCTGGACTGTCACCGTCCTCGCACCGCTGGTATTTCTTTTCAAAAATCTCACCTGAGTTATTCCGGACCGGAATTTCCGACCCGGAATAATTTTTTGATGCCTATTGACATAGAAAATCGAACGGTGTAGACGGTGAACGTAAATTAGATGAAACTAAATTTAATACATTAATGATAAATGAAATTAATCATTCCTATTATTGGCAGAAAAAACCGGAAATTGCGCTGCGATACAGGGGAGCTGGAATTCTATGGACACGGTAATGGAAATGCATGATAGGAGCGTTCGGGCGAAAAACGCGCAGGAAAAAACAGGGGAACGCCGATGGCCGCCCCTTCCGCTGTCCGCGATGCAGCCGGGGGAAAAAGCACTTGTTACAGGCGTGCACGGTTCCGATGCGGTAAAAAAACATCTGGAGGATCTTGGTTTTGTCCCGGGAAGTGTAATAGAGGTTCTGTCCGGACAGACGGACGGCAGCCGGATCGTCAGCCTGAAGCAATCGCGGCTTGCGCTGACGGCAGGCCTAGCGGCGAAAGTGCAGGTAAAGCTCCTTTGAGTTTTTTTACACAAAAGTTAGCGATATCAAACAGCAGTTAAAATAAACTACTTTTAAGCAGATTCAAACCGACCGCGTAAGGCAGCCGGGGAACAAAGGAGGCATGGAATGTGAAACACTGAGGGATGTGCCGATCGGGACAACTGCAACGGTGATGAAGATCCATGGAACCGGGGCTCTGAAGCGCCGCATTATGGATATGGGCATCACGAAAGGCACGCAGATATATGTCCGTAAGGCCGCTCCCCTGGGAGATCCGGTGGAGATCACTGTCAGGGGCTATGAGCTGTCCCTGCGCAAGCAGGACGCAGCTGTTCTGGAAATGCCCTGAAAAACAAATTGGCAGCCGATCCTTCAGCACCGGCTGCGGAAGGAGAAAGAGCATGAGTATAAAAATTGCCCTGGCGGGCAACCCGAACTGCCCCGCGGAAAGGCGTGGAGGACAAAACATGCGAAAAATTCAAGGGGAGGAAGAGAAAAACCGCAGGACATGCAAATTGCCTGGATTTAAAAATTGCGCAGAAAACTAAGCCTTCTACATTATTGCGGTGCTAATCGCCGCAGCAAACCTTTTGATCTTCCAACAATGTCAGCCATGGATTTCGGAACGCGCGGTTCGTAACCCGCCCGGAATCCATGGCTGCTTTATGCAGGGCCTCCGCCCGTTCTGTTCTTGCAGGGCAGGACGTGCAGCTTCCGGTATCAAACGCCCGGGACACTTCCTGGACGACCACGTGGAAAGGCGAAGGAAGAAGGACAAAATACACGAAAAATTCATTGAGAAGGAAAAGAAAAAACTGCAGGACGCACAAAAATGCTTATATTCAAAAATTTGCAACAGGTTTCTAAGCAATTTTTAATAATTCTACTCTAAAAAAAGAATAGTAAATTCAAGGAAAGGAAGAAATTCGATGACAGCAAGCGCCGTATTTTTCGTAATCTCTCTGCTCTGCATTGCAGTGCACTTCATTGTAAAGGATCCGGCCGGCGAAGATAAGAAGGACCTGGTGGAAACGCGCGGCATCATCGATGAAGTCCATACAGAAAGCGACGGGGAAACTTACTATACGGTTTCCTACCTGCGGGACGGCGAACTGGCCAGCGGCCGGACCGGCGCCTACTATACCTCCGACAAAGCGCTGCGTGTCGGGGAAACGGTTTCGGTCTGCTATGCGGAAGGTGAAAAAGACGACCGTGTCTATGTGGAAGACGACAGGGTTCTGAAGACAGGGCACGCTGGCTATAATGCAGTGCGGGAAATATCCGGAACGGCAGCCATATGCTGCATCGTTCTTACGACATTTTTCTTCCTGCAGAACATGCTCTGAGCGCTGCACCGCCGGTGCCGCGGAACCATAATTCGCATAAAATCCGGTTCCGCAATATTATTACCTGCTACTTATCAATCCCCTCTCTGCCGGGCGCCGCGAGACGTCCGGCAGAAACTTCGTCCGGACATAAAAAGAGGAGCGGCTTGGTATAAGCGGCTCCCTTTTCTGCTGCTTTCTGCAGAAGGCGGATATTCACGCAACCAACTTCCGATAGTGCTGTCCATCCTCTACCAGAGATTTTTTCGTGTTGAGGAAGGAATTGCGTCGGCAGCGCATCAGTTCCTGCAGGCCGTCGCTGCTGCGGGTATAAAAAAGAGAAACCGGCCCGATGCGGTGTTCCACATGCTTCCGGAGACACTCTGCGGAAGCCTTGTTCTGAGAAAGAACTGCCGGGACAGCAAAGGAAACGGCGTAGTTCGGCCGAAAGAGTCCTTTTTTCACAAGAACATACCGGGGGTTGTCTACGGGGGAGAAAAACTCCCGCATGGCGGCAAGAAAAAGATTCTGCTCCCGGACGCTGGCATTTTCCAGCGCCAGGTCCACCCGGCGTTCCGCCGGGTTCGCATCGGATTTGAGAATACAGCTGCTTCCGATGAGCTTCCGCTCCCGAAGGGCTTCCAGAACCGCCGCGCTCATCCCGCGGATGGACTGCATGGCGGAACCGTTTCGTCCGATATAGAATAGCTGTGCTCCCAGCGCCCATACGGACAGGAAAGCCACGAAACTGACAAGCCAGCCCCCGAGGGAGCTGCCGGAATGGAAGAGGGTGCTCCAGAACTGGCTCAGCAAGGCGATGGAAACCGTGCCGAGCACGATTTCTCCCCCGAAGCGAAGCCGGTCCTCATAGGTAAACACCGGAACCCGGGATCTCCGGGGGACCTTGGTAACCCAATAAAGCTGGGCTGTCGCAGTGGCATTCTGAATCCACATATACTGTACGCTGCTTCGATTCGCAGCCCGCTGCAGGGTGTCCGCATTCTGATTCCGGAGCGCTTCTTCCCCGTCCGGCGGCGCTTCGATGCAGAGCCGCCGCAGACCGCTTTCAATTTTTCCGGTGGAATAGTTCGGGCCGACAAAGCATTTGAAGCGGCGTGCAAGAACCGACCAATCGCTGGCGGAGGCCGGCGGAGAGGTCTGCATCTCCCATTCTGCGTCGCTGCCGTTCAGAATGGCCCGCAGCGTATCATCCTGCGAGTCGATCGCGACCAGATGCCAGATATTGGCTACCTTGTCCGGATGCCGACGATCAATTCGGATTGCCCGGCCGCGCATTTGATTGGACATTACAAAGCTTCCGACGAAGCTTGCGAGAAGGAGGCTGTTGATGCAGGGGGAATCCCACCCTTCCCCGAGAAGAGATTTCGTACCGATGAGAATCGGAAATTCCCCGCGCTCAAATAGACGCCCGACGATATCGACCTTGACGCTGTTGGAGGGGCCGAAATCAAAATACCCGTAGCCGGGGAAACGCAGGCTTTCCCGGACCCGGAAGGGAACGTCCCGGTAGTTAGCCAGAAGCGCTGCCTGCGGCCGGCAGGTAAGGGGGAGCAGAATCAGGGAGCCGGTGAGAATCCCAATACCGCAGGTTTCCCGGCTCTGCGTCACACCCTCCGGAAGGATTCCGATGCCGCAGCCCTGCAGCGCCCGGAAAATGCTTGCCACGCTGATTTCCGACGGCACCTCCTCGGATTCCAGCTGCTCGCGCTTGATGTAGTCCGTGAGGATGACCATGCGCAGATCCCGCCCCAGATTCCGGTATTCGCTGTCGGCAATTTCCGTGATGCCGGCAAGCTTTCCCACCGAAGCCGCGAGTCTGCGGCGCAGGGAATCATTGAGATCCAGCTGTACTTTGCGCCGTTCGTATAGGCCCATTCGGATAAGATAGGAAACAAGTTCTCTGCGGTCCTTCTGCCATTCCGCACTTCCGTTTTCCAGAAGCTCCAGCAGAAGGTTGAGCGCAGTTTCCGCTGCAGCAAGGCTCCAGCGGGGAAGGCGCCGCTCCCCGCCCAGGAGCTTTATCAGTTCTTCATCGACCGGTACATCACCGGCTCTGGCGTACGCCAGCAAAGCGGCGTATTCCCGGGCTCGCGCATAATATTCCTCCGGAAGCGCCCGCTCTTTCCGCTGCTGGGAAAGCCGGTCGAGAACCTCGCTCAGGCCGGCCATGCCGGCGATCTTTTCCGCAGCTTCCCAGGCCTGGCTGCGATAGCTGCGAAACAGGGCCTGCTCTTCGGGAGACGGATCACTGAAATACACATAATCCTGGTGGGGGCACAGTGTTCCCTCGCAGACAAGCTCGGGGACGAAGATTTCGTCGTCAATTTCTCCGCAGGTTGTGATATAATGCGCCCATTCAGCGGCGGATGCATCGTAGGGCGGCGTGGCGGTGAGAGAAATGCGCATGAGGCCGCTTCCCATGCCGGAAAGAAATCGTTCCAGCGAGTTCTGCCAGTCGCTGCGGAGGTGATGCGCCTCGTCCATACAGACCGTGCCGATGCCGGCACTGCGTAGTGTCTTAGCCAGCTCAAAGTCCGTAAAATCCGCCGTATCCTCTCCGTCCGTAAGCTTCAGCTGCCGCATCGCCGCGTGCAGTGCCTGAAAAGTTATGGAGGTAAACAGGGCCGGGCGGCGAAGATCGAAGGAAAAATACGAATCAACGGATTGCCCCTGCGGAAGAAACATTTCTTCAAAGCGATCCGCCCACTGCTGGCGGATGGCGGTGGTGGGAGAGAGAATGAGGCAGGGCTTGCCCAGGCGCCGGATCAGCTCCAGACCGAGAATGGTTTTGCCGCTGCCCGGCGCAGCGACAATATGGATCCGACCGTCCTGCATATACGGTTCAGCTCGGTTGAGGATTTTCTGCTGATAGCTGCGGAAGGTTCCCTTGAAGCGCACATTCTCGAAAGTCATTCGACGGCTTCCTTTCTGCGGACGATACCGGCCGCGATCTTAAAAAAAGCACCGCCCTCCCGAACCTGCGGTCCGGGAGGCAGTGCTCCGATTCCATACCGAGACGCCTCAGCTGTCCTTGGCCTCATCCTTCGGAGCTTCCGCTTCTTCCTTGAGATCCTGCTCCATGGCTTCAGCGGTCCTGCCGAGGTCGGCCTCCGCGTCCTCCGCTACGGTGGTTTCCTCCGGATCGGACTTTCCGCTGCTATCCGGCGTGACCAGATCTTTGACCCTCTCGACGACGCCGCTTCCGGCGTCGACAGCCATACCGGTCAGCTCGCTTCCGGTGATGGAAGTTACGGTGCCGTCGGCCTTTGTAAGCTCAAACGTGCAGTCAAATCCGACAGCGGCCGCGGCGGCAATCAGCATCGCCCAGGGCGCGGCGGCGACGCCGACGACAGCCCCTATAATGCCCACATTGACCGGAATATTAACAATTACATTATCATCCTTGCGGATGGCGACTTTTGTTACGTTGCCCTTTTTGATCAGTTCCTTCAGCTTTTCGCTGGCTTGCTTGGCCTGTTCTTTCGGATCATTTGCCATAATCGAAAACTTCCTTTCTGTAAACTCGGAGGCCTTGTAGATGCATGTCCTCATTTCCTTTCTATATCATACTTCAAACGCGGAAAAATATAAACGGTACTTTTGTAAATTTCTTTCACGTATTTTGTAAAGAAAACGCGGAAAATGCGGCGGAAAGGGAAGAATGCGGAACTTCGGGGGCTTGCGCCCCGTCGCGGATTGTGGCAACATTGTAAAAGAAAATTTCAGAGTGCTGCATTAGCACGGAAACACAGGCGGCACGGCAAAGCCGCATCCAATCGCTGAGGTAAGACTATGGCAAAAGAAAAATCCAAAAGAACCGCAACCCGCTATATTCGGCATCTGAAAGCGAGGATCCGGAAAAACAAGAAGGCATTTATTGTCTACTCCATACTTCGCATTCTGGTGCTTCTGACCATGATCCGAAGCATCATTACGGGCGACTATGAGAGTACATTCACCTGTGTGCTGGTCCTGCTGCTCTTCCTGCTGCCGGCTTTTGCCGAAGACGTGTTTAAAATGGAAGTGCCGCAGCTGTTTCAGATCATTATATATCTTTTTATCTTTGCGGCGGAAATCCTGGGGGAAATCAACCGGTATTTTGTCCGGGTCCCCGGCTGGGATTCCATGCTGCACACGATGAACGGCTTTCTCTGTGCCGCGGTGGGATTTTCGCTGGTCTACCTGCTGAACCTGAACAGCGATCGGATTGAGCTGTCCCCGTTCTACATGGCGCTGGTCGCCTTCTGCTTTTCCATGACGATCGGCGTTCTGTGGGAGTTCTTCGAGTGCTTTGTGGATTTGCACGGCGGCGATATGCAGAAGGATTTTATCGTGCAGTCCTTCAATTCCGTGAAGCTCGACCCGCAGAACCGGGGCAATGTGGTCCATGTCCGGGATATTACCCGCACGATCATTCAGACGGGCTCCGGGGCAGAATATGTCATTGACGGAGGCTACCTCGACATTGGCCTTCTGGACACGATGAAGGATCTGTTCGTCAATTTCATCGGCGCCATTGTATTCGTCATCATCGGCTTTCTGTATGTGCGCAAGGATCCGAACCGCGTAATAAACAGCGGACTGATCCTGAAGCCGGCGGGCCCGGATGGGGAGGAATCCAAGCAGCGGATGGAGGAAAATCTCCGGTACCAGTCGCAGCAGCTTGAAGAAAGAAAAAAAGCTCGGGAGGAAAAGGAAAAATCTCCCGACGCGGAGCAGGTCAAAGCGAAGCGGGCGCAGGCGCGGGAGCAGATCTACGAACAGGAGGAACGGGAGGCGCAGGAGCGCAAGGAGAGAACCTGGAAAACCGTGGAATCCGTTCTGAAGAGCAATTACGAGCAGAACGCGGATGAGCTGCCGCCCGAGGAGGAACCGCCGGAGCGGCACAAAGAGGATGCCCCGCCCAAGGCGTAGCGCAGCCTGCGGCGAGTTTTTCCGAACAAGGCAGGACGGAAGGAAAATTGCCTTCCGTCCTTTACTTTTTTGCGGGAAGAGGTGCTTTGCCCCTTTTATTTTCCGCAGGCGGCTTCGAAAGCCTGCGTAAGATCCGCGATGATATCCTCGGGATCCTCCAGTCCGACCGAAAGGCGGATCAGGCGGTCCGTAAAGCCGGCGGCTTCGATTTCCTCCCGGGAGTAGGTAGAGTGCGTCATGGAGGCCGGGTGCTGAATCAGGGTTTCGGCATCGCCCAGACTGACGGCAAGTGAGCAGAGCCTTACATGGTTCAGCGTGCTTTTCGCCTCGTCAAAGCTGTGCATTTCAAAGGAAATCATTCCTCCGAACTGGCGCATTTCCTTTGCTGCGACCTCGTGGCAGGGACTGCTTTCCAGTCCGGGATAGTACACTGCATCCACATAAGGACAACTTTCCAGGAAGCGGGCTACCTTCATGGCATTCGCGCAGATTGCGTCCATCCGGATTTTCAGCGTTTTCAGGCCGCGGATAATCAGAAACGCTTCCTGCGGACCCAGCACAGCGCCCGTGATGTCCTTCAGACCGACCATGCGGATCCGCTCCATCCGCTCCTTGTCGGAAACGGAAAAGCCTGCGATGACATCGCCATGGCCGTTCAGATATTTTGTGGCGCTGTGCACCACAACGTCCGCACCGAGGGAAAGCGGGCGGACCAGAAGCGGCGAAGCAAACGTATTGTCAATAACAACGGAGCAGTTCGGCGCGATGCGGTGCGCGCATTCGGAGACTGCCGAGATATCGATGACTTTCATGTTGGGATTGGCGATGGTTTCAAAGTAGACCGCCGTGGTATCCGGCGTCATGGCAGCTTGGAAGGCATCCAGATCGCTCATGTCCACCAGCTCAACCTTTACGCCGAAGCGCGGCAGCGTTTCGGTAAACAGGGAGAAGGTGCAGCCGTAAAGCGTCTTATCGGCAACAAGCCGATCCCCGCAGCTCAGCAGGGAAAGCATGGTTGCGGAGATAGCGCCCATACCGGAGGAAAATGCGGTGCAGCTCTCACCGCCCTCCAGGAGCGCAATCCGTTCCTCCAGCTGGGAAGTCGTGGGGTTTCCCAGACGGGTGTAGATGTAGCCGCTCTCCTGCCCGGCAAAGCGCCGTCCGCCCTGCTCGGCGGAATCAAAAATAAAGGTGGAAGTCTGGTAAATCGGTGTGGAAAGAGAATTTTCTGCGTTCTTCGCGTGTCCTCCGTGAACAACCCGGGTGGAAATTCCTTCTTTTTGCATATCTATTTATCCTTTCTCAGTTTTGGAGCCTGCCGGCGCGGTGCGGACCGTCGGGGCAGGTCCCCTATAAGTGTACCAAGAACAGCGGAGGATGGAAGTGGAGGAAATGGAAAACTTTGCGTACCCGTTTTGTCTATTTTACAGGGAGGCGAAGAACGGCAAAAAGCACCGGATCCGATTGCGATCCGGTGCTTTTCTGGAAAAGAGAGGACTCTCTTCGAAAGCTTATTCAATCATCAGGTGCTTGGTTTCGGATACAAGTTCCGGCTTTTTCGGCATGGTCAGCTTCAGAATGCCGTTGTTGTATTCCGCTTTGATGCTGTCAACATCGATGTCGGCAACATCGAAGCTGCGCTCATAGGAACCGTAGAATCTTTCCTTCTTTACGTAGTTCTTCGAGGAATCGGAAGAATCCTTTTCGTCCTTATGCTCCGCGTGAATCGTCAGCGTGTCGCCGTCTACATCCAGGGAGATGTCCTCTTTCTTGAATCCGGGAAGCTCCGCTTCAACGATGAAGTTCTTGCCGTCGTCGCTGCAGTCGGCACGGAAGGAAGCCAGATCGGAGCCGGTGCCCCAGAAGCTTTTTTCAAAGCTGTCGAAGAAGCGGTCAAACCAGTCGTCCTGTCTGCTGCCAAAAGGAATAATTTCAAACATTGCAATGACCTCCTTTATCCTATCGTTTGTTTTTATTTTTTCTTTTTATGCAAACTTGAGCCATATGAATACTTAATTCGTTTGCTTACATATATAAATTAGCATGCAAAATATAAGAATTCATGAACAAATTGTTAAGAATTAGCACTCAAAAGTAAAGAGTGCTAAAAATTTTACCCGAATGCGGAAACATCGCGCAGGGGAGGCGGAGAATCTGGGCAGTTCCGGAATTCTGCGAAGGAAGAGAGAAAAGGGGCTGTAATTGCCGGAGAAAAAATGCTAAAATTTATTCAAGTATTCGTGTACCGTGCGGATGGCGGTGCAGGAAGGGAGAGAAGCGAGGAAATGAGTGAAAGGAAGTTTATTTTAAGCTGCGAATCCACCGTGGATATGCCCTACTCCTATATCAACGGCGAGCGGGATATTCCGGTCATTTTCTACAGCTATGCCGTTGACGGAGTAAGCTATGAGGATGATATGGGTAGGGATCCGAAGGCTCTGCCGCATTTTTATGAAATGCTGCATGCCGGAAAGCTCCCGTCCACATCGCAGATCAATTATTTTCAGTACGAGGAGTTCCTGGAAGGACTTCTGCAGCAGGGCGACGTTCTGCACATTGCCTTTGGCACCGGCATGACAACCTCTTACAACAATGCCAGGGATGCAGCGGAAGCGCTGCAGAAAAAGTACCCGGACAGAAAAATCCAGGCCATTGATTCCTTCTGCAGTTCCTCCGGATATGGCATGCTGGTAGACTACGCCGCCGATATGCGCGATGCCGGCTGCAGCCTGGAGGAGACGGCGGATTGGGTCCGTGCACATGCCATGCATATTCACCATCAGTTCTATTCCACGGAACTGGACTTCTATCGGCACAGCGGCCGGATGTCCGGCACGCAGGCCGCACTGGCTACGGTGCTGAATATCTGTCCTATCATGCGACTGGATCGCACCGGCCACATTAAGGCCTACGGCAAAGTCCGCGGACGCAAGGCGGCCATCCGCACGACCTTAAACGAAATGGAAGCCCACTGCGAGGACGGAAAGGACTACAGCGGCAAATGCTACATCTGCCATTCCGAATGCCTGGAGGCAGCCGAAGAGACGAAACGGGCGGTGCAGGAGCGCTTCCCGAAGATTTCGGGGGATATCCGAATCTGCGATATTGGAACCATCATCGCGTCCCACTGCGGCTGGGGCACTGTGGCGGTCTTCTTCCTGGGGGACGAGCGTCCGGAGATGGAATGAAAGGCACGGCTTCCCATTAACAAATTTGTAATTTTCTTCTGCTACTCTGCGAGCAGAGATAAAAATTAAAATTAAGGTAAGGAGGAGTTTCCATGAAAGCGTTTTTTGCGAAAGTCGGTAAATTTCTGAAGGTTCTGTTTATTCTTGCGGCGGTCGGCGGCATCGGCTACGGCGGCTACAAGCTCTACCAGAAATTCTTCGCGGACTGAACGGCATGCAGTCCAAGCGGCCGGAGACGTCCGGCCGGAATACCCCGGTGCGGTCCTGACGGATCGCACTGTTTTTTTTGCCTTTTCTCCTCTTCTGCAAGGTTCGTCGGCGGTGGATGCAAAAACGCGGCAGGGGCGGTATAATGAGAACAGAATTCTGCGGCGGGGCGGCAAACCGGCCTGCGGAGACGGAGGAACGGCATGTCGGAAATCAGGGAAATTACGGATTTCAGCGCTCCGGAGCTTGATGTTTACGCCCGGCTGACGGAAGCACAGATTCGAAGCCGGGCGGAGCCGGAGGCGGGACTTTTCATCGCGGAAAGCCCGGTTGTCATCGAAAGGGCTCTGGACGCGGGATGCGAGCCGGTTTCCCTTCTGGCGGAGAGGAAGCATCTCACAGGAGATGCAGCACCCGTCCTGAAGCGCTGTCCGGATTTGACAGTCTATACCGCGGCGCTTCCCATTCTGGAACAAATCACAGGCTATAAGCTTACCCGGGGCGTCCTGTGTGCCATGCGGCGGCCTCCCGAACGGGAACTCGATGAAATCCTGGCGGATGCACAGCGGATCGCGGTGCTGGAAGAGATAATGAACCCGACTAATCTCGGGGCAATTTTCCGCTCCGCGGCGGCACTTGGCGCCGATGCGGTACTGCTGACGCCGGGAAGCTGCGATCCGCTTTACCGCCGCTGCGTCCGGGTCAGCATGGGAACCGTTTTTCAGGTCCCCTGGACCACTCTTGGATCCGACGCATCGGACTGGCCTGAATCAGGACTTGGCGAGCTGAAAAAACGGGGCTTTACCACGGCAGCGCTGACGCTTTCGCCCGACTCGGAGGACCTTCGGACGTTCCGGCCCGCCCGCAGCGAAAAGATTGCGCTGCTCCTGGGGTCGGAAGGTCCGGGGCTTCGGCCGGAAACCGAAGCGGGCTGCGATCGAAGGCTTCGAATCCCCATGGCGCACGGGGTAGATTCCCTGAACGTCGCCGCCGCCGCAGCGGTCGCCTTCTGGGCTCTGCAGGAGCGCTGCCCGTAGGCAAAAAGGCGCGAAGATCGGAAAAGCGCAAGGAAGATCGGAGGTAGGAAGATGACACAGACACGGGAAGTAATACGGGAAAACATTCGCAGAGCGGTGCGGGAGGTTCGAGAAACCAATCCCATGGCTCCTTCCATTACAAATAATGTTACGATCAATCTGGTCGCCAATGTACAGCTTGCTCTGGGCGGCTCGGCTGCGATGGTATATGTAGCCGACGAGGGAGAAGGGCTTGCCCGGCAGGGCGGGGCTATGTACCTGAATATGGGCACGCAGATGCCGGTTTACGCGGAGGCGATGCCCCGGACGGCAAGAGTTCTGCACGAACTCGGGAAAAACTGGGTGCTGGATCCGGTCGGCATCGGACTCGGCGGTCAGCGGGAGCTCATCCTTCGGGAACTGAAAGCCTATAAGCCTTCCATTGTGCGCGGCAACGCTTCGGAGATCCTGATGCTGGCGGAACTGTGGGAGCTGCAGACCTGCCCGGAAAGCACGGGCGCACGGGGAACGGACACGCGCGACAGCGTTCGCAGTGCGGCGGAAGCGGCGGCGGCCCTGGCACGCTATACGCATGGGGCGGTGGCAATTTCCGGCGAAGAGGACCTTGTAACGGACGGAGCACTTATGGCATTCTCCCGCGGCGGATCCCGCTGGATGACGCAGGTGACGGGCGCCGGCTGCTCGCTGGGCGGCGCAGCGGCGGTGTATGCCTGTGTAGCCGATCCCTTCACGGCGGCTCTGACGGCGACGCAGGCATTTAACTTCGCGGGGCGCACGGCGGCGGCGAGGGCTCGGGGAAACGGAAGTTTCTGCGTTGAATTTCTGGACGCGCTGTGCCAGGCGACGCCGGAGGAGATCGCCGACAATCCGTTCCGCCTGGAAGCAGCGGGACCTGCCGAGTAAAACGGAAAAAGACGCATACGGAAGAGAGGAAAAGATAGATCTCCTCATTTCCGCATAGGAGACACTTTGGAAATTGGTACGGCAGCCCGGACCGCGGTGATTCTGACGTGCACTGGAGCGGCACCGGAGAGAAGTTCCTGAAAGCGCTGCGGTGCCGGAGACACGGAACCGGTACGATCGGGGACATACAAAAAAGCAATCGGGCAGACCCGGCAATTGAAAAGAAAGCGGATAAGCTGCCGTGCGAATCTTCCGCCGCTGCGACAGGGACGTAAGCGGGGCAGAGAAAGAAATTCCGCAGTAGGGGGGAACGCCCCCGAAGACGGCCGTTTGCAGCCCTGCCATTGACAAAGGCGGCCTGCGGCTCTATACTTTACGTGAATTTGATGCAGTGCAAAGCACCATGAAAAAAATAGGAAACCAGGGGAGCTCATCGTAATGGGCTGAGAATCGGCTGCACGGCCGTTACCCAAGACCTGATTTGGATAATGCCAACGTAGGGAAAAACGGATTTGCATAACGAGCCGGCGCAGACCTACGGGCCTGCGCCTTTTTCTATCGAAGGCCGGATCAGCAGCGGAGACTGCGAAGGGAGAACATAATGAAAACAGCATTGACCATTGCTGGAAGTGACTCCAGCGGCGGTGCCGGCATCCAAGCAGACATCAAGACGATGACCATGAATGGGGTTTTCGCCATGAGTGCCATCACGGCGCTGACGGCGCAGAACACTACCGGCGTGAGCGGAATCATGAATGTCCCGCCCGAATTTCTGGCAGAACAGCTGGATGAAGTTTTTACGGATATTCCCCCCGATGCCGTGAAGATCGGCATGGTTTCCGCAAGCAGCCTCATTGAAACAATTGCAGGAAAACTGCAGCAGTACAAGGCTGTAAATATCGTTGTGGATCCGGTTATGGTCGCCACAAGCGGCGCAAAGCTCATCAGCGACGATGCGATCGACACACTGAAATCGAAGCTTCTTCCTCTGGCATCCATCCTGACGCCGAACGTTCCGGAGACCGAAGTACTGGCGGAAATGCCGGTGCGGTCCGCAAAGGATATGGAAATCGCGGCAAAGACGATCCACGACCGCTACGGCTGCGCCGTGCTCTGCAAGGGAGGTCACAGCCTTAACGACGCAAACGATCTCCTGTGCCGGGAGGACGGCTCCCTGCGCTGGTTCGAAGGGAAGCGGATCCCGAACCCCAATACGCACGGCACCGGATGCACCCTGTCTTCCGCGATCGCGGCAAATCTTGCCAAAGGGTTCGCTATGGAAATTTCCGTTCGGCGGGCGAAGGAGTATATCTCCGGAGCTTTGGGAGCCATGCTGGATCTGGGGAAGGGCAGCGGCCCTATGAATCACGCTTTCTGCCTGACAGGCGTCTTTGCCGAGGAGGCTGACGATGCGAGCAAGTGAGTTTCTGATTGATTCCGGAAAAGAACTTTGGGAGTCCTTTCTCCGGCACCCGTTTGTTGCGGGCATCACGGAGGGAACCCTCCCGCAGGAAAAATTTCAGTATTACATGATCCAGGACTATCTTTACCTGATGGACTACGCCCGGGTCTTTGCCCTGGGCACGGCGAAAGCAGAGGATCTGGAGACAGCCCGGATTTTCGGACGCTACGTAAATCAGATAACGGACGGAGAGATGGCGATCCACAGAGGCTATATGAAGCGTCTTGGAATACCAGAGGAAAAGGCGCTGCGGACTCCGCCGGCGCAGGACTGCCTTTCCTATACCTCCTATATGCTTCGGGAAGCGTATGAGGGAGGACCGGCGGAAATCGCCGCCTCGATTCTCTCCTGCGCGGTGAGCTATGAGTATATTGCTGCCGCAATGGTGGAACGGAACGCCGCCTGCCGGGATCATCCGTTTTACGGCGAATGGGTACGCGGCTATGCAAGCCCGGAGTATGCAGAGGAAAACAGGATGCTGGAGCGCCTGACGGATCGGCTCTGTGAAGGGCTTTCCGCGGTGCGAATGGCAAAGCTGCAGGATATTTTTGTGCGCTGCACGCGCTACGAGGGCTCTTTCTGGGATATGGGCTGGGAAATGAGGGCTTGAACCGTGGAAGAAACGAAGGAACCGGCCCTTTCCTTTGAAAAGGTCAGCTTCCAATATGATACCGATGACTACGCCATGTTCCGCGACCTGTCGTTTTCCGTGGAAAAGGGTGCGTTTACGGCGCTTATTGGGCCGTCAGGAAGCGGAAAAACCACCATTTTCCGTCTTATTAACCGCTTCCTTACGCCCGGAGCGGGCGTGATCCGGGTTAACGGTAAAGATGTACGGGAAAGTCGGGAGGAATGCGGCTACATGCCGCAGCGGGATCTGCTGTTTCCCTGGCGCACGGTTGAGGCGAACATAATGCTGCCGCTGGAAATCAGGAAAATTCCCAAGGACCGGAGGCAGGAAACAGCCCGGGAACTTCTGCAGCGGGTCGGACTCTCCGACTGCTGGGGAAAGTATCCCCGGGAACTGTCCGGCGGCATGCGCCAGCGAGCGGCCTTTGCAAGGACCCTCGCCACGGGCGCCGGCCTTCTTCTGCTGGACGAGCCGTTCAGTGCGCTGGACTCCATTACAAGGGTCTCCATGCAGGAGTGGCTTTACGATCAGTGGCTGCAGATGGACCGGACAATTCTGTTCATTACTCATGATGTCGAGGAAGCCCTGTTTCTTTCCCAGCGCATACTGGTACTGACCGGCAGACCGGTCACGGAAATGAAAAGCGTGACGGTCCCGCTTCCACGGGAGCGCTCCCGGGAAATGCTCCGCCAGCCGGAAATGCAGAATCTCAAGAACCGTCTTCTGGATCTGCTGCGGCAGGAGGCAAAGCCATGAGCCGGAAATCGCGTCGGGCGTGGGGCATCGGATTCGGAATCTTTCTTCTGGCGCTATGGGAAGGACTGGCGCTTCTGATTGGAAAAAAATATATTCTGCCGGGACCGTGGGATGTTCTATGCGCACTCTGGGAGTTTCGGGTGGAAATCTTTACGGTTCATCTTCCAGCAACGCTGGAAGTGATCCTCATCGGCGGCGTTCTCAGCGTGCTGATTGGAGCGCTTTTTGCAGTTTTCATGGATGTCGATCCGAGAGTGGAACGGGCCCTGTATCCGATTCTGACCGTATCGCAGACGATTCCTACAATGTGTTTAGCGCCGATATTTGTTCTTTGGCTCGGATACTCGGTGCGCATGCGGATTCTCGTTGTGATCCTGATTAACTTTTTTACGGTGACGGTCAATCTGTATGATGGACTGCAGTCCACACGGGCGGACCGTACGGAACTTCTGGCGACCTTCGGCGCGAGCCGCACGCAGCAGTTCTGGAAACTGCGGCTGCCCAGCGCCATGCCGTATTTTTTCTCTGCTCTGAAGGTTACGGTTCCCTGGGCGGTTATCGGAGCGGCAGTTTCCGAATGGCTGGGAGCACCCAGCGGCCTGGGCACATTCAGTCGGGCTCGGATGATGGATCTGGATGCGGCCGGGCTTCTGGCTCCGCTTCTGGTTCTGACGGTTCTTGCCCTGCTTCTCAACGGGGTTCTTGGACTTGCTGAAAAAAAGTGTCTGCACTGGAGACGCGATCCGGCCTGACGGATTGCCCGGTGCGCTGCAAGATACAGTTTCGAATTCTTCCGGGAGGAAGAGAAGGAGGAAAAAATGAAGAAGATGAAGAAAATGAGCACCGTAAAAGAAATTCTCTGCACGGCTCTCGCGCTCGCAATGCTGCTTGGCCTTGAGGCCTGCGGCAGCAGCACCGGGGACAGTGCAAACTCGAGCACCGCGCCGACGGAAGACGCCGGCAGCCTTACCGAACTGGATGTCGTACTCGATTGGTACCCCAATGCGGTGCATACCTTCCTTTATGCCGCTCAGGATCAGGGATACTTCGCCGAGGAGGGACTCAAGGTCAATCTTATCAGCCCGGCTGACAGCGTAGACGCCCTGAACTTTGTTGCATCCGGCAGAGCGGAACTGGGCATTTCCTATCCCATCGACCTGCTGCAGGCGGTTGCGGACGAAGACATGCCGGTCCGTGCAATCGGTGCGGTCAGCCAGGAGCCGCTGGATCGGCTTGTGAGCATGCACTCCTCCGGCATTACAGCGGACATGAGCACGCTGCGCGGGAAGAAGGTCGCGTACGACGGCATTGCCATTTCCGAAGCGGCCGTGCGTACGGTGGCACGCAGCGCCGGCCTTGCCGACAGCGATTATGAGATGGTCAACGTAGGCTTCGATCTTGTGACGAGCCTGACAACCGGCAGCGTCGACATCGCAAGCGGCATGTTCATCAACGACGAAGTCGTTACAATGCGGCTTGCCGGCTACGATATCGATGTCTGGAGCCTGCAGGATTACGGGATGCCGAGCTACTACGGAATGATCTTTGTCGCAAACAGCGATGCGTATGCGGAAAATCCGGCGGTTTACGAGGCATTCCTGCGGGCCTGCAATAAGGGGTTTGCCTATATGAAGGCGGATGAAGAAAAAGCCATGGAAATTATCATGAATGAGATGAATTCCGAAGACAATCCTCTGGACGAGGAACAGCAGAAGCAGAGCTATGAAACGCTGCTGCCGCTTATGGAGACGGAAAATGGCCCATTCCTTACCATGAAGGAGGAAACCTGGCAGACACTCATCGACTGGATGCTGGAAAACAAGCTCATAGCAAAATCTGTGACTCCGGCGGATGTGGAAACAAGTCCGACCCTTGGCTAGTCCGGACGGCGCATAGGCAGGGGAGTCGGAAGATTCATGCAAAAGAACGGAAAAAAGGAATCCTGGGGGAGGCGGCACGGGCCGGCGGTCCTGCTGGCTCTGGCACTGCTTGCGCTCTGGCAGATCGCAGCCATGGCAGTGAATATTCCCCACATTTTTCCAAGTCCCTGGGCTGTGCTGCAGCGGACGTGGGAACTGCGGGACACACTGCTGCTGCACCATCTTCCCTATACGCTGGAGGCGGTCTTCAGCGGCTGGGGTCTCGCGATTCTCCTGGGAATTCTTCTGGCTGTGCTTATGGACGCAAGTCCGAAAGCGGAGGCAATGCTGTACCCCGTCATGACGGTTACGCAGACGGTTCCGGTGATGTGCATCTCTCCGCTTTTCGTCCTTTGGTTCGGGTACACGCTGGGGGCGCGCCTGCTGGCGGTGGTCCTCAGCACCTTCTTCGCGATCGCACTCAATACCTATGACGGGCTGCGGGATGCCGATCCCGAAAAGAAGGAATTGCTGACAGCCTGCGGCGCGGGAAAAAAGGAGATTCTCTTCAAGCTGAAAATTCCTTCCGCATTTCCCCTGTTTCTCACAAGCCTCAAAATGACGTTTCCCTGGGCGGTTATCGACGCGGCGGTCGCCGAGTGGCTGGGGGCTACGCGGGGGCTTGGGTATTTCAGCAAGCGTATGGTAAGCCGTATGGACGGTCCGGGCGTATTTGCTCCTGTCCTGATTCTCTGCCTTGCGGCACTGCTGGGCTTTGAGCTCCTGAAGATTCCCGAACGGAAATACGCATTCTATCGAAACGAGCTGTAAACATTAGGAAAACCATATTATTTTGAAGAAGGCGGCTGCGTGCCGCCTTCTTTTTCTCCGGCGGCGAAGGAAGAGCCGGCTGGAAGGAAGCGGCTATCAAGGCCTGCTGGGCTGCAGGATTTATCGGTCTCTGCAAACTGGATGTTCAGGTTGCCTTTTAAACATATATGCATTATTTTGTAAAGGACAAAAAACTCTATCAGCAAATGAGGAAGATAAACAGTGAAACTTGAAAGCAGTATTCTTAATAGAATTTTGGCTCTGGCGCTTTCCGTCCTGATGGCCTTGACGGTTCTGCAGGTCATTCCGGGAGGAATGCTGCGAATCTGCGCGGAGGAAGACGTTGCGATCGATGAAACGACGTTCCCGGATGATGCGTTTCGTCAGTATGTGGAGGAAAACTGCGATGCGGATTCCGATGGGATGCTGTCGGACACGGAACGGCAGAGCGTGAAGGCCCTTCCCCTGAGCGGGAAAGCGATTGAAAGCCTGCAGGGAATCGAATATTTCACAGCTCTTGTGCGGCTTAACTGCTCCGAAAACCTGCTCACAAGCCTGGACTTAAGCGAAAATACGGATCTCCAGACATTAAACTGCGCGGATAACCGACTCACGAGCCTGGATCTCAGCGGGAATACGAAACTTACGTACATCTCCTGCACGAATAACTGCCTTGCCTGTCTGAACCTGAAAACAGATACAGAGGAAATAGAGACGTCAGAAAACTGCGAGCAGGTCGTAACTGTTCCGGTTCCGCCCAAAACAGATCCGCAGGTGCCAGTCACGGTGAATCTGAAAGACTATGATCCGAGCCTGAACACGGAAAGGATTCAGCGGCTGTCCAACGGAACTCTCGATACGGAAACCGGAATCGTGACCTTTGAAGAATGGAACGGCGGGTTCATGTATCAGTATCAGGTAAACAGTGTCGATGAGAATGCCTATATCATTGTTACAGTCTGCGATGCCGACCATATCATTCAATCCGTAGACTTTAACGTAAAGGAGCCGACGGCAGGAAAGAACCCTGCAAAACCGACGGCTTCTCTAAGTTCGCCGATTTCCGTTCATGTTTATGACATTTACAGCGATACCGGATGGGCAGCGGAAAGAGAAGGCACAATCACTCCGATTGTGGCAAGTGACACATTTGAGGAGGGGGAGCGGTACCGGCTTTCCGTATCGCTAAATCCGAATGCGGGATATGCATTTGCCCCCTATTCCGAGATTGTCTTTCTCATAAACGGAAAAGAAAAGGCCATAAGCCTAAAGCATCAGGTAAGCCCGTCGCAGCTGGATGTAAGCTTTCAATTCATTGCTTCCGCACACAGCCACACGTTCGGTGCGTGGACGGTGGAGAAGGAGGCAACGGCAGCAGAGCCGGGCAGCCGATACAGAACCTGCACGGAATGCGGATTCCGGGAAGCGAGGCTCATCCCCAGAGTTGCCCTGCAGCGGATTTACGGAGATGACCGCTACGGCACGTCGATGGAAATTGCGGATGCGCTGAAGAGCACTCTCTGCAGAAGCACTTTTGATACCTTTGTCATTGCCAGCGGCAGCGACTTTCCGGATGCGCTGGCTGGAGCCTACCTTGCCATACAGAAGCAGGCGCCTCTTCTTATAGTGAGTTCTGGAACCGTGGAGAATGTAGCGTCGTATGTTCGGAATAACAGCACACAAAATGCTACGGTATATATCCTTGGAGGACCGCAAGTAGTTCCGACAGATGTGGACGATGCTCTGCAGGGTTATAACTGCCGGCGCCTGTACGGACAGAACCGCTACGGCACCTGCCTTGAAATTCTGCAAGAGGCCGGACTTCCGGAAGGAAGCGAAATCCTTGTCTGCAGCGGTACAAACTATGCGGACGCACTTGCAGCTTCCGCTACGGGATGCCCGATCCTTCTCGTTCCGCAGGAACTGACGGAAGAGCAGAAGGAGTTTCTGCATACCTGGCAAGAGAAAGCTTTGAGCTTCACAATTCTTGGCGGTACCGGCGCGGTATCAAGCACTGTAGAAAAAGATCTGAAGCCCTACGGACCGGTAGAAAGAGTCAGCGGACGGGATCGTTATGAAACGGCTTCAGTTACAGCAAAGCACTATTTTTCGAATCCCTGCAGCACAGCGGTGCTGGCTTACGGTCTTAATTTTACGGACGGACTTTGCGGCGGACCGCTTGCCTATGCCTGCAAAGCCCCGATCCTTCTTATGACCGATGAGGCGGTTACGCAGACTGCTCCGAAAGATGCGGCACAGGCGCTTGGCGTGGATCGAGCCATCGCCCTAGGCGGGCCGTCTCTTATTTCCGACGAAAGCGCGCGCAACGTATATGAGTAGCTGAGACGGTACAGGGAAAATATTATGCTCGAAAGGCAGCGAAAGCTGTCTTTCGCCGGTTTGTATCGAAAAGCTGCGCAGCGGCAGGCGAAGACTATTGAAAATTTACTGGAATTCTTTCCTTCGATTCGTGATATAATACCGCCGTAAATGAGTTCCGGAGGCGGCAGTATGACAACAACAGACATGGTGTATCGGATCCTCAGAGGGGCATCGGGCTATCTCTCCGGTGAAAAAGTCAGCCAGGAACTTGGCTTGAGCCGAAGCGGCGTGAACAACTGCGTGCAGCGGCTGCGGCAGGAGGGCTTTCATATTCTTTCTGCGACAAACCGCGGCTACCGACTGCTCGAGGACACGGATTTTCTAAACTCCCGGGAACTTCTCTGGTATCTGGGAGAGCCTCGCATGCAGAGCGTATACTGCTATGATTCCATTGACTCAACCAATGAAGAGCTCAAGCGCCGGCTTTCGGAAAATCCGGCAGACGGCACGGTCGCAGTTTCAAACCAGCAGACCCGCGGCAAAGGCCGCATGGGCCGCACATTTATTTCCCCGAAGGATGTTGGAATATACCTTTCAATTCTCTTTCGGACCGAAGCGCCGGTGGACCGAATTCCGGAACTTACGGCTTGGACAGCCGTCGCAGTCAGCCGGGCGATCACAGCTTCCTGCGGTGCAGCCTGTACAATTAAGTGGGTCAACGACCTGCTGGTAAACAATAAGAAAATATGCGGGATTCTGACTGAAGCGGTAATGGAAGCGGAAAGCGGCCGTACCAGCAGCGTTGTGATCGGAATCGGTGTCAACGCCAATGAGGGAAGGGAAGGTTTTCCGGAGGAGATCCGAAGTAAGGCGTCATCGCTGCGGCTGGAAACCGGCCAGAGCGTATGCCGGGCCAGACTGGCGGCAGCAATGATTCAGGAATTGGATCGTATGCGACAGGACTGGCCGAATTGCCCGGAGAGCTATCTGCAGGAATACCGTGCAGCCTGCGTAACGCTGGGAAGAAACATCCTGGTGGAGAAAGAGGGAGAACGGCGGCCTGCCGTAGCGCTGGCGATCATGGATGACTTCAGTCTGCAGGTCCGTTTCCTTGATACAGGAGAGATTGCCCGTCTGCGCAGCGGAGAAGTGCGGGTCCGGGCGGAAAACGGAGAGTATATCTGAATTTCCGAATATTTCGCCGGATTTCCGTGCGTAAAACGGAAAGCGGGGACATGGGAAAGCCTAAAGTATCGGAATGAATTTTACTTCGATTTCTTCTCCAATACCTTTTCCCATCCTTTCCCGGATATCTTTCCGGACCCCAAGAATATAGCAGACGGAACCGTCCTCATTGCGTACGCCCATATTGACAATGCTTCCGTCGTAGGGGATGCCGTCAAACCACGCGTGCACTTTTAGCCTTCCTTTGCCGAACTTTTCGCGAATATCATAAGGCACGCGGACGTAGGCACCGCCCTTTCCGGCAACGGGTTCAAGGATTGCGTGAAAAAGATATTTCTTTGAATCGTCCATAAGTTTCCTTCCTTTTATATATCCACTAAAGCGCAGAAGGAGATCGTGCCCCAGGGCTTCGAAAATCCGAAGATCAAAGGGCAAATCTATGCAAATGCTTTTCATTCTATTAGTATACACCGGCAGAAGACGAGTTTCATTGGGCGTAAGCAGATTCCCGACCAGCGCGGTTCTTCACATTCTTCGTTACAAACAAAAAAATATATATGTATGCCATCCCGATGAGATGGAGAAAAGCTGCAGGAAATAATTTTTAGAACTCGGGAGGATGCGGTATGCAAGTGGCTTCATGGAAAGCAATTGCGGAAAGACTGTTCTGAAGTGCAGATTTTACTATTATTTAATAGAAAGCCGCGAGACACTTGCAGCGGCAGCATCAATGGAGCCAAAATTTGACAAATATATTCCGTTCAGGCAAGAGCAAAGAATTATCCGTATTTCTGAAAATATATGCAAAATGAAGGGAAAAGTCTGTCTTTTCTTTGCAAACTGCAAGGAGGAGAATTATGAGAGCCCTTTTATTAATTAAAAAAATGATCCATTCCCCGAGATTTCCACCGGGGGAAACATTGCTCCGCATCGGCTTCCTCGCGGGAAACAAGGACACAATACTATTCACAAGGAGCCACAGATCCGCGGTATGGCATAATCTGTAGTTTCGCTGTAAAAGTCTGTTTCATAAAGGCATAATTCCTTTCTATATACTCTATATACATATGTTGTAATATATGCTATTGAAAAGGAACTGGAATTCGGCATCACGGTTCCTGAAACCCGAAAGAAAATCCTGCAAATCGTAAGCCGTATGGCGCGGGATGACGTAATTCATGCGATTGTAATTGGCTGCACCAGACTTCCTCTTCTTTTCGGGGGATCCGAAAGTTTGACAGAGACGATTGACGTGCTGGAAATTCACGTTAAAGAACTGATCCGGATGATTTTGGAAGGCGTGGAAGAGAAGGAATTGCGGACCGAATGAGAATAAGCAGCAGTCCCGGAAAAGCCGTTCCGCGAAAATCTGGACGGCGGTCCGGGAACCGCTTGCAGGGAGAGAAAGAGAAAAAAATTGAAAAACGAGCAAGTATTTCCGGAACCCGTCCGATCGGATTGCCGGATTCGCCGGGAAAATCCGGATGACTATTTTGAGACGGAAAAGATGGTAAGAGAAGCTTTCTGGAATGTTTATCACCCAGGATGCACAGAACATTATATTCTGCATTGCTTTCGCAAATGCAGTGAATTTATTCCAGAGCTGGACCTAATAATGATTAAAGAGGGCCGAATCATCGGACAGATCATGTATGTGCATTCACAGATAGTCGGGGATGATGGAAGAACAATTCCGACGCTAACTTTTGGACCAATCAGTATTCATCCGGACCATCAGCACAAAGGCTTCGGCGGGAAATTGCTGGAGGATTCAATAAAAATTGCAGCGGAACTGGGTGCAGCAGCACTGCTAATTACCGGAAACGTCCAGTTTTACGGAAAATTTGGATTTATCCCGGCAAAAACAAGAGGAATCCGCTATCGACCGGATCCGGAAGCGGACTATCTGCTCGTCAGAGAGTTGCGGGAGGGATATCTCGGAAAGGCACAAGGAACGTTTTCTGATCCGGAAGGCTATCTTGCGGCGAAACGGCATCCGGATGATTTTGAAAAATATGACAGACAATTTCCTAAGAAAGAGAAGAAAAAGCTGCCCGGACAGCTTACCTTTGCTTGAGCAAGGAAGAAGCAGATATAGCGACAACGGAATGCAGACGGGAAATTCGAAAAAGGCGAAGGCGGATGTCATTGCTGGCACCCAAATAAAAAACGATGCCGGACCTATGGAATATGGATGTCAATAGGGAATAAATGCTAAAAAAGGAAACTTCTTCTTTTTCTTATTTGGTGGGTAACGGCCTTTTTTATGGCGCCCGAAAGTATGCTACACAAACATCGGAAATTGGGTCAAATTAGGCGTATTAACAACTCGGGCATAAAAATTCATATATAATAGAAAACGATAGTAAACGGAAGATTCGTTAATAGTGGAAAAACAGAGGGAAAAGACTATATGCTGACTACTGTGCTGCTTATTGCCGCAGTGATTGCGGACTTATGTATCTATATGAACGGTTCCCGGATCCATTTCGGTTCGGAAGAAGACGCTGCAGTCGTACAGGGAGATGGGTATTCGATCAAAGCAACAATTGACGGTAAATATATCTCAAAGGAAGTGCTTGACCGCTTTGTCATCAAACGGATCCGCAAGGCCGAGAAGAAATTGGATCTTGCTCCGATGAAAGTATCGGATGCCGATACGATGCTTGCGGCACTGACCGATGAGAAAATGAAAATGGGGCCGGACGCTATTGCGAGAAAGCTTGACAAACAGATCCGTTTCTGTGATAAAGCAACCGTAGCCATAATCCGGCTATCGGGCGGAAAAACGAAATTCTGCATTACGGAAGTCGAAGTTAACGGTGTGGCGCTGGACAGATTTCTTCCTGAATTTGATCGGCTGCAGGCGGAAAACTCCTTAGCTAATCTTCGTACAAATCTTGGCGTGGAACCGGACCACTATTATCTGGCTGCTACCGATGACGGGCAGCTGGAAGTAATTGAGGCTTGCGGAAGCAGTCCGGTTCCGACGAAAATGTTCATTCGGTATGGGGACGAAACGGGCCTTGGCTCCAAATGGGAATCCGATACCTTCGAAGCGCAGCGTCCCGGCGCAGCAAGACTGCAAACGGGTGCCGTACAGGGGGGCGTTCGCCACCAGTTCAAAAAGACGGAGGATGGGTTCAAGGCTAAGCTGCTGGTTGAGTTTCCGACTGCGACACCGGGGCGCATCATTAAAAATCACCAGATGCACCTTGCGATCGAGTTTTCAAACTGGGTGAAATCCTCGGCAGCGAAGAGCGAGTGATATTCTCTGCAGCAGTTTCCAGTTGCCAATAGAAAAAACAACCTGTTCCATGGTATCGGATGCGCCTTTCCTATTCAGCGCTTCGGATTGCGGCTGTACTAAAAGGCTTGCTGCAAAGCCCCTTTCAAAGAAATGAATCAGAACTCCGGCGATATTTCCTCTTCCGGCTGTCCTATGTCCGGCTGCGGTCTTTCTCCTCAAAACTATAAAATAGAAATGGCAGAGGCGCATCCGGCATGATGCTTATTTTAGACAGAAACAGTGTAAAGGCTGCAAAGCATCCCTCTCCAATGCACTGCAGAAGATGAGCCGCAAAATGCGGACAACCACCGGCTGGTCCCCCTACGCTGCTTGCAAGGCAGTACTGGCGGAATTCCTATTCCCCGTTGCGGTCGGCTGAAAGAATATAAGAAAAAAGAAGCGGCAGTCAGCTTTTCTGACTGCCGCTTGCTGCGGAACATGCAGCGTATGGCGATTCAGGTTGTGTTGCTGCCAGGACATTTCCGGTGTCAGTCGGACTTTCCGCCGCCTTTCTTCTTACGATAGAGAATAAGAATAACAACAATCACGGCTGCAGCGCAGAGCAGACCGATATACAGGGCGATGCGAGAACTGTCTCCGGTATTCGGAACATCGGGCTCTGCCGGCGAGGTCGGCTTTCCGGGAGCTGCCGGCGTATGCGTGTTTACAATTTCATAGCGGATGGCGCCGTCGCTTTCTTCCATGCGGATGGCGGCGGTATAGCCTTCTACCGAGTCTTCCTTAACCGTGTAGGGAATTATCTGCCCATCCTTGTATTTCGGCAGGTCGTAGAAGGAATACGTCCATTGGTTCACCGAGTCAAGGGTCGCTTCGCGGACTTTCTCGTCAAAAGCATAGAGCGAAACATGAATGCTATTCGGTCGCAGCCCATCTTTGTTGTTCTGGTCGCTCCATTTTTTTATGATGTCAATCTCCGTCTTGACAATTTCATTCGGGATTTCTAGAGCAGTGCCGGATGTTTCGGAAAGTTCTACGGTGATGGAACCGTTTGTGCGGACAACCCAGCCGGGCGCCGCCACTTCCTCGATTGCGTACTTGCCTTTCGTTAACCCTTCCAGTTTGGCGATGCCGTCCTCTCCTGTGGTAATCTCCGCAAAGTCTTTTCCGTTGTACCATCCGGAAAGGCGAAGGCCGTCGTCATTCAGCTTGTATACATGGAATGTTACGCCGCGGAGGGGACTCCGGTCGTCGCTGACAATTTTGGTAATCTGAATGGTCCCCGCCGGAATTCCGGAGCCTCCTGCACTGGCGGTCGGCCGCCTCAGCCATCCGGTTACATCCACTTCCGTTCCATTGGCATAGACGATGGCGTTATTTTGATACAAATAACCGCTGACGTTGGTATCTTCCCGGGTGGTGGTATGCAGAACAATGATAGCCTCCAGGGGCCCTTCATACGTCGTACCATTTTTTGTGATGCCCGTATTCAGCCAAGCTCCCGGAATCTGGCAGACTAATTCGCGCGAGCTCGAATTATAGGAAAAGGAACCGCCAAGTGCGGCGAGGCTGTCTGCCCCCACGATATTCGTAACCCAGTTTCCCCGGCTGTCATAGAATTCGATATGAACAAAATTCGCATCCAGCTCCAGATCATCGGCAATCGTATCCGAGACCCTAACGGGACCGACCCAGTCGCTGGTAAAATTCTGATTCAGACGAATAAGCCAGCGAATCATGCTGTAGGGAGCGATCGTTTCCGTGGCATCCACCCAAACGCCGTCCTTGCTGGCAGAACCAACCGGACCGGGGGGCGAAGTGGACGTATAGGTATATGTAACGTCTCCGGCCTGAATGGTATGTTCACCGTTTGTTGTCGCGTAGCTTTGGAACTCAATATACGCTCCAACCTGCTGGATATTTGTCACTTCACTGCTAAAGACGACCGTAGCACCTGCGGAGGTGATATGCGCGGTGCCGATCGATGTTCCTGCCAGCGGGCCGGATTCCACTACGACCGGCAGATCGCCGCTGTAATTTGCCCGCATGCCGATGTCCCAGGTGACGCGGACGGAATCGCCCGGCTGGATCTCATAGGCGTCGGTTTCGCTCATTTCGACCCGAACGGTAAAAGGAACCCAGGTTTCAACGGTGGAATTCTCAATGCTGGTTGTAATGCGGACATCCAGATTTGAGGAGATATCGTTGGAAGAACCCCCATCTCCCTGCGGATCATTCGCGTAGGCCGGCACCATGGCACCAACGGCAAGAACGATGGACAGGATGAAAAGGATCAGTTTCTGCAGTGCATGCCTCATAGTCGTTTCCCCCTTCTCAAACCCGTGGCCGAATCGGGATACGGGCGGCCTGGCACAGGAAAGCGGCAGGACAGGCACGGACCGTTATCACGGGCTGTAATGCTGTATTATATCATAAGTGTTATCATTTCCACCTGGAATTTCAACAAAATATAAGAAACGGGCAAAAAAAGTTCGATAACTGGTCAGACCGATTTTCGGCTGACGCGGAGGGACAGGGCACATGGGCTTGACATTTTGGCGAGTTCATATAAAATAAACATGTTTATTAATAAAGCTATTTATTTTATTGGGAGGCGCCGAATGCCTGCGAAAAAGAAAATCACGAAGGAGCGGATACTCCATACGGCCTTATCCATGCTTGAGAAGAACGGCTATGACACAGTCAACGTAAAATCCCTTGCAGCGAAGCTGGACTGCTCCACGCAGCCGATCTACCTCTCCTACCGCAATATGGCGGAGCTGCGGCAGGCTCTCTGCGAAGCGGCCGTGCAGAAATTTACAGATGCGATCGGGCAGGACGGCTGCCTCTACGGCATGGAATATATCCGCTTTGCAAAAGAGAACAGAAATCTGTTCCGGTTCCTCTTTATGCGCCGCAATGCATTTTCCGAGATGAAGCGGGCACTGTCTTCGGTGATTGAACGCTCTGTTCAGGAATTGATGCGGACCTATCATCTGTCCCATCAGGAAGCCGAGTGGAAGCATGATCAGCTCTGGATGCATTCCCACGGCATCGCCTCCATGCTGGTAACGGATTTCTGCGACTGGGATATGGAAAAGGCAGAAAATATGGTTGAGGAGGCGCGGCGTCTTGTTCTTCAGCGATAAAGATCTGCGCGACCTTATCGTCCCTCTCTTTGTAGAGCAATTCCTGCTTCTGCTTGTAGGGATGGCCGATACATTCGTTGTAAGCTACGCCGGGGACGCTGCTGTCTCCGGAGTTTCTCTCGTCAACGCCTTCAATACGGTATTCGTATTTCTGTTTACCGCGCTTGCAAGCGGCGGCGCCGTAATTATCAGCCAGTATATCGGCCGCCGGGACGTGCGGAACGCCAGCGGTGCGGCCGGGCAGCTGCTTATGATTTCAGTCCTTATTTCCACCGGGATTACCGTACCCTGTCTTGTCTTTCAGACTCCGCTGCTGCATGGGCTTTTCGGCAACGTGGAACCGGACGTTATGCAGGCGTGCCGCACCTATCTGCAGATCACCGCGATTTCCTTCCCGCCTCTTGCTGTTTATGATGCCGGAGCGGCCTTATGCCGCAGCGAAGGGCGGACAAAGATCACAATGAATATTTCGATTGTCGCCAATGTCATCAATATTGCGGGAAACTGCCTTGGCGTTTTTCTTTTCCATGCCGGTGTCGCCGGCGTGGCCTGGCCGTCCTTTCTCTCCCGGCTGATTTCCGCTGCTGCCGTAACCTGTTATGCCTGTTCTCCGAAACTTCCGGTGCATTACGAAGGCCGATCCATCTTTGCCTGGAAGTCGGATCTGCTGCGCAGAATAATGAATGTAGCCATACCCAATGGGGCGGAAAACGGAGTCCACCAGCTTGTTAAGGTCGCCCTTAGCTCCATGGTTGCTCTGTTCGGCACCTACCAGATTGCGGCCAACGGAGTCGCCCAGAGCATCTGGTCTCTGGCTTCCCTGATGGGCCTGGCTATGGCGCCCGCCTATACCACGGTCATCGGCCAGTGCATGGGCGCCGAAGATACCGATCAGGCGGAATTTTATTTTAAGAAACTGAATAAGGAATCTTTTCTCCTGTCGATCGGCTGGAACGCCCTCGTTCTTGCTGCAACCCCGCTTCTGCTGAAATTCTTTGCCATATCGGATTCGGCGAAGGACCTTGCCTTCTGGCTCGTTCTCATCAACAACATCATGAACGGCCTGGCCTATCCGTTTGCCGGACCGCTTGGCAACGGCCTGAGAGCCGCCGGCGATATCAAATATACCATGATTGTGTCCATCTCCCTGACGATCGGGGCAAGACTGTTCTTTTCCGCCCTGTTCGGCCTATGGCTCCAGATGGGAGTCATCGGCATTGCTTTCGGTATGGGCATCGACCTTTTCATCCGGGGAGCTATTTTTTACAAGCGCTACCGCTCCGGGGTATGGAAGCAGTTTGCCCTGATCTGAAACGTACTTCCCAGCCGCAGACCTTTTCCTTTCCGAAAAGGAAACAAAGGCACCTTGCTTCCGCATTTTCCGATGGGGAATATATATATTGACAAACATCAATGTATGTGGTAATTTTTCCCATAGAGAGAAATCAATGCGTTGAGGTGCAAAATGGCGTATACAGACGATCAGATGGTAAAAACGGCGAAGGCGCTGTCGGATGAAAACCGCCTGCGCATCCTCGCCATGCTGAAAACGGGAGAAAAATGCGCCTGTGTTCTCCTTGACGAGATGAAGATAAGCCAGCCGACGCTTTCGCACCATATGAAGATTCTGTGTGATGCGGGGCTTGTTGCGGGGAGAAAAGAAGGACGATGGGGCCATTATTCCATCGATCCGAATGCCGCTGAGGAAGTTTCGCACGGGATTCGGGAGCGGCTGAAGCTTGATTCCGACAGGGAAGAGACCTCGGCCTGCTCCTGCGGTTCAAATAGAGCCGGATAGCCGGGAAAAGTTTTTTTGCCCAGAATATAGAAATATGTAAATGTATAAATAAATATAGGAAGAAA
>OMTF01000009.1 GCA_900313925.1 uncultured Eubacteriales bacterium | reverse complement strand
GTATCTTCAGTCAGCGAGTCTGTGCCTGCGGAACGCGGGCATGGAAGCACGCGATTTTAATCGTGTGAGGCTTCACAAGCGCCGGGGGATGTCGTCCTGTGAGAGAATTTGCAGAGCAGAACGCAAAGAGCAGGACTCCTGCGCTATTTTTTGCTGCTATTTTGATCGGGATCGCCGGAGGCTTTTGCTTCCGGAGCCGCTCCCGTCTCTTCGGACGGTTCGTCGTCCGGGACAGGCTCCTTCAAAGCGGCAGCGCCGTTTTTCTGCTTTTTCTTTTTGCGGATCGCACGCACAATCAGCCAGACAATGCAGGCAAGAGCGGCGAAAGGCAGGAGCCATAGTATGCCGGTAAACAGCCAGACGAAGAAAGTGCCCAGAGCATGGATGGAATTGCGGAAAGTTTTTTTCACCATTCCCCAGAAACCGGAGGAATTTCCGACATCCTGGTAGGATTGAACTTCTTCAAGGTCTATGTAAACGGTTGCATGGCGGACTTCGTTGTCGTAGTAGCTTTTCTGCGTCTTATACTGGTTGAGCTGCGTTTCCACTTCCGTTAAGCGGGATTCTACGGCGATCATTTCCTCGACCGTTTCCGCTTTGTCCATCATTTCCAGCAGCCGCTGTTCCTCTTTCTCCAGGGCGGCGATCTGGACTTCGTTGTCGTTGTAGACCTGGGTTATATTCTCCGAGGACAGGCTGCGAGCGGTCACGCTTCCGATATCCGGGAGGCGGTCTAGAAAATCATTCAGGCGCTCCGGGTCAACCCGAACCGTAAAATATGAATAGTGGATTTTTTCACTGCCCGAAGACGACGTACTTTCCGATTCATTTTCAATTCCGGCGCCGAAGTCCTGAATCAGCTGCCGAAGTGCCGCAACCGAGTCCGCGTAGCCGGAAGTTTCAATCGTTACATTGGCAGTATAGACCAGCTTTTGATCCGTGGAAGCCATTTCCTCGCCGCCTGCTCTGTTTTCCGCCGCATCGTTGCTGCGTTCGACGCTGGCGGCGTCGGACGAGACATCTCCCGTATAGGCGAAATTGGAGTTCTGCATAGAGGATCCGCATGCCGTCAGAGAAAAAAGAACCACCAGAAGAAACAGCAGGCACGAAAGGTTCTTCCAAGTTTTCACACTTTTCATATACAACTCCTTTCGGGGATACGGTGCCGTCCCGCCTGCAGAGACTGTTCGGTGCAGCGCGCATTTCCCCACTCGTTTTTTCGGCGCGTCGGGCGGCGGATCGCATCCCTCTGCGAAGCCAGATCGAAAACACGACTGCAAGTTCAGGAAAAGCTTTCCTTCATGATATCATATCGACGGGATTTCTTCTATCGCCGCCGGGTTTCCTGCCGCAGAATCAAAGAGGCGGGGAAAAGAGCGGACGCGAGTTCCGGGAAAAGGAAAGGAAAACCGGGTGCGCCATTGTGCGCACCCGGCGGATTAACTGTACATTGGACTAACTCCTAATCTTGGACTGATGGCGTTCCTTTCAAAACACTCAGGTTCAAAATTGTCCATCCAAAACGGTTCTTCCTGTTTTTAAGGCAGGTTCCCGGTCAAAACAGCCACTTTCCAAATCATTCGCTTTATACGGCTGCGGGAAAACATCCCGTGGGTGTTGAGAACGAGGTCTACTTTGCCCAGACCTGCCCTTCACTGTCTGTTTGCAATTTCATAGGCCTGCGCACTCCTTTCGTAAAATATCTGCCGGACCCTTCCGGCTGCCTTCTATCTAAACTTTCGTCTGACTGTATGGTAGCATAGTCAACGGGAGAATTCCATATTCAGATTGACTGTAAAGTTTACGTAAGATTTGGGAATTATTGCTATGGAAACTGCATAGAAAAGTAAATATAATATTATCTGTTGGGTGTTTTTCAGAACAATCCCTGTTATTTTTCAAACAAGCTCATCGACAAACTGCAGATGCGAAATCATCCCGGGTCTATAGCCCGGGATTTTCCCGTTCCGATTCCGGAATCTCCGGCGTCCGGCTCCGGTGTCAATTTCAGTGGGGTTGTGGTAGAATTATTAATCTAAAACAGAGTATTCTGTCGGAAAAGATAAAGAAGGGTTATTATGAGCATTCGAGTACTAGCGATCGGGGATGTCTGCGGGCAGCCGGGGCTGGATTTTCTCTGCAGCCGCCTTCCGGATTACAAGAAGGAGCAGAAGATTGATTTCTGCGTTGTCAACGGAGAGAACGCCCATGTTGTCGGCGTCACGCCGAAGCAGATCGACGCAATGCTGGAAGCAGGCGCGGACGCGGTAACGCTGGGGAATCATACCTGGATCCGGACGGAACTTCGGCCATACATGGAAAAGAATGACCGAGTCCTTCGCCCGGCAAACTACGCTCCACAGTGCCCTGGCCGCGGTATTGCGGTCTATCACAGGGATTTCGGGGACATTTGCCTCATGAATCTGCTGGGGCGGTTTACTATGGATTTCAGTACGGACAATCCCTTTCTCGTAGCCAAGGACTACCTGGAGCAGATCCGGGAAAAAATTATTCTCGTGGATTTCCATGCGGAGGGTACCAGCGAAAAGGTCGCAATGGGCTATATGCTGGATGGCTCCGTTTCCGCCGTATGGGGAACGCATACACACGTTCAGACATCGGATGATCGGGTTCTGGCGGGCGGAACGGGGTATATTACAGATTTGGGCATGACGGGCCCGATTCATTCGGTTATCGGCGTAAGTGTAGAACAGTCGGTGGGAAAGTTTCTCGGCAATCCTCCGGAGAGGTATAATTCCGGCGACGGGCCATGCAAGATGGAAGGCTGCATCTTTACGATAGAGGAAAAGACAGGCCGCTGTACGGCTGTGGAGGCGATTCGCGTCCTATGAGCAATACTGCAATTCGAATTCTGCATGCTGCGGATTTCCACCTCGACTCTCCCTTTGAAAATCTGACTGCGGAAAAAGCTGCGCAGCGCCGCGCGGAGCAGCGTCAGCTTCTCCGGCGCCTCACGCAGGAAGCTGCCGGCAGACAAGTCCAGATCGTTCTTCTCTCCGGGGATCTGTTCGATTCTGCAGCCTGCTTCCGCCAGACGGAGGAAGAGCTTCGGGACGCGCTCCGTGCCCTGCAGGTGCCGGTTTTCATCGCGCCCGGAAACCATGACTGCGTGCTTCCCGGCTCTCCTTATCTTACGCTGACCTGGCCGGAAAACGTGCATATCTTTACGGAGCACCGCCTGCAGTGCGTGCCCGTGCCGGAACTTGGCGTGCGTGTCTGGGGTGCGGCGTTTACGGATATAGAAAGCCAGAACATGCTGGAAGGTTTTGAGGCGGTTAAGCAGCCGGATACCCTGGATTTGATGGTTATTCATGGCCAGGCAGGACAGCCGGAATCTCGCTACAATCCCGTGCGAAAGGAGGACATTCTCCGAAGCGGCATGGATTATATCGCTTTCGGGCATAGTCACAGGGAAAGCGGCCTTCTCCAGGAAGGGGAAACATGGTACGCCTGGCCGGGCTGCCCCGAGGGCAGAGGATTCGATGAAACCGGAGAAAAGTATATTTATTTTCTGGAACTCTCCGAGACAGACTGCCGTTTGGAGAAATGCTCCATCGCGCAGCGGTGCTATCGCGTCCTGCATGTTGACATGAGCGGAGAAGCGGATCCGGTGCAGACGCTTCCTCCCCGTGAAGAGACCTATCGGGACATCTGCCGGCTTGTTCTGGAGGGAGAAATCGACGAACCGCTGGACATTCCTTCCCTCTACCGGACGCTGGAGGATCGGTTTTACGCTTTGGAAATCCGGGATAAAACCAGGGCGAGAAAAGACCTCTGGCAGGGTGCCGAACAGGATACGCTCCGGGGGCTTTTCCTGCAGAAGCTGCGGCAGCAGTATGATCAGGCTGAATCCGATGAGGACAGAAAGCGAATTCGAAGCGCTGCCGAATGGGGAATTGCAGCGCTGGATAACCGGGAGGTTACGGCCGATGATTATTCGTAGCATGACCGCAAAATTCGGCGTTCTGAACGGAGAAAGCATGCAGTTTAAGGACGGACTCAACGTGATCGTGCGCCCGAATGAATCCGGAAAGTCCACTTGGTGCGCCTTTATCCGGTGCATGCTTTACGGAGTGGACAGCAGCGCCCGCGCCCGAAAGGGAAGCCTCCCGGATAAAACCCGGTTCGCTCCCTGGTCGGGGACTCCGATGGAAGGCAGCATGGATCTAATCGACGGGGAAGGCAGAGAGATCACCCTGCGCAGAGGGACGGCGAATCCGGATCGGCCGATGCGACAGTTTTCCGCCGTCTTTACGGGAACCGACATCCCCGTGCCGGAACTTAACGGCACGAACGCGGGCCAGATTCTGACCGGCGTTACCGCCGATGTTTTCTCCCGGAGCGCCTTTGTAGGGCAGGGAGCGCTGAGCATCATAAACTCCCCGGATCTGGAACGGCAGATCAGTTCCATGGTTCTCACCGGTGAGGAGGATACCTCCTTTGATGAGGCAGCCGGACGGCTGCGGACCTGGAGACATAAAATCGCCTACAACCAGAAAGGCATGGTTCCGGAACTGGAAGCGAATATGCGGGATACGCAGAAAAAGCTGGAGGATCTGGAGCAGGAATCCGAGCGACTGCGTCTTCTGCATGTGCGTTCGGCGCAGGAAGAGGAAAAATGCCGAAAACTCGAAAATGCAATTGCCAGCAGCCGCCGCCAAACCCGACAGCAGGCGCTGGAAAATCTGCAGAACAGCCGCCGTGATCTCCAGACGGCGCAGCAGGAATATGACAGACTATGCGTAAAGCACCGTGCGGATCAGGCGGCGCTGTCGCATTCTCCCATTTCGGAGGGAGCGCCGGAACAGGTGCTGGAGCAGGCCAAACGCGACGAAGCGCAGGCCCGAAGCCTGCGGAGAAAGTCCGAGCGAAGAAATTCTTTTCTCTGGTGCGTTCTGTTTCTCCTGCTGGCGGCCGCTGCGGCGTTTTTCGGTATTCGGACGGGGCAGAGGGTCTATGAAGTCCTGGGTTGCCTGGTTGCTGCCTTGGCCGCTGCCCTGGCGGTTATCTTCTATCGACGCAATCTTCGTGGAGAAAGAGCCCACCGGGAGTACCTGCGGATTCTCCAGCACTACGACGCCGGATCGGAAAAGGAGATAGTCCACGCGGCGGAAAATTATGCAAACCTAGTTGCTGCCTGCAGCGCATCCCGTCTGGAGATGCAGCAGGCGGCGGAAAAACTGGAAAAACTCCGAAACTACCGGGATTCCATTGAGAAAGAAACTCTTACGGAGCTGGATTTTTCCGGAAACGGTACGGAATCGCAGCAGGCAGCGGAACTTCAGAACCAGCGGCAGGTTCTGCGCCGGTACGGAGAAGCCATAGCACAGACACAGGGACGGATGCAGGCGCTGGGGGATCCGATGGTTCTGCGCAGCAGCCTGACGACAATGGAGCAGCGGCGACGGGATTTGAGAGAAACCTATGAAGCAATGGCGCTGGCACTGGACGTTCTCACGGAGTCAGATGCGGAAATTCACAGCCGGGTTTCTCCGAAACTGGCCAAGTGCGCGGCGGACTACATGTCCGTTATGACGCAGGGACGCTATGAAAATCTACTAATCAGCCGGGACTTCTCCATGAAAGCGGCCAGAGCGGAAGATCTCCTTCCGCACAGCACCCAATATCTGAGTGCTGGCACGGTAGATCTGCTTTACATCGCTGTCCGGCTTGCCGTATGCACGCAGGCGCTGCCTTCGGAAACCGGCTGCCCGATTATTCTGGATGACCCCTTTGCCAACCTCGATGAGGATCGGCGGGGCCAGGCCATGAAACTTCTTGAAACCCTTGCGGCGGATCGGCAGATTCTTCTTTTTACCTGTCGGTAGATGAACCGGAAAACGGGCTGAGAAAATGATTCTAATTAAGCGTTAATAAATTTGCGGCAGAATATACAAAGCGAAGAAATTTCGGTAAAAAATTTTCACAAGCCGGGTATTCTGCCATTGATTTAATTGCAATAATTCCGTATTATGTAAATAGAAATTTTTACCATTCATGCACGCGGCATCCCTTCCGCAGATGTTATTGAAGAAGAAAAACCCGATGAACATGAGGCACACCATGAAGAAACTGCTTATCGCTGTGTTGACCGTTGCCATGCTGCTATCGGCCTGCTGGGTTCCGGCAGCGGCGGAGAATCCTCCGGCGGAGGAATCCGCGGAAGAAACCCCGGCAGCGACGCCGGCGCCATCCGAAGGAACCGTTACGGGGAGCGGGACAAAAACGGACCAGGCCAGCGCCGGAGGCGCTACAGTAACCGTTACGAAAGGCAGCAATGAGGCTTCCGTGCATAATGAGGAAACGATCATTATCCGCGGCGATGGCAGCGTGGTCAGCACCAACGGTTCCGTTTACATTTATGATTATAGCGATGACGGCTCTTCCTATCCGTCCTACGGCGGATATTCCGGCTTTATTTACAACCGTTCCTATGGGTCGGCTTCCGTGCGGCAGAGTACGCAAGTGGCGACGGGGCGCGCATCCTCCCGAGAGGAGACTGTCGACCACACCAAGGCGGAAGTGGATACAACCGATCACAGCGCCTATATAACGGGAACGGAAGGAAAGATCAATCCCGAACAGACCGTTTCCCGCGGCGAGGCGGCTTATATCTTTTATAACATCCTTAAGGATAAGGAGTATGAAACGACCGAAACCTATTCGGACGTCGCACTGGGAAGCAAGTACTATGTACGGATTTCCTGCCTCAGCTACAAAGGCGTAATTACGGGGTTTGAAGACGGGACATTCCGACCGAACCGGAAACTGACAAGGGCGGAGCTCTGCCAGATGGTTTCCCGCTTCTTCCCGCAGAAAGCGACGCAGCTCAACTTCACCGATGTGGAGGAAAGCTATTGGGCGTATGACGCTATTTCCTCCTGTGCGGCGTACGGGTTTATCTGCAATGAAGAAGGACGGTTCTACCCCAATATCCCGGTTACTAGGGAAGAACTGGTTGCCATCATGAATCTGATGACGGGGCGCGATCCCGATCAGGCGTATATCGATGCGAATGCCGACACCTTGATTTCCTTTACGGATGTGAATGCGTCGAATCCTTATTATTATGAGATCATGGAGGCAGCGAACGGGCACCTCTTTGATAGAGACACATCCGGTAGCGAATACTGGATGAGTCTGCAGTAAGACCGGCAATAACCCGCAGCCGTGTGCTGCATAACGGCTCCGGACCGGAACAATTTTCCGGTGGACAACAAAACAAAAAGAATTTTATTCGCACCGACACGGGCTAAGCCGTGCGAAGAAAGGAAGTCAGTATGAGAAGATCGAAGAAAGCTCTATCGATGCTGGTTCTGGTTGTGTTTCTTGTAAGCGTGCTGTGCATTACCGCATTTGCGGAGGAGCCGGCAGGATCGAATTCAGACCCGCAAAATACAGCAGATGTCATTGTTAACAATGACCAGAATGTAAATGCCCAGTCCGGTCCCAAAAACAATACAGCGACCACATCTTCCGGCGGAGGCAAGCAGGCCAATAATTCGGGAGCTGGGACAGGCGATACCGGCACCGGCTCGGAAGGCACCGGAGGTACGGATGATTCCGATTCCCAGTCAAATGCGAGCGGAAACGATCACGTCGCGTCGGTCGATGTTCCAGTGGATTCCGCCGTTCTTGTGGACCATGCGAGCACCGTAGCGGTCGGCGTCCAGGCGAACCGCACTATAATTGTGAACCGCAGCGTTGCGGGAGTCAGCGTAAGAAGATCTTCTTCCGCCTCCAGCACGCCTACGAATGACATTCCGAAAACCGGCGATACAATGGACAGTGTTCTGTGGATTGTGATCGGCGGGATCGGCGTTGCGCTGATTGCTTATGTTGTCGTCTCCAACCTGAAAAGAAAGAACGGAGCCGCAACAAAATAACCCCGCTCCGGAAGGACGGCCTCTATGAGAAGAACTCTGAACATATTGGTTGTTATCGCAGCGCTGGCACTGATTGGATTTGCAGTGGCAGCGCTGTTGGGGATCCGTGCGGAATATGATCGGGGAAACAATGCCTACGAAAATTTGAATTCGGAAGCGGTGCAAAGCAACACCGGCAGCACGATTTTTGTAGAAGCCAGGACCGAGGACAGCGGAGGATCCGCTGCGGAGGAACCGGGGGAACAGGCTCCTATAACGGTGGATTTCGACAAGCTTCTGGAACAGAATCCGGATGTGCGCGGCTGGGTGTACTGCGAAGGAACGAATATAAGCTATCCGATTCTTCAGGGGCAGGATAACCAGTACTACGTGCACCGCCTCATTGACGGAAGCGAAGCGGTGGCGGGAAGCATTTTCATGGACTACCGCAACAGCCCGAACTTCAGCGACCTGAGCACCGTAATCTACGGGCACCATATGCGGGACGGGAGCATGTTCGGAGAGCTTACTTCCTTTGCCAGTCAGAGCTATTACGATGCACATCCGACTTTCTGGATTCTGACGCAGGAGGCGGACTACCGCGTAGATGTGCTGGCGGGTTTCGTGACGCCTTCCGATTCGGATTCCTACAATATGTATGGAAACAGCGGGGAGTTCCATACATATCTTGAAAAATGCGTGCAGCAGTCGGATTTTGTATCCAATGTCCGCCTGAGCACCGTAACCCGTACGGTCACGCTGTCTACCTGCTCCTCGGAGTATGAGGATGCACGGTATGTTGTGATCGGAAGTCTTGTGCGGCTGGCAGAATAGCCTTATTCAGCCCGGAGGGCAGCCGGACGGGCTGCCATTAGACGGAAGGACGAAAATCCCTCCGTTTTTTTTATCGGTTCAGCAGACCTGGAAAATATAAAACTTCAGATAGGAAGTTTCCGGAACATCCCAGTCAATCGGATGATCTGGACTCTGCTGCCGTGCTTCGACCTGCTTTAAAGTCACATCGGCATCCATCGCCGCGGCGCGGAGCATCTCGCAGAAGAGTGCATCGGTCACGAAATGGGAGCAGGAGCAGGTAGCAAGATAGCCGCCGCGGGGAAGAAGACGCATCGCCTTGCGGTTGATTTCCCGGTAGCCGCGCAGAGCGCTCCGGAGCGTTCCGCGGCTTTTTGTAAACGCCGGAGGATCCAGAATAATCAAGTCGAAAGGCTTGGCGTTCCCGAGTGAAAGAGAATCCAGAAGCACAAAGACATCCTGGCAGAGAAATTCCGGATGCAGATGATTTAATGCGGCGTTTTTCCCCGCTGTATCCAGCGCAGCCTGGGACACGTCCACACAGACGACCCGCTTCGCACCGGCGGCGGCGCAGTTCAGTCCGAATCCGCCGGTATGCGCAAAGCAGTCAAGGACGGACCTTCCTGCTGCCAGGCGTGCCACGGCTTGGCGATTCCGCTTCTGATCCAGAAAATACCCGGTTTTCTGCCCGTTTTCATAATCCACAAGCAGCTCCAGCCCGTTTTCCCGAATAAGGCAGGAGCCGCTGCCGGTTCCGGCGTAGAAGCCCTTTTCGGAAGGCAGGCCTTCTTTGGCGCGAAGGGGACCGTCATTACGCTCATAGAGTCCCTGAATGCTTTCGCCGGCGTCCCGCAGCTGCGCGAGAAGGGCATCGTAGATTTCCTGCTTGATTCGATCCAGACCGAGGCATTGGCACTGGGCGACCAGAATTTCTCCATATCGGTCAACCGTGAGTCCCGGAAAGCCATCCGCCTCGCCATGAATCAGCCGGCAGCAGCGAAAATCTTCCCCCGGCATAACCGTTTTCCGATATTGCAGCGCATAGCGCACGCGCCTCTGCCAGAAAGCGCGGTCAAAGCGGTCATTTGTATTGCGGCTGACCACTCGGAGAGCGAGTTTGGAATTGGAATTGTAGAATCCGGTTCCCATCCAGCGCCCTTTCTCGGTCACTACGTCCACAAGATCGCCGTTCACAGCAGATTCCGGGGCAAGCAGAATGTCCGTATTGTATACCCAGGGATGATGCTGCCGGAGATAGCGCTCCGCTTTGGCGGAGACGACGGCTTTCGAATAGGGTCGCTGCATCATGGATTATCCTTCTTTCGGGGTGTGATGGAATTCCTGCCTCCGGCGATGCCAGTACGCGCCAAAGCGCCGCAGCAGCAGGTCATAAACAAAGAAAAACAGATTGCACAGTACAGCCATTACAGCGGCCATGCCTGCAGTAAAGTCCGCGTAGTCCTGCGCCAGATCACCCAGGGAGAACACCTTGACAAGGAGAAGCCAGGCAAGCACGGCGCAGAGGTTCAGGGAAAGCAGTTTTACAGTCCAGCGGAAAATCGCGGGATGGAGTCGACTGAACTTTCCCCGCATGGCCGGATACCAGCCGAAAAAAACAAACAGAAAAGCGGGCTCTTTATCGGGAAGGAAGAGCAGGGACAGTATCGAAACGACAAAGTAGGACGCAAGCCCCGCTCTGCTGCCGTATTCTTCAATAGCCGGCAGAAGCGCCAGCGCCGCCAAGGCCGGCATCAGAAACACCAGCGGCGGAAAGAGGTTTCCTGCCAGAAGCAGACAGAGTGCAAGCGCCGCACTCAGACCGGAGAAAGCCAGCGGGCGGGATCGAAGATGAGAATTCCGCATGCCCCGATTATAGCATTTTGCCTGCGGCACGGCAATGTATTCGGAATACAATTGCCCGCGCGCAGCATTCCGGAGCATCGTTCGGAAAAACTCCCGTACCAGGAGGAAATCGCACCCTTTTCATTCCGTTTCCGAAAGATCAAGCAGCCGCGGCAGAGCTTTCGCAAAATATTCGTGGAAATGGAAAATATAAGATCAATTCTATGTTATACTGTTATTTATTAATTCCGAAGAATGGATAAAGGGCGGAAAAACGGGTATAAAAACGCTGAAAATTTCTCGCGGAGGCGGCGTGGTGAGCGTTGCAGCCCGAAACGGGAAGAACAAAGGGAGCAGGTTAGAAAGTGCTGCCGGGCAGGCCCGCCGGAAACGAAAAACCGAACTCTTCCGGCAGAGCGGCGCCGGCTCCGGTATGCGATGCCCATGAATCCATTCCCCGTTTGTTCGGGCGGAAGAAGCGTATAGGGAGAAGTTTTTCTTGAGACATAGCAAATCAATTTGCGTGCGAATTATTGCGGCGGTGCTTCTGCTTGCGGTCCTTATCCTGCTTGCGGCGGCGGTGCATGAAAGAAACGCCGCATGGTCCAAGGGAGAAGGCACTACGCAGCAAAAAGAAGTGCGGGTGTTAACCGCATCCGACAGCGAACAGGTTGCCGATTTTCTTCAGCAGGCGATAGAGCGCCGGAAAATGATGGAAGGACTCTACAGCTATTCCTGCGTGCTGCTGGAAGACGATACAGGAAAGCTGCTGGGAAGCCGAGACAGGAGCCGGAGAATCTATCCGGCATCGATGACGAAGATGATGACTGCTCTGGTGGTGCTGGAGGAAGGACCCGGTCTGGATGCGAAACTGCAGGTTCCCGCAGGGCTGGACGGGCTTATCGGGGACGACGATGCCTCGACAGCCGGTATTTCCGAAGGCGAAGTGCTTTCAGAAAGGGATCTGCTTTATGGCGTACTTCTTCCTTCCGGCGCGGACTGCTGCGTGACCCTGGCAGTGGATCTGTTTGGAAACGAAGCAGCTTTCGCGGAGCGCATGAATGCGAAAGCACAGGAACTGGGAATGAAGGATACGCATTTTGTCAATACGACAGGGCTGCATAACGAAAATCATTACTCCACCGTCACGGACATGGCGATCCTCCTCCGCTATGCCATGCAAAATGAGACATTTGCACAGATGGTCGCGACACCGCTCTATCGGACGGAGACGACGGCGCAGCATCCGGAGGGGATTCCGCTGCAGAGCACAATTTTCGGAAGCGGCCTGCTGAACCTTCCGGATACGGTGCGGTTTCTGGGCGGAAAGACCGGCTACACGGCGGAGGCGGGTTCCTGCCTTGCCAGCAGCGCGGTTATCGGAGGAAAAACCTACGTGCTTGTAACCGCTGGTGCCGGGACAACGGAAGAGCACCAGCACACCAATATAGAGGACGCAGTTACGGTGTACACCTACCTTGCTGCCGCCGCGTCCTAGAGGAATCCATTCCTGCAGGAATTGAGAGCGATTCATGAATGTCTACGATTTTGATAAAACCATATTCTATCCGGACAGTTCCGTAACATTCTGCCTGTACTGTCTTCGAAGGTATCCCCGCATTCTCTTCCCCAGCATGCTGAAAGGACTTTGGGGCTTTGCGCGCACGGCCCTGCATTTGGGAACGCTGAAGCAGGCGAAGGAAGCCGCATTTTCCTTTCTGCCGAGGATGAAAAATACGGAAGAGGTCCTGGAAACGTACTGGAATGAAAAGTGGGACCATGTCCAGGACTGGTATCTGCGCCAGTCCCGCCCGTCGGACCTGATTATCTCTGCTTCCCCGGAATTTGAGGTACGGCCGGCGGCCCGACGGTTGGGCGTGCGCCTGCTGGCAACGCCTATGGATATACATACGGGAAAAATTAATGGAAACAACTGCAGCGGGGAAGAAAAAGTCCGCCGCTTCCGGGAAGCCTTTCCGGACGCGGAAGTGGATTCCTTCTATTCGGACTCTCTGCGGGATACCCCTATGGCAAGGCTGGCAAAGAAGGCGTTTCTTGTGCGAAAGGGAACTCTGCAACCCTGGCCGGAAAAAGCGCTGCGGGACAAATAGGGAAGACTGTCTGTATAATATCCATCGTTTTTTGCAATCTGTTCACAGTACCGCGTAGCGGAACATGCTATAATGATTTGCTGTATGAAATTCTAGGGAAACACCTGGAAAGCATTGCCCTTTGGAGGAATCTGCTTGGCTTCGACATTCCTAAAGAGAAAACCGAAAGAGCCGGAGACGCCCGCGCGCCGTCCGGTGGAAGTCGTATACGCGGATCCGGATACGGGGCTGACTTCCGAGCAGGTTTCCCAGCGGGCGGCGGCAGGATGGGCGAATCTTCCGGTAGAACCGATCGGGAAAACGACGCGGCAGATTGTCCTGGACAATATCTTTACCTACTTCAACCTTATTTTCTTCATCCTTGCGATCTGCGTCATTCTGGTCGGCCAATGGCTGAACCTGACCTTCATGGGCGTTGTCATCTGGAATACTCTGATTGGAATCGCACAGGAGCTGAAATCCAAAAAAACACTGGACAACCTGTCCATTCTGAATACGCCGAAAGCGCATGTCGTGCGAAACGGAAAACTCTCCAGCGTAGCGACGGAGGAACTGGTCCGGGACGATGTTGTAGAATTTACCACGGGAAATCAAATCTATGCGGACGCAGAGGTCATTGACGGCGACTGCCATGTCAACGAAGCCCTGATTACCGGAGAATCGGATGAGATTCTGAAGAAAAAGGGAGACACGCTCCTGTCCGGCAGCTTTGTCATTAACGGGACCTGCCGCGCGCGGCTGACAAATGTGGGGGCGGACTCCTTCGTATCGAAGCTGACAATAGAGGCGAAAAAGTCCAAGGGCGCCCGGCAGTCGGAAATGATGAACTCCCTTACAAACCTCATCAAATGGATTGGATTCATTGTCATTCCCCTGGGCATTATCATGTTCATCAAAGAGCATTACTGGCTTGACCGTGAGATTGCGGTCAGCGTAACTTCCACGGTCGGGTCCATTGTGGGCATGATCCCGGAGGGATTGTATCTTCTTACAACGCTGGCGCTTGTGGCGGCGGTCATACGGCTTGCGAACAAGAAAACGCTGGTGCACGATATGGACTGCATCGAAACACTGGCTCGCGTTGACATTCTCTGCGTAGACAAAACCGGAACGATTACCGAAAATAAGATGGTTGTGGAAGATGTTATTCCTCTTTGCCCGGACCGATACATTGAAAGCGACATACGGCTGATTATGGCGGACTACGTCTACGCGATGCAGAACGATAACGAAACCATGGCAGCGCTTAAGCGCTACTTCACCGGCGAGGTAAAGCAGCAGGCCATCGATACGCTTCCCTTTACATCTAAAACAAAATACGGCGGCGTTTCGTTCCATGAGGATGAAACGTACCTTCTGGGAGCGCCCGAGATTCTTCTTGCGGGGCAGGATCGCCCGGACATCAGCAAGCTCGTGGAGGAATACTCCTCAAAAGGATGCCGAACAATTCTGCTTGGGCTCTATGACGGAACGCTTGAGGATGAGGAGCTGAAGGCAGGATTCATGCCGCTCGCGCTGATTCTTCTTTCCAACAAAGTACGTGCTGAAGCGCCGGAAACCTTCCGCTACTTCGCAAAACAGGGTGTCCAAATCAAGGTCATTTCGGGCGACAACGCGGTAACCGTATCAGAAGTTGCCCGAAGGGCGGATGTTGCGGACGCGGAAAAATATATTGACGCCCGAACGCTGGATACCCGGGAGAAAATTTACGATGCAGCGGACAAATACACTGTTTTCGGGCGCGTGACGCCGGAGCAGAAGAGGACTCTTGTCCAGGCGCTCAAGGAGCAGGGGCATAAGGTGGCAATGACCGGGGACGGTGTAAATGACGTTCTGGCACTCAAGGAAGCAGACTGTTCCATTGCAATGGCTTCCGGCAGCGAGGTCGCCTCACAGGTCTCCCACATCGTCCTTATGGATTCCAATTTCTCCTCAATGCCCCATGTGGTGGATGAAGGCCGGCGGGTTATCAACAACATCGAGCGAAGCGCTTCCCTGTATCTTGTGAAGAACATCTTTACGTTTACGCTCGCCCTGATTACGCTGCTGTTTACGCTGCCCTATCCGTATTCTCCAGCACAGCTTGTCCTCGTCAATACATTTACTATCGGCGTTCCCTCCTTTGTTCTTGCCATGGAGCCGAACCACAGTCTGGTGAAGGGGAAATTCCTGCGGAATGTAATTTTCCGGGCTCTTCCGGCGGCGCTGACGGATCTTGTCCTTGTAATCGGGACGATGCTCTTCTATCTCGCGTTCGGCCTGGACGATACGCTTCTGAGCACGATTTGCACGGGAATCATGGGAATTGTGGGACTGATGCAGGTCTATAAGACAAGTATTCCCTTCAATACGATCCGCATTATTGATATGGCCGGCTGCGGAGTTCTGTACCTTGTGTGCTATTTCGGCTTTCCGCAGTTCTTTACGCTTGCGGCGCTCAACTCGCAGAGCCTTCTTATCCTGATTGTACTTGGGCTACTGGCGTGGCCGATTTTCTCCCTCTTTACCCAATGGACGGAGAAAATTCAGGTAGGACTGGATGACATTCACTACAAGCGGGGCCGGCATATGCGCGAAGAGCCGAAAGCGGAGAAGCAGGAAAAAAGAAAAGTCCGGATTTTCTCAAGAAAGTAAAAAGAAAAACGGAAAAACGGAAAAACGGAAAAACGGAAAAACGGAAAAACGGAAAAAC
>OMTF01000059.1 GCA_900313925.1 uncultured Eubacteriales bacterium | reverse complement strand
TCGAACTTGTGACCTCCCGCACGTCAAGCGGATGCGCTACCAGCTGCGCCAATCGCCCACAGCCAGCTTTGCTATTCTAATGCATAAAAAGGGCAATGTCAATCTTTTTTGGGTTCTTGCCCCGTCAAATAGCCTCTAAATGGAGCGAGGTGCGGGGTCTCTTCCCTTACCGGAGGATCCGGAGACGTTCTAACTCGTCTTTTGAATTTCTCCGGACAGCCGGAAGCCTTCACGCGCGACAATCACCGCAATGATTTCATTAATCACCGCCGCCGCCGCAATCGTGCCCTGCACAATGGTCACGAGGTTCGGCAGGGAGGCAAGCGTCGCACAGGCGATGCTTGTGAAAACCAGCGACACACCGGAATGCGGAAGCAGGGTCAGGCCCAAATACTTTTGGACTGTCTCCGGCATATGCATTATCTTTGCTCCAAACCTTGCTCCGAAGTATTTTCCCGCCGCACGGAACACAATATAAAGCAGGGTGTAAAGTCCCGCTCCCAAAACTAAATGATAGTCAAGCTGCGAGCCAAGGTCCACGATCGCCCCAAGGATCGAAACCGTCAGAATGGGACTGTACCAGTGATTCAGATCTTCCAGCTGCCTGTCCGTTATCATGTTGGAAAAAACTGCGGAGAAGGAAACTCCTACCAGAAGATAATTGGGCGACAGCATGGAAGCAGCCGTTCGGTAAATAAACCAGGTCAGGATTTCCGATGCCGTTACGCCGATCAGAACCGTCGCCAGCACTGCCGTACGGGTTTTCGCTTTTTTGAGTGCCAGCCCGCAGAGCCATCCGGGGAGAATTCCAATCGCAATAGGGAGAAATATCATGACGGGTATCAGCCCCCAGGAAAAAGAACCGCCGGAAACAATTTTTGTTACGATCGCATTTACGGAAAAGAATACGACAATCCCCACGATATCATCCAGAACGGACATTGGAAGGAGTGTATCCGTTACCGGTCCTTTCGTATGAAATTCGCGGACAATCGAAAGCGCCGGTGCCGGCGCCGTAGCCAGTGCAATGCTGCCGAATACGAATCCAAGATATACCGGAATCCCGCTGAGGGCAAAAACGATGGAAAAAGCAAGGGAGACGATTACGAACGTTCCGAGAGACTGGGTCAGCGTTGTGACTGCCAGCGCCTTTCCGTACGTACGGATTTTCCGCCATACAAGCTCGGTGCCCAGCATGATGCCAAATGCAACCGTCATCCAGTTGACAACCGCCTTATACACGCCTCCCGAAGCCCATTCTTCACTTAGCAGCCCCAAGCCGTAAGGCCCGAGAAACATCCCGGCGATCAGCCATCCCAGTATGGCCGGCAGCTTCAGCAGTCGGACAAGCCGTCCCGCGAGGTATGCTGCAAGCAGCATCCCGATCCATTGAATGCATTCCAGTGCCATTTTTATTCTCCTTCGGTGCCATTCGGCTCTTTCTTTCCATCTTTCTTCTCGGCAATTCCGTAGAGCAGACAGTCCAGTATGCGCGGAATCTCCTTTTCATGTAGCTGCATGCGTTCCTCCAAGGTCCGGTTTTTCATGCTTTCTGACTGAAAATAGCCGTTATACGCGTACTGAATCAGGGAAAAGACCCGCATCGCCTCGTTTTCCCTGACGTCCTGCCGCAGACGCACATGGTTTATCGCCGAACGCAGAAATTCTTTATTCTTGGAATCCAAAGGCTTTAAAATGCCTCGAATTTCCGCACGGAGATTTGCCGGAGGCATTAGAAGTCCTTCAAAGAGGATGCGGCTTTCCAGCGCACACTGCTCTGCAAACTCCGCCCGCACTTCCAGCACGTTTTTAATCAGGGCTTCTGTCTCTTCCTGTTCCCCGATTGGAAGCGCCTCCAGCCTCCGTACAAGTTCCCCGCAGCTTTCCTCCATACAGGCGAGATAGAGCGTATCCTTGTCCTTAAAATTGTGGTAAACAAGTCCGCGGTTGATTCCCCGGCTGCAAATGCCTCCTATGGTACCCCCCGCGTAACCGTAAGTTCCAAATTCCGCAATGGCTGCCCTCAGTATTTTTTCTCGGGTTCTCGCCGTTCTCTCCTTTTGCGTCACGCGCTCTCCTCCGTCCAGCAGATTTTTTCGAGTATGTGTACTATACTATTTATTGACCGAATGGTCAATAAAATTGCCGGGATTATTCACAAAACGTTCATGCTCTTTTCAGGTTTCTTTAAAGTACAGCATCTATCTTGGTACTTGCAAGCAAGAGTACTGAGCAGCACAGGACCGCTGTTCTTTCCCTAAGCTTTTTCATTTCTTCTTCTCATCCTCTCTTGAAATGCCGCCGGATTTAAATCCGGCGGTATTTTACGTCCTTAAAAGACCTTCTGCAGCTTCCTCAGGGGATTTTCTCGGTGGATAAAATTTTCTTTTCTTTTATAAGTTTTTTTTAAGTTGAGTCCCAATAATGAAATCACTAGATCAGAACGTTCCTTATAACGTTTCTTCTTCTCATTCTCTCAAAAATACCGGCGGGATCCGTTCCGCCGGTATTTTTATTCTGCTCCGCAGGCGCTTCTATGGAACTCTTCCCTGTTTTTTGCTATAATTCTGAACGGAAAAAAGAATTTTGGCTGCTTGCGATCTTCGGTTTCCCGCTCTGCTGAAGGAAAGGATTCGCTCATGCATTTAAGCGATATCATCGGTCCGGTCATGGTAGGGCCTTCCAGTTCCCATACGGCCGGAGCCGTTCGGATTGGAGACGTTTCCCGGCGTCTCCTAGGGGAAGACGTCACCTCCGCGGAGATTCGCTTTCATGGCTCTTTTCAGTCCACGGGAAAGGGACACGGAACCGACCGCGCCGTTGTTGCCGGCCTTCTTGGAATGAAAGTCGACGATCCGCGTATTGCAGACAGCTTCACGCTGGCGAGAAAAGTGCATCTTCATTTTTCCCTCGGCTCCATTGATCTTGGAGAAGATGCGCATCCGAATTCCGTAAAGCTGGATCTGAAGGGTGCTTGCGGAAATTCCCTGTCGATTGTCGCCGCCTCCATCGGCGGAGGACAGATTCGCATTGTGGATCTGGATGGGCTGCCGGCAAACTTCAACGGAGAGCTTCCTACGCTGATCGTGCACCACCTGGATCAGCCCGGACATGTGGCGGAAGTCACAGCCACGCTTCAGCGCAGTTCCATAAACCTTGCCACCATGCAGCTTTACCGAACCCGGCGCGGAGGAAGCGCGGTCATGGTTCTGGAATGCGATCAGGAAATCCCGCGGCACACGATCGAAGCCCTCAAACGGCAGGACGGCATACGGAAAGTTACCTACCTTTCCCTGCTTCCGAAGGAGGGAGACGAATTTGTTTAAGTCTCTGAATTTTCTCTGCCAGCAGGAAATGCAAACGGGAATCCCTTTCTGGCGGCAGATTCAGCAGGAAGACTGCATCGATCAGAATATTTCCGAACAGGCATCTTTCCAATTTATGACGGAAATGTATACGGCCATGCGGGAATCCGATCAGAGCTACGATCCGAATCTCAAATCCTCCAGTGGGCTTGTGGGGACGGATGCCCAGAAGCTGGAAATCCGGAGACAGCAGAGCCGTCTGCTCTGCGGAGACTTCGTGGGCCGTGCCATGGTAAGGGCGCTGCGCATTGCAGAATCAAATGCATGCATGAAGCGAATCGTCGCCGCGCCTACTGCCGGATCCTGCGGAATTCTTCCTGCCGTGCTTATCACGATGCAGGAAGAACGGAGCCTCGGGCAGGAAGCGCTCATCCAAGCCCTGTATGTTGCCGGAGGAATTGGCGGCGTCATCGGTGCCCGTGCCTCGCTTGCCGGTGCCGCCGGAGGATGTCAGGCTGAAATCGGGTCCGCATCCGCCATGGCAGCCGGCGCCGCCGTTCAGCTCTGCGGCGGAACGGCGGAAGAAATCTGCCATGCGGCCGCCCTGGCTCTCAAGGGGCTGCTCGGGCTCGCATGCGATCCCGTTGCCGGTCTTGTCGAGGTTCCCTGCGTAAAGCGGAATGTTCTGGGAACCGTGAATGCCCTTGCAAGCTGCGATATGGCCATGTCCGGCATCCGCAGCCGGATCCCCCCGGATGAAGTCATCGACGCAATGCGCAGCATCGGCCGAAAAATGGATCCTTCCCTGCGGGAAACAGGAACCGGGGGCCTCGCTGCAACGCCCACGGGGCAGTCAATCCGAGAGAAAATCTCCATGCCGAAGCCTCCGGAGCATTCATCGGAGCGCTGACGCCTTCCCGCAAAGCTTTTCTTTCTCTGGAGGCGAAACTATGAGTCTTAACAGCACACCGAATGCCGATCGCATTCACATCGGCATCTTCGGCAAGCGCAACGCTGGAAAATCCAGTATCATTAATGCAATTACCGGCCAGGATCTGGCCGTTGTTTCCCGTATTTCCGGGACTACGACCGATCCCGTTTCCAAGGCTATGGAACTTCTGCCTTTGGGACCGGTTCTTGTGATCGATACCCCTGGCCTGGATGACACGGGTGAACTGGGAGCTCTGCGCGTGCGCAAAAGCTACCAGATTCTCAATAAAACGGATATCGCAGTCCTTGTCATTTCCGGCCCCGATGGCATTTCGCCCGAAGATCATGCAATTCTGGAGCGCATTCAGGCGAAAAATATTCCCTGCGCCATTGTGATGAATAAAGCCGACCTTATGCACTCCGTACCCGCCGCAACCAGGAAAAATGAAATTTGGGTCAGTGCAGCAACCGGATACCATATCCGCGAGCTAAAGGATCTTCTCGCGTCGCTGTATCATGTTCCGGATGAAAAGCTGCAGATTGTCGGAGATCTTCTTTCTCCCTCGGATCTTGCGGTGCTTGTCATTCCCATCGACAAAGCCGCACCGAAAGGGCGGCTGATCCTGCCGCAGCAGCAGACAATCCGGGATATCCTGGAAGCCGATGCCACCGCGGTGGTCTGCAAGGAGTATGAACTGCGGGAAACCCTGCAGGCACTCCGTAAAAAGCCGAAAATCGTTATCACCGACAGCCAGGTTTTCGCTAAAGTTTCCGCTGACACCCCAAAGGATATCTGGATGACTTCCTTCTCCATCCTGATGGCGCGCTACAAAGGGGAGCTGGATACCTTCGTACAGGGCGTTCGGGCTCTGGACACCCTGGCCGACCGCAGCCGGATCCTGATTAGTGAAGGATGCACCCACCATCGGCAGTGCGACGATATCGGGACAGTAAAGATTCCGCGGTGGGTCCGGAACTACGCCGGCTGCGATCCGCAGTTTTCCTTCTCCAGCGGCACGGAATTTCCCGACGATCTGCATGCGTACGATCTGATTATCCATTGCGGCGGCTGCATGCTCAACGAGCGGGAAATGAAATACCGCATCGCCTGTGCAAAGGACGCAGGCGTTCCCATAACGAATTACGGAATTCTGATCGCCTATATGCAGGGAATTCTCCAGCGGAGCGTAGAGCCTTTTCCCTCGGTGTCTATGTATCTGGAGGACCTGTAATGAAAAAGGAGACGGAAAAGGAACGCACCCGCAGGGAAGAAGATCCCATCGGAAGCGTCGAACTGCCGAAAGACTGCCTTTACGGAATAGAAACGAAGCGCGCGCTGGAGAATTTCCCCGTAAGCGGCCGTAAAACCGCAAAAGAGCTGATCGATGCCATTGTCCTTATCAAGAAGGCTGCCGCTCTGGCCAATCGGGATGCCGGTCTGCTTTCTTCCGAAAAAGCGGAGGCGATCGGCGCAGCCTGTGACGAAGTTCTGTCCGGAGACTATGCGGATGCTTTTCCTACGGACGCCCTGCAGGGAGGGGCGGGAACCTCCACCAACATGAATGTCAACGAAGTCCTTGCCAATATAGGGCTGCGTCATATGGGGCACGCCTGCGGCGACTACCGGTGGCTGCACCCTCTGGATGATGTAAATATGGGGCAGTCCACAAACGACGTATATCCCACCGCCCTGCGAATTGCCGCCATTCGCCTCGTGCGGGAGCTGAGCGGCGCCTGCAGTCGGCTTCAGGAGAGTCTCCAGCTACGAGAGAATGAATTTGAGCATATTCCGAAACTTGGGCGCACGGAAATGATGGATGCCGTACCGATTACTCTGGGAGAGGAATTCGGTGCTTATGCGCAGGCGATCGCGAGAGATCGCTGGCGGATCTACAAGGTCGAGGAACGCTTGCGCCAGATAAACCTCGGCGGAACCGCTGTCGGCGGCGGGGACAACCGATCCAGAAAGTACATGTACAAAGTTACGGAGTATCTGAGGGATCTGTCCGGGCTGGGGCTTGCGCGGGCTGAGTATCCTATGGATCTTACGCAGAATAATGACGTGTTTGTAGAAGTTTCCGGCCTTTTGAAAGCGCTCGCGGTAAATCTTATCAAGATCTGCACCGATCTGCGCTGGATGAATTCGGGTCCCTTCGGCGGCTTGGGAGAAATCCGTCTTGCTCCTTTGCAGGAAGGCAGTACGATCATGCCGGGAAAAGTCAATCCCGTAATTCCGGAAATGGCAACGCAGGCAGCGCTGCAGGTTATAGCAGACGACTGCGCCATCACCGGCTGCGCAGCGCTGGGCTCCTTTGAGCTGAACGCATTTCTGCCGTTGATTGCCGATCGGATCCTGGATGCGCTAAAGCTTCTATGCCGCACGGTGGATCTCCTTCGGACAAAATGCATTGACGTTTTGGAAGCCGACCCGGACGGGTGCCGGCGGCACCTGGACAGCGCTCTCATCGTTGCAACGGTTGTTTCTCCCTATATCGGATATGAGAAAGCCTCCGCGCTGGCTAAGGAGTTCGGAGGCGATCGGAAGAGCTTCCTGCAGGCAGTTGTGGAGCGCGGCTACCTGTCGAAGGAGAAGCTGGATATCATCTTGAAAAAAGCGAAATTAGAAGAATAATTTGTATTTCGCAGCAGCATGAGCCGAGAAAAATGCTGCTGTAGTATAGAGGAGGAATTTGAGTGAACTTCGAAGAAATGTACAAGGCAAAGCTTCAGACCGCCGCAGAAGTCGCAGAAAATCTGCAGAGCGGCTGGCTGATCGGAACGGACGCAAACGCTTCCCAGCCGGACGGTCTTCTGAACGCCTTCGCAGAGCAGGTTCGGAAAACCGATCTGCACGGAATCAAGGTCTTTACCCTGAATGATGTATATCCTTATGCGTTCTATTCCGATGCGGATCTTGCCAAGCGGATAACCGGCATTTCCTGGTTTTCCGGAAAAGGAGCCCGCGGGGCCGTCAACGGCGGTTTTGCCGACTATATTCCGACCAATTACAGCGATACACCTTCGCATATTCGTCGGGAATATGACTATGACGCCGTCTGCATTGCGGTTTCCCCCATGGATAAGCACGGCTATTTCAGCTGCGGCACGGCGAGTTCTCTGATGCAGGCGTATCAGGAAAAAGCCAGGCACATTTACGTGGAAGTAAACCGGTTTGTTCCCCGGGCCGTCCGCGGCTACCAGCTTCATGTTTCCGAAGTGGACGCAATTATAGAAAATGATCACGAGCTTCCGGTGCTTCCCGCGTCCGAACTGGATGAAACCAGCAGGACTATCGGCAATTATATTGCTGAGCTCATTCCCGATGGAGCCTGCATTCAGCTGGGCATCGGCGCCATCCCGGACGCCGTCGGAATGGCCCTGAGGACAAAGCACGATTTGGGGATTCACACGGAAATGTTCACGGATTCTATGGTGGAATTAATTGCGTGCGGCGCGGTAAACAACAGCCGCAAACAGATTCATCCGGGCACTTCCGTTACAACGTTTGCCTACGGTTCAAAACGAATTTACGACTACATTGATGACAATCCGGCGATTGAGCTGCTCCCAGTGGATTACGTAAATGATCCGCACGTTATTTGTCAGCTGGACAATTTCATGTCCATTAATGCTGCCGTAGAAGTCGACTTTTACGGACAGGTCTGCGCCGAGTCCGTAGGACGCAAGCATATCTCGGGTACCGGTGGACAGCTTGACTTCGTAAGAGGTGCAACCCATTCGAAGGGCGGCAAGAGCTTCATCGCCTTTACTTCCACCGCAAAGCACGGAACGGTCTCCAAAATCCGCCCGATTCTTACCCCCGGCGCCTGCGTAAGCACCGGCAAGAACGACGTGGATTACATCGTAACGGAATACGGCGTTGCTCACCTGCGCGGCAGGAGCTATGCGGAACGCGCACGGCAGCTGATTTCCATTGCGCATCCGGATTTCCGAGATGAGCTGACGTTTGACGCAAAGAAAAACGGAATTTTGATCTGAATTTTAAGTCGCTTCCGGCTTCCTGTCTTCGCAGAATATAACTCCCCTTTCGCCGGGTTCCGACGAAAGGGGTTTTTTCCCGCGGTGAATTCAGTTTACGGTTTTGCTCTCTCTGCCGCCAGTTTCGGAGCATAAAGCGCGCAGTACAGGGTAATGCCAAGAAAGGCCGCTCCGACGATAAGCCAGGGAATCAATACGCCGGTTCCCTTGGGCGCAAACATATCATAATATCCCTTGATATATATGACCATAATAATCAGCGGCAGGACATAGGATAGATACCAGCGGATTTTTGGCGGAACCTTCATGCCCTTTCCCTGATCGGCTTCCTCCAGAAATCCCTGCCATCCCCATCCGTTTCTGCGAGTGCAGAACAGCACAAAGGCGAGGCTTCCCAACGGCAGAAGATTATTGGAGACAATAAAGTCCTCGAAGTCCAGAATGGAGCTTCCCTTGCCCAGCAGCTGCACCTCCGCCCAGGCATTGAATCCAAGCACGCAGGGAATGCTCAGGACAATCACAAGAGCGGCACTGACAAGAACCGATTTTTTCCGCGTCCAGGAAAACCGATCCATATCAAAAGCAACAATATTTTCAAAAACCGCCACGACGGTTGTCAGGGCCGCAAAAGTCATGAACAGAAAAAACAGCGAGCCCCAGACTCTTCCTCCTGCCATCTGTGTAAATATGTTGGGAATGGTAATGAAAATGAGACTCGGTCCTGCATCCGGTTCGATTCCGAAGGCGAACGCTGACGGAATGACGATAAGTCCCGCCATGAGTGCGACGAATGTGTCCAGAATCGTAACCGTTACCGCCTCTCCGGCAAGGCTCCTTTCCTTTCCAATGTAGCTTCCGAATATCAGCATCGATCCGATCCCGATGCTGAGGGTGAAAAAGGCCTGACTTAGCGCTGCGAAGATAACATTTCCGATTCCCTGCTCTTTCATTTTCTGAAAATCCGGAACGAGGTAGAACCGGATGCCGGCGCCGGCCCCTTTCAGGCAGACCGAGTGGATCGCAAGCGCGACCATTAGTACCAGCAAGGCCGTCATCATAACCTTCGTTACCTTTTCCACGCCTTTCCGCAGCCCGAAGTAGCAGATCAGAAAGCCGATAACGCATATCAGAACGGTCCAGAAGAGCATGCATCCAGGCTCCTGCAGCATCGCAGTAAAATCTCCGGAAATTATTTCCGACGTGACGCCCTGAAAGTCTCCTCGGACGCAGCGAAAGCAGTAGTACAGAAGCCAGCCGGAAACCGTGGTGTAGTACATCATCAGCAGATAGTTCCCCGCAATGCCCCACCATTTCAGCCAGTGCCATCGCGTGCCTTTTGGTTCCAGTTTATCATACGCCAGCGCAATACTGCTCTGGCTCCGGCGCCCGATGGCGAATTCGCACGTCATGACCGGAATTCCCAGAATCAGCAGGAAGATAAGATATACCAGGATAAACGCGGCACCGCCGAACTTTCCGCAAAGATAGGGAAACTTCCAAACGTTACCGATTCCTATGGCGCACCCGGCAGAGACCAGGAGAAACCCCAATCTGGACCCGAAAGTTGCCCTTTGCTTCTGATTTTCCTCCATTTTTTCTTGCACCTCCTCAAAGTTTTTCTACATTTCTCTATAATTATCCGGACTTCCGCTTCAGGACGGAGCCGGTTGCTTTTCTTTCTCTGTCTCTTGACAGGCTCCGATAATCTCGCTATAAAATCTTCAGCAGGCAATTTTCCATTTCAAAGAAAGGCTTGAAGGCAATGAAAAAGCAGGGTCGCATCCTTCTTCTCACCGCGCTGCTTTTCAGCTACGCGCTGGCCGGTGTTTTGGTATTATTCCGCAACCGAATGGATCTTCCCCGCTTTGTACAATTTCTCTGTCTTATTCTTTTTAGTTTGTCGGCGTTCCTGACGCTCGCATTAGGATGGCTCCGGCTCTGGCAGCGCTTTCATTGCAGCCCTTCCCGTTTCGCCTGGCAGTACGGAGGGCTTTTCGCCCTTGGCTTTCTGGCTTTTTCCCTTGCTCACTGGCTTACGCCGCTGGGCAATGCAGGCGCTGCGCTCACGCTGGTATTCATGGTCGCTGCCGTACGGCACCTCACTTCGCCGCAGGAATCGCACACTGAGAATTTCTAAGTCCCCTGCACGGCTTTCTCCGCCTCAGATTCTCCGTTTTTTCCTTCTGCTTTCTCCGAAGCGGAATCTTTGGCTTTATCCAGCTTGCCCAGCATCTCTTTCTGCTGCTCTTCGCTGAGTCCTCCGATTCGCAGGTCTGCCAAATGCTCCGATACCTGATTCCGGGCATTCCCCAGGCGCTCTTCCAGCTTCTTTCGAATTTCCCCTGCTGCCCCGGTGCCCTCTTCGGATAGATTTTCCAGAACGGTTCCGGTTTTTTTCACCGTTTCCTTAGCGGCCCGCACTCCTTGGGATATAAAGTGGGTCAGATCCTCAAAGTGATCCTCGCTAAATCGGTCTTCGTTCTGTTCCGGCTTATTATTAACCATTCGTTATCTCCTTATCCATATCCGTTCCGGCATACAGCACATCATACTGCAGATGCTTAGCCGCGAGTCGGAAATCGCCGTTCTCCACAAGAAATGTAAGCACGGAGCAATTGCCGATCCGCTCTTTCCAGAAGTCATCCAGCGGAAGATTCTCTGCCAGCAGAACCATTGCGTGCAGAACTCCCCCGTGGCTGACGACTAAGACGTTCTGATTCTCTTCCGTGGCAACGTCCGTGAGAAAATCCTTCGTCCTGGCTATCAGCTGTTCATAGCTTTCCGCCTTTCCTTCGGGCTTATACCTTGATGGATGCCTTGTAAAGCACTCCATATCTTCCGGCGGAAGATTTGTGAAATGAACTCCTTCCCATTTTCCTAATGCAATTTCCATCAGGCGATCATCGATATGGAATGCGGTACTTGGCAGTCCTGTCGCAATCTCGCAGGTCTGCTTTGCCCGCAGAAGGGGGCTGCAGTATATCGCATCAAAGTGCAGCTCCGCTTTCTGGAATTCCCGATGCAGCGCTTGGGCTTCTTCCACTCCTGTTGCGTCCAGGCTGGAGTTTGTCTGGCCCTGCAGAATTTGAGCCCGGTTCATTGCCGTTTGCCCGTGGCGTACTGCGTAAAGTTTCAAATTCTTTGCCTCATTTTTAAAAAAACAAAGTTTTCTCGCTTTTTGGATATCTTTTCGTCGAAAAGATATCTGTGCCGCGGCTGCAGCACGGATTTAATATTAAGAGGCTTGCCATAAAATGTCAAGAATCGCAGGTCGCCCGCTTCCGCCCTGCAGAACGGATCGCTGGTGATCCGAAGGCTCCTTCCCGCCCAATTTCCGGTGTCCGCTAAAGCAATCGTTTTCTGTTTTGGCTCAGCTTTGCCTCTTTTTCCGTTCTTACCCGCGGCATGATCCGAATTCCTTCGCGCTCAGTTTCAGAGCCGCCTCCAGAACCGCATCCATGTCATAGTACTTATATTCCCCCAGCCGTCCGCCGAAGATTACATTTTTCTCCTCTTCCGCAAGCTTTTTATATTGGGCGTAAAGTGCGTTGTTTTTCTCGTCATTGACCGGATAGTAGGGTTCGTCGCCCGGTTTCCATTCGGAGCTGTATTCCCGGCTGATCACCGTCTTCGGCTGCGTCCCGAATTCGAACCATTTATGCTCGATGATTCTTGTCCACGGTGTTTCCCGATCGGTGTAGTTGACAGCCGCATTGCCCTGAAAGTTCTGCATGTCCAGCACTTCCGTCTCAAAGCGGACCGACCGATACTGCAGCGTTCCCAGCCGATAATCGAAATACGCATCAATCGGTCCCGTATAGATAATCTTTTCCGCAATCGCGTCCCAGCGGGATTTTTCCTTCAGATAATCCGTGTTAAGCTGCACCTCGACTCCGTCCAGCATGCGGCCGACCATCGCCGTATACCCGCCGATGGGAATCCCCTGGTAAAGCGCGTTAAAATAATTGTTGTCAAACGTAAAGCGCACCGGAAGGCGTTTGATGATAAATGCCGGAAGTTCGGTGCACGGTCTTCCCCATTGCTTTTCCGTGTAGCCTTTGATCAGCTTTTCATAGATATCTTTTCCCACAAGACTGATCGCCTGCTCTTCCAGATTCTTCGGATCCGTAATCCCCGCAGCACGGCGCTGCTCTGCGATCTTTGCTTCCGCCTCCGCCGGCGTAACGACGCCCCACATCCTGTTGAATGTATACATGTTGAATGGAAGCGAATACAGTTCGCCGTGATAGTTCGCTACGGGAGAATTGGTAAATCGGTTGAATTCCGCGAACCGATTGATAAAGTTCCAGACTTCCCTGCTGTTCGTGTGGAAGATATGGGCTCCGTATCGGTGAACCTGGATCCCCTCTACGTTTTCCGTATACACATTTCCGCCGATATGCGGGCGCTTATCCAGTACCAGGACAGAATGCCCGGCTCTTTTCGCCTGATTGGCCACCGTAGCACCGAAAAGTCCGGCACCCACAACCAGATAATCCAGTTTTTTCACTTCCTTTTCCTGCCTTTCCGCTGCAGGGAAGAGCCCTGTATCCCCGCCGGTCCCTCCGCTTGCCGCACGCTGTTATCTTCGCCCGCTCTTTGCTTTCGGCCTGCTTCCGCAGGCAGCTTCATCGGGCTCCGTTTTTTCTCTTAAACAGATTTACCACGGTTTTGATAAGAATCTTGATGTCCAGTTCAAAGCTCCAGTTATCGATGTAGGCACAGTCCATTCGAACCACATCTTCGAAATCTTTTACATCGCTGCGTCCGCTCACCTGCCACATCCCCGTGATACCCGGCTTCATGCTCAGGCGCCTTTTGTGGTAGCTGCTGTAGTGGCTGTATTCGTCTACGGTCGGCGGCCGGGTTCCCACCAGGCTCATGTCCCCGATAAGGACATTGAAAAACTGCGACCATTCATCCAGGCTTCTCCGACGGATAAATTTTCCGACTTTGGTAATGCGGGGATCATCCTCCATCTTAAACATCTGCCCATGAATCTCATTCTTGTCCATAAGATTCTGCTTTTTCTGATCGGCATCTTTTACCATGCTCCGGAACTTGTACATCTTGAAAATCCGCCCGTTTTTGCCAACTCTCTCACTGATATAGAACATCGGCCCTCCGTCCTCCAGGAGAATCGGGATTCCAATGAGCACAATCAGCACCAGCGTAATGGCGCAGCCGACGATGGCGCCCAGAATATCTACCAGGCGCTTGACGAATAGGCTGACGGGGCCGGGCAGTTCCGGTTTTACTGACAGGTAGGGAACCGAGCCCATATAGCGAACTTCCGGCGTAATGATCGGGGCGTTGGGCTCGCTGTCCTGGCAGCTGAGTTTCTGGTTGAGCTCTTCAAGCATCGGAAGATTCATCAGAATCCGAACCCCCATGGATTCAAGTTCCAGCATATCCGGTATCAGCTCATAGAGATCCGCATAATCGACAACGATAAAGATTTCGTCCAGCGCGCTGCTGCGGACCCAGTCCTTGAAGTTGCTCCGGTCCGCTACAACCTCTACCCCGTTTATTTTCATGCCCTTCGTGTCTTCTACCTTCTGATCCGCTAAGGCAAGACCGACAATCCGCCGGGTCCAGTCTTTTTTCAGATCTTCGATAAATCCTTCCGCTCTGGCTGTTGCTGCCAGCACACCCACCAGCGTCCCATTTTTCGTCTTATAGTACTTGCGGATAAATTTCCGCTGAATGTGATACATGACGAAAGCCTGGAGAAAGGTGTTGAACAGGAAAACGAATACAAAGAAATAGCGGGAATTGCGGACCTCGGTTTTTCCCAGCACCAGGCAGGTCGCCCAAATAGCGATCATGATCAGGTTGTATTTCACGCTTCGGACGAAGGTTTCGAAAAATCCTGCGTTTCGAAAATGGTAATCCGTTGCCAGCAGGAAAATTATGGAAGCCAAAAAATTGCTGAGAAGCAGCGGAAGGAACGTCGAGCGAAACAGATTGATGTAAAAAAATTCCGGATAGAGTTTTCCGATATATTTAAGGAAAAATATGCCTACGGCACAGCTGGCCAAAGCGGTCAGCAGATAGATTCCAACGGTATAGATGATTTCAATCTGACGTCTTTTCATACGCGTTCAAACCCAGCCCGGCACCCGGCGCACCGTTTTAGGTGAAATCGCCCTTTCATTTGCTGTCGGCCTTCCCCCCGCAGAAAATCTCCATGCAAAAATCAGGGAGTCCCAGAAAAGGATTCACAGTAAAATTTATTCTGTAATTATATACGGTGCATATGAAAAATTTGAGAACGAATCGTAAATACTGCCGTTTTCGAATATAAAGGACATGCCGAAACGGCATGCCCAGAAAATCCGATTTCAGTCGACCCGCCGGGTTCCCCAGAAGAAGAGCGCTACCGTACCGGGACCCGTATGACTTCCTATCGTGGTTCCGACCCAGTTTATTTCCACCGGCCCGTCCAGATTCGGAAAGGTCCTCTCCACCAAATCCGCAACCTGCCGCGCATCCTCATAGCAGTTTGACTGGGAAATATAGCATTTTCCGCTGTAATTCAATCCGCCCTCGGCGTGCTCCTCCATTTTCCGGACAATGCTCTGAATCACTCGCTTCTTCCCTTTGATCTTATAGCGCGGAACCAGATGTCCCTCTTCGTCCATATTCATCAGAGGACAGATCTGCAGAATGCCGCCGAACATTCCGGCTGCCTTGGAGATTCGACCGCCCCGCACATAAAAAGTCAGATCTGTAGAGAAGAACCAATGGTGCATTTTGAGCTTATTGTTCTCTATCCAATCCCGGAGATCGTCGATATTCATACCCTCATCCCTGCGGTCGGCCGCCGCATCCATCAACAGCCCATAGCCGGACGACGCTCCCAGGGAATCCAGAATATAGATCTTTCGATCCGGATATTTTTTCTGAAGATCGGCCGCCGCATTGCGGGCGGAATTGATGTCTCCCGAAATTCCGGAGGACAGGCAGACATGGAGAATATCCTTACCATCCTTGAGAAACGTTTCAAAATACTCCGCATACTCATTGATATTGGTCTGCGATGTCCGGGTCTGGGCCCCCTCCTGCATGGATTTATAGAATTCCGGGAAGGGGATAGTCTGTCCCAGGTCGTCCGCTATTTCACGGCCGTCCAGAAAATAATGAAAGCATATGTAATGAATATCACGTTTTTCAAAATGCTCTGTTGTCAGATCGGCTGTCGAACTGCAACTGATGATATAATCGCCCATAATCTTTTCCTTTCTGATGTCATTCCGTATATTCCGCCGGAATACAGTCGCTATTTATTTTAAACAAATTGTGGTTTTTGTATATGGACAATATCACCGAAACTTGATCCCATCCGTTTGTAGAAGAGGACTAAATTCGCCGCAATGCCTTCTTCTTTCCCCCTTTCAGCGGGCGTTCTTTCATCGGATTCCGCCTGCGCGGCGGATTTCTTTTCCGCTGCAGAAATTCTGCCGTCGGGGCGCATTCTTTCCTCCGCACCGCGGCGTTAGAGTAAAATTGTTGCGGAGTTTTTAATAAGTAAGTAAATAAATAGATGGCACCC
>OMTF01000031.1 GCA_900313925.1 uncultured Eubacteriales bacterium | reverse complement strand
GGGTGCCATCTATTTATTTACTTACTTATTAAAAACTCCGCAACAATTTTACTCTAACGGAGGCGAGATGGGCAGGGGGGAAAACTTGATACCTCGGAAGGAGTGTGCCATAATGAAAAAGGGGGAAAGGCAGCACGGAGCATTCCGGAAGAAGCGATCCGAGCTCCGGAACCTGAAGCCCGGAGAAATTGAATTGAAAAAGAAAGGAATAGGGTCAGAACAATGGAAACGACGAAGGAAAACAAAGAACTGCTTTCGAGCGAGCAGCGGAGTCTGCTGACCAGCTGCGCCGCCAATCTCGGAGAGGCAAAGCAGCTTTTGGAGCTGCTGGAAGGCTGGGCAAAGGAGGAGCATTTTCTTACCGCAACAAGCGCAAAGGAAGCCATGAAACGTCACCGGGAGATCGAGCACTTTACGGACAAGGTGGGGAAAAACGCTTATAAGTATCTTCTGATTATGCTGTATTTCGGACGGGACGTGTCCAACCATTCCTGGTTTATCCAGAAGCCCAACGGCGATTATTATGTGCTGAGCGTATGCCAGCTGCTCCGAACGGAGGAAGAGAATTACGAGCGGTATTCCGACCCGAACTACCTGCTCATGGAGAAAAGCCCGAAGGTTCTGAAAGAATGGATGACCGAAGCGATTGACCATGTGACAAAGGCCGCGGCGATTCTTCACTGAAGCGCGCGGGGCCCGAAAAGCGAGACCGCAGAAAGCCTGCACGGGAAGTCCGATGGACTGCCGCTGCGGGCTTTTTCAGCCCCTTGGCGGGGCTCCCGGAAGAGGACCGGTGAAAGAAGATCAAAATACGCCGCATACGCGGAAAAGGGAGACGGTGCCGAAACACAGTCTCCCTCCGCAGGAGCAATATTGACGATACGGGAGAATTCCCGCCTTGCTCCCGGGAAGCGCCGGAGATTCCTCCGATCGCTTTCCCTGAACGGTTGTGGAGTTGGAAGGAAGTATCAGGAGCTGAAAGTGTAGTCCCACGCGCTCAGGACGTAGCCGTTATATTCGCTTTCGAACAGCTTCTTAGTTTCATCGGACTGGAAGCGTTCCACAATCCGCTGCACGGCTTTGGTATTGAGATTCTTTTCCCGGACCGTAATGGTGCAGAAGTAGCTGTCATCATCGAATTTGGTTTCATGCCAGATTGCGGTATCCGGATCAATGCCCGCGTCCAGCGCGTAGTTTCCGTTAACGGCCGCCGCGGCGACATCATCGAGGGCAGATGCAATGTCCGAGGCATTCATTTCCACAAGCTCAATCTGCTTTGCATAGCTCGCAATATCCTTTATTTCCGGGTTCGTGCCGGCATCCGGGCTGAGCGTTATGAGACCGGCGTCCGCCAGAAGCTTCAGCGCGCGCCCGCCATTGGAGGCGTCGTTGGGGATGGCAATCCGATCCCCGTCCTTGATTTCGTCAACGGATTTGTATTGGTTGGAGTATAGATTCAAGGCAATGATAAAGGTGTCTCCGGCGGAGACAAGATCCGTCCACCCCTGCTCCTCGCAGATCGTCTTCAGATATGCGTGATGCTGGTGGGCGGTCAGCGTCAGTTCATCGTTCTCCAGGGCTTCGTCCGGGGAGACATAGTCGGAAAACTGAACGAGTTCAATATTGATTCCTTCTTTGGCAAGGTCCGCCTGGATGGGCTTCCAGAAGTCCTCATAGAAGGCAGCGGTGAGGCCTATTTTTACCGTTACCGGATTTTCCGGGCTGTAATTGTCCAGATCCCCGGCGGCCGCGGCAGCGTCGGAGGCGGAACTGCCGCAGGCGCAGAGACTGAAGACGAGAGCCGCGGCCAGTACGAGAACGATAATTTTCTTTCGTAAAGTCTGAATATTCATATTCTTCTCCTCTATTTTTTCAATTACTTCATATGCTATTCGGCTTCCGCATTCCGTACGGACGGAAGCCTCAATGGGTGCTCTTCCGCGCAATGGCGTTGCCAAGGAGCTGGACGGCGGTAACGATGATTACCATGGCGACGATTGCGGCAATCGTAACGTCTGTCTGGCCCCGGTCATGGCCGTATCGGATGGCAAAGTCTCCCAGTCCGCCGCCTCCGACGGCACCGGCCATGGCAACAAGCCCGAAAAGGGAAATAATCGTGATGGTCGTGCCGCGGGCAAGCGCCGGAATACTCTCTTTCAGGTAGACCCGCAGGACAATCCCCGGGGTACTCAGCCCCATGGACTGCGCGGCTTCGATTTTTCCCTGGTCTACAGTAGCCAGTGCGCTTTCCACCTGGCGGGAGTAAAACGGCGAGCAGCCAAGAACGAGCGGAACTATGGCGCCTTCCATGCCGATGGCGGTTCCCATAATGAGACGGGACAGTGGCATTACGCCGGCCAGCAGAATAATGAACGGGATGGAGCGGAAAAGGTTTACAACCTTATCCACGACCTGGTAGACCGGCGCATTGGGGGCGATGCCGCCTGGCTTTGTAAGGGTCAGCGTAATGCCCAGGATCAAACCGATAATAAAAATGAATACCCCGGACCAGGCTGTCATCAGAAGAGTATCCACGACAGCCTGCCAGAATTCCGTGCTTTTATCCGCAACGTTCGGCATCAGATTCGATAAAAAGGCTTCCACGCTTAAGCACCTCCACTCGTACATTTTTGCTTCGGATGTAATCGATGGCGTCGAGTACATTTTTCCGGCCGCCTTCCATGACGCTGACAAGGCCGCCGATCGGACGGGACGCGATATAATCGATATTCCCGTAGAAAATATTCACGTCGATATTGAACTTTCGGGATACTTCGGAAACCAGCGCCCGATCCGCACCGTGCCGATCGGGATAGGTAAAGCGGACAATGCACTGATTGCTTCGAATATCGACAAGGGGATCTCCGGCGGCGATCAAATCTTCAATTTTCATCATGTTCATGGACGTATTGACGAAATTCTTCGTGATCGGCGCCTGCGGGTTGCTGAAGATGTCGAAAACCCGGCCCGTTTCCACAATCTGCCCGCCCTCCATGACGGCAACCCGGTCGCAGATTTCCCGCACCACATCCATCTCATGCGTGATCAGAACGATCGTAATGCCCAGCGTGCGGTTCAGCTTCCGAAGCAGGCTGAGAATGGACTTGGTCGCCTGCGGATCCAGGGCGCTGGTGGCTTCGTCGCTGAGCAGAATTTCCGGATCCGTTGCAAGAGCCCGTGCAATGGCAACCCGCTGCTTCTGCCCGCCGGAAAGCTCCGACGGATACATCTTCTCCCGGTCCTCCAGACTGACAAGATGCAGAAGGCGGTGGACCTTCTCGGCAATCTGCTGCCGTGAAAGACCGCTGTACTGCAGCGGAAACGCGATGTTCTGAAAGACCGTGCGCGAATCGTAGAGCTCAAACTGCTGAAAGATCATCCCGATGCGGCGGCGCTGCCGGCGCAGCTCCTTTTCAGGGAGCGAGGTGAGATCCGTCCCATTCAGCACAACCCGCCCTTCCGACGGCCGCTCCAGCAGGTTGATCGTACGTACCAGCGTTGACTTTCCTGCGCCGGAGAAACCGACGATTCCGAGAATTTCCCCTTTTTCGACCGTCAGGCTGACGTTCCGCAGCGCTTCGACGTCTCCGTTTTTTGTTTTATAAATTTTACTTACATTTTCCAGTGAAACCATGGACTATGCCGCTCCTTCCCTTACTCCGTTCATTGATGGAAAAGTCCGTGCATTCGCCAGATTCCGCCGGCGCTGGCGTACCGGCACATTCCTCAAGTTCCTCCCTTCGGTTCGGCTCCGATTTCGGACAACAAAAAAAACGGAAGTGTCCAAGGAGACACTTCCGTAACAGTCATTCTTCCCTTGCCGCTTCTTCCGGCTTCAGCCGGAAAGCCGTTTTTCAGAACAAAACGGCGGCGGGCTTTCCTCGCGCAGCGGAATGATGCGTACGATGTCCCCGGACATGCCTGCACATGAGGTGCATTCGCATGCCGCACATCATTCGGATGCTGCTGGTCATCGTATTGCGCATAAACAGAAAACCTTTCAGGAATATGTATTGCTTCAATTTCGGAAACCTGCTTCCCACAGGGAAGCTGTTTAGCCTGTACTTTAATCCGCGGGATCGGGTTTGTCAACCGGCTGCATGTTTTTTAGGATGAATTCATGAATTTTCACCGCCGGATGTTTGGAAATTCGTTATTTTTGTTTGACTTTCCCTCTGCTGCTGATAAAATAAAATCCATTGCAGGAGAGAGGTGCGGGAACCAATGCTATATTCCAATCTTGCGGTCAATGAAAAGGGCCATCTGACGCTGGGCGGCGCGGACACCGTCGCGCTGGCGAAAAAGTACGGAACGCCGCTTTATCTCATGGACGAAGACCGCATACGGGAAAACATGCGTCTGTTCCGGGACGAAATGAAAGCACACATGCCGGAGGGAAGTCTTCCTCTGCTGGCATGCAAAGCCTGCTGCTTCAAGGGCCTTTTCCGCATCGCGGAGGAGGAAGGACTGGGCGCCGACCTTGTTTCCGCGGGCGAAATCTGCACCGCGCAGGCGGCGGGCTTTTCCATGGAAAAAACGTGCTTTCACGGAAACAACAAAACCGACGCGGACATCGAGCTTGCTCTTGACGCGGGCGTGGGATACTTCGCCGTGGACAATCCGGAGGAACTTGAAGCACTGGAACAGGCGGCTGCCCGCCGGGGCATTACGCAGAAGATCCTGCTTCGCATCACCCCGGGGATCGATCCTCATACGCATAAGAAAATCAACACGGGCATTCTTGACTCCAAATTCGGAGAAGCGCTTCCGACCGGCCAGGCGCTGACCTTTTTTGACCTGGCGGCGGCCAAGCCCCATCTTTCCGTTGAAGGAATGCACAGCCATATCGGCTCCCAGATATTCAGCTACCAGCCGCTGGCGGACGCCGCGGAAATCATGCTGGAATTTCTGAGCATGCTGCGGGAGAGCCGCGGCTTTGAGGCGAAGATTCTGAATCTGGGCGGCGGCTTCGGTGTCCGCTATACGGATCGCGATCCGGTCATGAACTATCGGGAAGAACTTCGCCGGCTCGGCAGGGAGATCGACAGACTGTGCGACCGCTTCGGCCTTCGCCGGCCCGCGGTGATTCTGGAGCCCGGACGCAGCATCGTGGGGGATGCCGGCGTCACCCTCTATACCGTAGGGAGCGTAAAAACAATCCCCGGCGTGAAAAATTACGTTTCGGTGGATGGAGGCATGACGGACAACCCCCGCTATTCGCTCTACGGGGCGGAGTATACCGTTCTGCTGGCAAACCGCGCCGACGCTTCCGCGGATTTTTCCGCTTCCGTCGTCGGACGCTGCTGCGAAAGCGGCGATATTATCCAGGAGAACGTACCGCTCCCGAAACCGCAGCGGGGAGACTTTCTCGCGGTTCTTACGACGGGCGCATACAATTACTCCATGGCATCCAACTACAACCGGATTCCCCGGCCCCCGATCGTTCTGCTGCGGGACGGCAGGGATCGCCTGGCCGTACGCCGCGAAACCTTTGCGGATCTGCTGCAGTACGATCTGTAGCCCCGCCCGAAGCGGAATCCGAAACGGAAATTTGCAGGCGCCGATCTTCCCGCGCGGAGGACCGGCGTATTTCATTTTGACAAATTTGCGCAGGATGCACAAATCCGCTGCCCGTTTTCCGAAAAATACGGGTTTTTCTCCACGTTGACTTTAGTTCGCTAATTTGCTACCATGCTAATCAAAGAAAAAATATCGGAACGAACGGCCGTTCCTTCCGAGAATCGGAGATGATTGCATGGGACTTCCGGATAAAGAACAGCTGCATATTCTGTATCAGAGTCTTCTGTCTCTTACGTCCGAAGCGGAGTGCAGGGACTTTCTGCAGGACCTGTGCACCGTCCAGGAACTCATCAGCCTGGGCCAGAGACTGGAAATTGCCCGGCGGCTGTCGCGGGGGGATTCATATTTGGATACGGCGGCGCAGACGGGCGCAAGCACGGCGACCATCAGCCGCGTGAATCGATGCCTGGCTTACGGCACGGGCGGCTACGCGAAAATCATTGCGAGGCTCCCCGCTCTGGAGCAGGGCGATCCGGGAAAGACGCGGAGCGGGAGAGGCCGGGGTGCAGGCCACGGAGGAAGGAAGAAATGAAAGAAAACACCGTACAGCGCACGGAGCATCGGCTTCGCCGTCTTTACGGCGCCTACGGCTACCAGCCTTTTACCGTGCGTCACTTTGAACCGTACGATCTGTATGCCCGGTACAAAAACTTTCTTACCTGCAGGCAGATCCTCACTTTCTCCGACCGGGACGGCACCCTGATGGCGCTCAAGCCGGATATAACCCTGTCCGTGGTACGCAGTGTTCCGGAGGACGGGGCGCTGCGGAAGCTTTTCTATACGGAGAACGTCTACCGCGTGCTGGAAGAGGAGGAAGGATTCCGGGAAATCCGGCAGGCGGGCGTGGAGTGCATCGGTCCGATAGGGCTCTATGAGGAAGCGGAGATCGTGCTCCTTGCGGCCGAGAGTCTCGCGTGCGTCCGTCCGGAGTATCTTCTGGACGTAACGGATACGCGGATCCTGCACGGGGTGGTCCGCGAAGCCGACCTGGATCCGGTGCTGCACAATGCGGTTCTGGACGCAGTGGAAAGAAGAAACATTCCGGAGCTCGAGAGTCTGCTTTCGTCGGATCGGAGGACGGCCCGCACGGCGGCGCGCCTGCGGGCGCTTCTCGAAAGTTACGGTCCGCTGGAACGGGGAATTGAAGAAGCGGAGAAAATGGAGCTTCCGGAGGAAAGCCGGGCCGGACTCGCGGCACTGCGGAAGCTTTCCGGCTGTCTTTCCGCGGCGGGCGTAGCAAACGTCCGGCTTGATTTTTCCCTGCGGGAAGATCCGCAGTACTATAACGGGCTGGTGCTGCGGGGGTTTATGGAAGGGATTCCGGAACCCGTCGTTTCCGGAGGACGCTATGACCGGCTTCTCCGAAGCCTTGGAAAAGAGGGGGGCGCCGTGGGCTTTGCGGTCTACCTCAACACGCTGGAGGACTTCGGACCGGCGGAACAGGCGGAGCCGGCGGAAGTTCGGCTGCAGAGTCCGGACGAAGCTTCCGCGCCCCGGACGCTGGCGGAAGCGAAGCGGCTGGTTGCCGAAGGGAAAACGGTCTGCGTGCAGCGTTCGGCAGAGGAGGATGCGGCAAATGGGTGAAATTATCAATGTGGCGCTTCCGAAAGGCCGTCTTGGCGAAGCGGCGTACGGCATCATGGAAAAAGCCGGCTACCGCTGCCCCGGCGTTCTTGCCCCGGCGCGAAAACTCTTCTTTGAAAGCCCGGAAAGCGGGGTGCGCTATTTCTGGGTGAAGCCCTCGGATGTTCCGGTTTATGTAGAACGGGGCGCCGCCGACGCAGGCATTGCAGGGCTGGATATTCTCCGGGAACATCAGCCGGAGGTCTACGAGCTGGTGGATCTGGGAATCGGGCGCTGCCGGATGTGCGTGGCCGGTCCAAGCGATTTTGCAGACGACGAGTCGCGTCCGCTGAAAGTCGCAACGAAGTTTCCCCGCATTGCGCGGGAGTACTATGCCGGAAGGAGCCGGGATATCCGCCTCATCAAGCTGAATGGGTCCATCGAACTTGCTCCGCTGCTCGGTCTGTCCGATGTGATCGTCGATTTGGTGGAAACCGGTCGGACGCTGCGGGAAAACAATCTGGAGGTTCTGGAGGAGATCCTCCCGATTTCCGCAAGATTTATCTCGAACAAGGCAAGCTATAAATTCCACTACGAGGCGCTGCGGCGCATGACGGACAGACTGGCAAGGCTCTGCGCCGGAGGGAATGGGGAGGAGCAGGACAGATGATTCGAACCTATATTTACGGGGAAGTGCCGAATGAAGAGCTTTTCATCCGCTCCCGGGCGATAGCCGACGTGGCACCGGCGGTTGCGGAGATCCTGGAAAATGTGCGGAACCGCGGCGACGAAGCGCTGCGGGAATACACCCGCCGCTTTGACGGCGTAGAGCTGGAATCCTTCCTCGTGACCCCGGAGGAGATCGAGGAAGGGTGCGCGGCAGTATCGGAAGAATTTAGAGCGGTTCTGCGGCAGGCGGCGGAAAATATTGCGGAATACCACAGAAATCAGATCCGTTCCGGCTTTGTTATGACTCGGCCGAAAGGCGTTGTTCTGGGGCAGATCGTCCGCCCCATCGAGCGGGTGGGACTTTATGTGCCGAACGGGACAGCCGCTTATCCATCGTCGCTTCTGATGAACTGCATTCCGGCAAAAATCGCCGGATGCGGCCTGCTGGTGACGGTAACCCCGCCGGACAGAAACGGAAAGGTCAGCCCGGCAATCCTGGCGGCGGCGCGGGAGGCCGGCGTGGATCGGATCTACAAGATCGGCGGCGCGCAGGCAATCGGAGCCCTGGCGTACGGCACGGAGAGCATTCCCAGAGTGTACAAGATCGTCGGCCCGGGAAACGCCTTTGTCGCCGAAGCAAAGAAGCAGGTTTTCGGAACGGTAGCTATTGATACCGTGGCGGGGCCGAGCGAAGTGCTTATTCTTGCCGATGACGGCAACGATCCGAAAGTCGTGGCGGCGGACATGCTGGCGCAGGCGGAGCACGATGTTCTGGCGACGGCCGTGCTTATCACGGATTCGGTTTCCCTGGCGGGCGAGGTAGCGGAAGAGCTGGAGGTGCAGCTGCAAAGCCTGCCGCGGGAGAAAATCGCCCGGGCATCGATCGAAAATAACGGCAAGATTGTTCTTGTATCGGACATGGATCAGGCGGTCGAATGCGCAAACGAAATTGCGCCGGAGCATCTGGAAATCTGTCTGGACGATCCGTTCTCCTATCTGGGAAAAATCAAAAACGCAGGCTCTATATTTCTTGGAAAAAACGCTGCGGAAGCGCTGGGAGACTATATGGCGGGGCCGAACCACACCCTGCCGACGACCGGCACGGCACTCTTCGGCAGTCCGCTTTCCGTGGACGACTTTGTGAAAAAGAGCCAGTACACCTACTATTCCAGAGAAGCACTGCAGGACATCCGCGGAAGCATTGAGCTTTTTGCCGAGGAAGAGGGACTGCGCGGCCATGCCGACAGCATCCGGGCCCGCTTTGCGGAAAGGGAGACGTCATGAGTCGCTTTCTGTCACCCCGCTGGGCGGAGCTCGAGCCGTACGCTCCCGGAGAGCAGCCCAGAGATCGAAACTATGTAAAACTCAATACCAACGAATCTCCCTACCCGCCTCCGGATTCCGTCATAGCGGCGGTGGCGGCGCAGGCAGCGCAGATGGAGCTGTACCCGGACCCGGATTCGAAGGCATTGACGGATGCCGCGGCGGAGCACTACGGAGTCCGCCCGGAGAACATCCTCATGACGAACGGATCGGATGAGATACTGAATTTCGCCTTTCTTGCCTTCGGCGATCAAAACCGCGGCTTCGCAGCTCCGGATGTAACATACGGCTATTACAAAATCGCGGCGAAAGCGGGCGGCGTACGGTTTACGGAAATTCCGCTGAAGGAGGATTTCCGCGTCGATGCGGAAGCGTTCTGCGAAACATCGGAGCATGTCGTGCTTCCAAACCCCGGCGCGCCGACCGGCGTTTCCGTTTCAAAGGCGGATGTGGAGAGGATCCTGCAGGCGAATCCGAACCGGGTCGTAATTATTGACGAAGCCTATGTAGACTTCGGCGGGGAGAGTTCCGTACCTCTTCTTTCCCAGTACGACAATCTCCTGATTACGCAGACTTTCTCCAAATCCCGGAGCCTTGCCGGCGGACGCATCGGTCTGGGACTTGCAGGCCCTGAAATAATAGCGGAGCTTCTGCGGCTGAAGAACGCTTTTGCCCCCTACAATATCAGCCGCATAGACGCGGCGGCGGGTCTGGCGGCACTTGCGGAGGAGACGTACTATCGCAAAAACGCCCTGCGGATTGCAGAAACCCGGGATAGAACGGCTGAGGAACTTCAGCAAAGAGGGTTTACTGTTCTTCCCTCCCAGGCGAACTTTCTTTTCGTACGGCCGAATTTTCTGCCGGGAGGAAGCTATTATAAAAAAATGAAGGAAAAAGGGGTCCTGATTCGGCACTGGAACCAGCCGCGCATTGCGGACTGGTGCCGGATTACCATCGGAACGCCGGAGCAGATGCGGATTCTGCTGGATAAATCGGATGAACTGAAAGGGGAAACAGAAATATGAGAAAAACGGCACTGGAACGAAAAACAGCCGAGACGGATATCCGTCTTACTCTTGCACTGGAAGGGGAAGGCCGAACACAGATACAGACCGGAGTCGGATTTCTGGACCATATGCTGAATCTCTGGGCATCTCATGCTGGATTTAATCTGGAACTTACGTGCCAGGGGGACACGGCTGTCGATGACCACCATAGCGTGGAGGATATCGGGATTGCACTGGGAGATGCCTTTCGGAAGGCGCTGGGAGACGCCCGCGGCATCCGACGCTACGGATCGATCCTCCTTCCGATGGACGAGGCGCTGGTGCTTGCGGCGGTGGACATTTCCGGGCGAGGCTTTCTCCGGTACGGGCTATCCATTCCCGCCCAGAAAGTGGGAGCTTTCGACACGGAGCTTACGGAGGAGTTTTTCCAGGCTTTCAGCAGAAGCGCGGCGATAACGGTGCATCTGCGGCAGCTGGACGGAACAAATTCGCACCATATCATCGAAGCGGCGTTTAAAGGGTTTGGCCGAGCTCTCGCCATGGCCTGCGCCGCGGATCCGGGTCAGGCGGATCGCATTCCGTCTACCAAGGGAGTGCTTTTATGAAAATCGCCATTGTGGATTACGGCGTGGGCAATCTGTTTTCGCTTAAAAGCTCTCTGCAGCGCATTGGCTGCCCGGGGGAAGTGACTTCCGATCCGGAAGCCATTCGAGCGGCGGAAAGGATTTTCCTTCCCGGCGTCGGCGCATTCGGAGATGCGATTGAAAAGCTGCGCGCGACAGGACTTGATCGCGTCGTGCGGGAACAGGCGGCCGCCGGAAAACCGCTTCTGGGAATCTGCCTTGGCATGCAGCTTCTTTTCGAAGAAAGTGCAGAATACGGCAGGTATGAAGGTCTGGGACTGCTGCAGGGGCGGATCGCGGATCTGCGGCCGGTGGTCCCCCCGGAATTAAAAGTTCCTCACATGGGATGGAACTCCCTTTCGATTCGACGCCCGCATCCCCTGCTTGCGGGCATATCGCAGGGCAGCTTTGTCTACTTTGTCCACAGCTTCTATGCGGCGGACTGCGATCCGTCTCAAATTGCCACGGCGGACTATGGGGTTACGATTGCCGCCGTTGTCGCAGAGGGCAACGTGATGGGCTGTCAATTCCACCCCGAAAAAAGCGGAGATGTGGGTCTGCGGATTTTGAAAAATTTCTGCGAATGCGACAGGGAGGCACTCCATGCTGCTTTTACCGGCAATTGATTTATATGAAGGCAGGGCGGTCCGCCTTTTCCAGGGAGATTACCTGCAGATGACCGTATACGCAGACTCTCCGGCGGAAACGGCGGTGCATTTCCGCCGCGAAGGATGCGAGTGGGTCCACCTGGTGGATTTGCAGGGCGCCAGAGCCGGCAGACCGGAAAATCTTGCGACCGTGCGGGAGATCCTAAAGAAAAGCGGTCTGAAAGCGGAAGTCGGAGGCGGAATCCGGACGGAGACCTCGGTACGGGAAGTGCTGGAGGCCGGCGCGGACCGGGTCATCCTGGGCACGGCAGCGCTGCGCAACCCGGAATTTCTGCAGAAGATGCTGGAACGCTACGGGGAACGGATTGCCGTGGGAGTCGACTGCCGGGACGGAAGGGTTTCCGTGCAGGGATGGACGGAAACAAGTACCGTTCGCTGCGAAGATTTCTGCGAAAAGCTGGAAAAAATGGGAGTGCAGACGGTTATCTGCACGGATATCTCACGGGACGGGGCCCTGGCAGGGGTCAACACGGAACTGTATGCAGAGCTGAGCCGGAAATTTTCCCTCCGTGTTATTGCTTCCGGCGGTGTTTCCGGGCCGGAGGACCTTCGAAAACTCAGACGCCTTGGCCTCTACGGAGCCATTCTCGGCAAAGCGTATTATACCGGAAGCATTTCGATTCGTGAGGCATTGGAGGCGGTATCATGCTGACAAAACGCATTATTCCCTGCCTTGACGTTCGAAACGGACGCGTAGTAAAGGGAGTTCAGTTTCAGAATGTGGGCGACGTGGCAGACCCGGTCAAGCTGGGAAAGTATTACTCCGACGCGGGTGCCGATGAGCTGGTTTTTTATGATATTACCGCTTCAGCGGAGGGACGGCAGCTTTTTACAGAGGTGCTGCGGCGCGTAGCGGAAACAATCTTTATCCCTCTTTCCGTGGGAGGAGGAATCCATTCCATAGAGGATTTTGATCGCGTCCTGAAATGCGGTGCGGACAAGGTGAGCGTCAATACCGGTGCGCTGCGCAATCCCGAGCTTATTTCCGAAGCCGCCCGCAAATACGGCAGCCAATGCGTTGTGCTCAGCGTTGATGCAAAGCGCGTAGACGGCTCCTTTCATGTTTTTGCCAAGGGCGGAAGGGAAGACACCGGCCGGGACGCACTGCAGTGGATCCGGGACGGCGTTCGGCGCGGCGCCGGAGAGATTGTCCTCAACTCCATTGACACGGATGGGGTAAAAGACGGATTTGACCTTGAGATGCTTTCCGCGGCATGCTCTATCGCGGAGGTTCCCGTGGTGGCTTCCGGCGGCGCGGGCAGCGCGGAGGATTTTGTGGATCTGTTTCGGAAGGTTCCCGGAGTGGATGCCGGCCTTGCAGCCTCTATTTTCCACTTCGGAGAAGTGCGCATACAGGATCTTAAGAAAAAACTTGCGGAAAACGGAATCCCGGTACGGAGGTAAATATGCAGGCAGCGGATTTGAAATTTGATGAACGGGGCCTTATCCCGGCGATAGTTGTAGACACGCAGACAAAGCAGGTACTCATGCTGGCGTACATGAACGCCGAGAGTCTGCGGAAATCCATGGAGACGGGACGTACCTGCTTCTGGAGCCGCAGCAGGCAGGAGCTCTGGACGAAAGGGGAAACAAGCGGAAACTATCAGCACATTGTTTCCGTCACCGCCGACTGCGACGCCGACGCACTGCTGGTGGAAGTACGAAAGGATGGTCCCGCTTGCCATACCGGCGCGGAGTCATGTTTCCACCAGCCTGTTTTTGAAGGACCGGAGCCGCAGGGCTTTCAGCTTGCCGATCTCTACCGCCTTCTGGAAGGGCGGAAGACGCAGCCGAAAGAAGGATCCTATACCTCCTACCTATTTGAAAAGGGAACGGACAAAATCCTGAAAAAGGTCGGCGAGGAAACGACGGAAGTGGTAATTGCAGCAAAGGATCATGACCATGCCAATACGGTTTACGAGCTGGGCGATCTCCTTTACCACTGCCTTGTGCTGATGGTCGATCAGGGGATTTCCATCGCAGAAATTTGCGACGAAATGGCGGGACGGCATGTCATCGACCATAAAGTCAAGCAGGAGAAAATGATTCATGATTAATCAGGATCTGCACACGCACTCCCTCTATGATGACGGTACGGCATCTCCGCTGGCAATGGCAGAGAGTGCGCAGCGGAAGGGGTTCTCAGTTTTCGGCTGCAGCCTGCACAGCCCGCAGTCCGGCGAGGCGGCTTCGTGGTCCGGCAAGGAAGAGGAGGTTGCGGCGTTCCAAAAAGACATGGCAGCCGTAAAAGCGAAGCTTGCGCCGAAACTGCACGTGTATACCGGCCTGGAATACGATATCCAGTCGGTTCCGGCCTTTGACGGTTTTGATTATGTTATCGGCGGATGCCATGAAATTTCCGCCGGCGGAAAGCTGTGGTCCGTGGACTGGAAGCGATCGGCTGCGAAGCAGATGATTGAAGAAGCTTTTGAAGGAGACAGCGGCGCCGCGGCGTCGGTCTATTTTGCGCAGATGGAGAAACTTGCTGTGCTACCGCAGGTGGATGCCATTGCCCATTTTGATCTGATTACGAAATTCAATGAACCCGATCCCCTCTATGATACGCGGAGCGGGACATATCGCCGGGCGGCAGAGAAGGCCATGGAAAAACTTGTGGCAGCGGGAAAGATTTTTGAAATAAACTCCGGTGCCGTAAGCCGTGGATATCGGACGAGCTTTTATCCTTCCAGGGAAATTCTGTGCCTGCTGCGGGAAATGGAAGGAAAGATTTTCCTTTCTTCCGATGCTCACACGGTGGAAAATGTCGGATATGCACAGGAGCAGGAACGGAACCTTGCACGGTCCTGCGGATTCCGGGAGATCTGGATTCTTACGCCGGACGGCTTTGCTCCGGAGAAACTGTAAAGCGGACCGCAGCAGGAGGAAATGTTATGCAGGCAGCGCGTGGAAGAGTCCCGGAGGATGCAGAGAATTTTTCTTTCGAGGCGGTGCAGAAGCTGCGGAAGGCATGCCGACATGTGTGCTATCTCCTTAACGAAGGCTACAGCCTGAAGGCAGCCTGCACTTTCGTCGGAAATCATTTTCTTCTGTCGGAGCGGCAGCGCCTCGCGGTGATGCGCAGCGTTGCGTCCGAAGCGCAGCGGATGCTCCGGGCGAAAAAATGCGTGCCGCCCAGTGACCTCCGCGATAAGACAGTTTGGATTGACGGCTTTAATGAGATTATTACACTGGAAGTACTGCTGTGCCAATCCCCGCTGTTTCGCTGCATGGACGGAGCCATCCGGGATCTTGCATCTCTTCGGGGAACATACCGACTGATTCCGGAGACGTTCGGAGCCATATCACTGCTTCTGTCGGCACTGCGGAAAACAGGGGTGCAGCGGGCAGTTCTGCTGCTGGACGCACCGGTTTCCAATTCCGGAAGACTGAAAAGCGCAATCGCAGCTGTCGCCGAGGCGGAAACCTGCCCCGTACAGCTTGATATCCGTGTGCAGAAAGACGTCGATCGGGAATTGTATGATTGCAGACATGTTATTACTTCCGACTCCGTCATTCTGGATCATTGCCGGAGCTGGGTAAATCTGACAGAATTATGCTTGAAAGCATCGACTCCGGTTCTGCAGATCTGGTAGAAAAACGACAGTTGGCATAGATTTGGAAAACAAAGGAGAAAAAGGCGCGGAAGACCGTGCCTTTTTTGAATTGCAATAAATGCTTTTATACCAGAAACCTGCTTACGACTCAGCTCCTCAAAGCGTAGAGTAAACGAACAGCTGTTCAGGACTGCTTGCCCATATAGGGGCTCAGGACCGGTTTTCCGGCTTCAAGGGAACGGGGAACATCCAGAATACGCTGGTTGCGGCTTCCGCGAAACCGCAGGGAAACATCCTTCTCCGCAATATGAAATTCCCCGTCGATAAGAATATCCGTAAGGGCCAGCATCGGCAGAGTATCCCTCGTATGGCATCGCGTATTATTTGGATCCGTCAGTTCTTCCCAGGTGTATCCGGAAAAGGTCCAGAGGGACTTCCTCGTGCATGTCGAACGAAAATCTTCAAAAAACGGTAAGAGGACCCTTTGATTTTCCGGTTCCCAGGGCTCGCCTCCGAGAACCGTCAGACCGTCAATATAATCCTTGTTTACAGCTTCCAGAACGGCTTTCTGTACTTCCGGCGTAAAAGGATTGCCGAAATGAAAATCCCAGGTCTCGGGGTTGAAGCACTCCGGACAGTGGTGCGTGCAGCCGGAAACAAACAGGGAGACGCGCATGCCGATTCCATTCTGCACATCGCAGTCATAAATTCTGCCATAATACATAGAAACATTCCTTTCCCGTAAGGACAACGACAGAATTTTACTTGAAAAGTGAAGCAAAAACAAGAGAAAAAAAGGTAGATTCCGGTCAGAGAAAAGAGTAAAATAAACTGCCGGCGAAACGGCAGAACTGCCCGGGCAGCCCGCAGTGTACAGCGCGTGCCGGAGCAGGGAAATCCATCTGCCGGGAACTATGAAAAGGACCGCGGGAGGGCTGGAGTGGCGGATTTTCTTTTATTTGATTTGGACGGAACCCTTACGGCTTCCGGAGAAGGAATTACAAAATCCGTGCAGTATGCACTGGAGAAAATGGGAAGGCCGGAGCCCGATCTCGAAAAGCTTACCGTATTTGTCGGACCTCCTCTTATGGAGCAGTTTATGGATTACTGCACATTTACAGAAACAGAAGCCCGAAAAGCGGTGGACTACTTTCGGGAGCGGTACATGCGGATAGGCATTTTTGAAAATCGGCCCTACCCAGGCATTGAAAAAGCGCTTGCGGGAATGAAGCAGGCCGGCTATACGATTGCGATAGCTTCCTCCAAACCGCAGAACGCAGTTAGTCTTGTCCTAGACCATTTCGGGCTGCACCATTATTTTGACTCGATTGTAGGGAGCTACCCTGATGGCCGCCGCACGGACAAGCAGGAAGTCATAGAGGAGGCGCTGCGGCAGATCGGAGCTTCCGACCGCAGAGCGCAGGGCTTCATGGTAGGCGATCGGAAGCATGATGTTGTAGGCGCAAGAAAAGCCGGACTACCATGCATTGCCGTTCTCTATGGATACGGGAGCCGGGAGGAACTGGAGGAAGCTCAGCCGGCGTACTTCGCGGAATCTCCCCTGCAGCTTCTGGAACTTTGCCGGAAACTTCGATGAAGTTTCCGGCATTGCACTTAGATAGGGACAGGAGCTTCCGCCCCGTTAGTCATGCCCGCCCTCATGCTCGCTATGTTCGTGGTCTTCATCGTGATCTTCATAGATTTCTTCATGGTGATCTTCGCTGCACTTTACAAGCAGGGCAAGGTTCTGGTTCTCCATCGCGTTAAATTCCGCTGCAACGGAAGACATGTCACTGTTTGTTCCGCTGTACCAGCTGTACTGCTCAAATTCAGCAAGAATTTCTGCATCATGAAACCGGTAATGATGCCGGGCATAGATTTCATTGATAGCGTGCGAGAGCTGGTCGGAAGAAAGAGAACGTGCAGAAGCTTCGTCAATTGCAGCGGTGTCGCTGTTCGGGAAAATCATGCCTTCCGTGGAGGACGCCGTTGTGCCGGATGCCGTGGAGGGGCTTGCGCCCGTCACTTTTCCTCCGGCGTTTTCTTTGAGGTAGGCAAGTGCGTCAGCCGTCGTACGGCAGATATCCTTCGTTTCCGACATCAGAGGACGGACCTCCGAAGCGACCGGCTCACCATATTGAAAAGCGTAGAATGCGCGACCTGAAAGGTGCGACATCATATCGTTTACCTGTGAAGACCACTCTTCCTTTGAAATTTCCGATTTCTGTTCCCGATTCGGATCCCAAGCCCCGGAATGGCACACGGTTTGCTGTTTCTGATTGTCCCCACTGAAATAGGTATAGTTGTAGCGGAGAAATTTTTCGGGAGCACCGTCCCGGTTAAAGGTAAGGAATTCGCAGTCCCAGTTTTCGTCCGATATGGAGGTATACAGTCGCAGAGTTCCATCATCTTCCTGAAACAGGCAGTACTCGCCTCCACCCGCGACCTGCAGGGCGAAACACTCCCGGTAAAGCTCTTTTGCGGTGCCGCTGGCTTGGTCATATGTGTACAGAACAATATCCGTGTCCGTACAGCCGTATTCCATGGAAGTGCTGCTTGGAACGGCCATCATGAGTTCGGGGATGCCGTCTCCGGTAACATCCTGTATGGCAACCTGGCCGGCACTGAGCTTATAGTAGCCTGTTGCGGAGAGTGCATCGCTTAATGCATTGATCGCAGCCTCGCTGTCCTGCAGAATTGGGTAATAGGCCGCACAGACGTCTGCAAGAGCAATGCTTTCCGTTTCCACGGCCGCACTCGCAGGCACCGGCTCCTCCGAAGCAGAGGAGGAATCTGTCCCGCATGCAGATAAAAGGCTGAGGGCCAAGGCTACAGCACAGAGAATAAATAGCCATTGCTTTTTTTTCATTGTTTTCCCCCGGGAAGAAATCCCATTCTCTATTGAGTTTTATGAAACAGACTATAATCCTGCTATGTCAATAATAGCAGACAATCCATATAATTTCAGCAGACATTCCTGCTTTTCCCATCTGCCGGGGAAAAATACGTGCCGCAGCAGGACGCACCGGTTCTTACCACCAAGGGTGCATTACGATGTAGTGAGGATAGAAAATAATGGTGTCTTCGTAGAGCATTCAGAGCAGCGAACCCCTATAAAATGGGCAGGCCGCCGGCAAGATGACGACCTGTCCTTCCAATGAAAACTTATCTTTTCAGCCCCGGATCCAAGGGCGCTAACTTCTCACAGAAAAGCTTCACAGTTTTCCTGCATCCTCTGCGTCAATGAGACAGCGGCAGCCCGTTTGTCTTGCAAATGCGTCCCTGCTGCTCACCGATTGCATCAATCGTTGCTTTTACCTTCGCCGGATCTTTTTCGATTCCCGTTGCGGCTTTCACAATATTCTTCAGGTGGTTCCAATCCGTGAATGCGCGGGCCATAACGGTGGAGGCCTCCTGGTTTCCGCCGCCGTCCAAAGCCATGGCAGTCCAGTTGGAGCCTCTGGCCATATGCTCTACGAAGCGGGTTGCACGCAGACGGTCAAAGGCGTCGTAATTCGGATTGCCGGGATTATAGGCGCGCTGGCAGATTTTTCCGACCGCTTCGCTGCGCATATCGATTTCGGACGGGGCTGTCTCGCCGAATCCGGCGATGATGTCACGGGCGTAGCGCACTGCTTCGAACGGCATCTTGGTGCATGTATATTTGCAGGTATGCGACATCAGCGGATTCGGTACCCAGGTGCCGCTGGGATGCTTGAATCCTTCCGTACCGGCTGCAATGGACAGACCGTATACGGTTTCTGCCGTCATGGACATCTCTGTAAGCTTGGTGCGGATATGACCGGCTTTCTCAACACCGATCATTTCAGCGACCAGAGCGGCAGCGCCTGTCAGGGCAGTTACGCCGCCGGACTTGCAGCCGCCTGCAGTCAGGCGATGCACTGCCGTGAAGTAGTTGAGCAGATGTCCGACATATTCGGTTTCGCCGCACATAAAGACCCTCTCGTTGGGAACAAAGACGTGATCAAAGTACACCAGTGCCTGGTGGTCTGCATACATCTTGCCAAGGTCAATGCCTTCAATATTTCCGCCGACTTCGAAGAATCTCTTGTCCTGCGGGGTGCGGCCGAGGATGTAGGTAATGCCCGGCGCATCTGCCGGAATAGCACAGGATACGGCAAAATCCTTATCCTCCGGCTTCATGCTGGTTGTCGGAACGATAATGACTTCGTGGGCAAACAGAATGCCGGTCTGATTGCATTTAAAGCCGCTTACGTAAATGCCGTCCTTCGTGATTTCATCCACATGCACATACATGTCTTTATCCGGCTGCTGGCTGGGCGGCGTCATGCGGAATCCCTTGACGTCGGTCACGGTTACTGTGCAGCTCAGATCATTCTTCTGGCAGTATTCCATGAAGTTCATGAATCTCTTGTAATAGGGTTTCCCCAGATCATGCTCCATATCCCAAGTGCAGGGACCAAGTCCTGCAAAGGCTTCGGAACCGGTGCAGCGGTGCGTGCAGCAGCCGATAACTTCTGCCAGCGCTCGTGCTGCACGGGTTTTGCGATTGGCGTCTTCCGCACTGCGCAGAGGTGCATTGTAGATACTTACCTGCTCCCCGTTGAGATGGGATTTTACCGTGATCAAATCCTGCCATTTGGGATCATTCTGCAGTTCATAGATTTTGCAGATGGTATTGAAGCTGGCCGCGAGGGGTGGGAACGTTGTCAAATCTTCGATTTTCTCGCCCAGAAAGTATACATTCATTGGCTTTCTTGCGCGGATGCTGTCAATGTACTGCTGTTTTGTCATCAATGCCATAATAATGCCTCCTTGATGATTTCCCTTTCTCTTTTCGGTCTCAACAACATCATCAGCGGACAGTTTCCGACTTTGCGGTGATCGCATTTTCCAGAGGGATCAGGCTCGTACGGATTCACTCCGGCGTTCTTGCCGACCCGATTTCCATCCGGGCATTGCTTCTCCTCTCAGCTGCTCTTATGGAAAGACAGCCACCCCGTGGGGGCATGGGGGCGGGCGCAGGGGCATGGCCCGCAGAGGAAAAGCGCCTGCGGCTTTCACAGCCAGAAACAGCGCCGCAGAAATTACGAAACGTACGACTTCTTGCACGGTTCTCCGCGGGAAACCGGCACGCGTCCGCCGATACTCCGCGGAAAGAACCTTCTGTCTCCATATTAGGCTGAAAAAATTGATTGTAAATACACAGCCTGATGTAAATTTAACAAATCAGCGAGTTAGACAAAACATTTTTTATAATCTGCTTAATAATGACGAAGCTCTGCGCAACGGAGCGGAGTCATATCTTTTCCGTTATTTTCCTTAGTAATTTCGCGTGTGGAGGTCTATACTGGAGGCAGGGAAAAACTAGGAAAGGAGAACCCGGACATGGATGACTGCACACACGACTGCGCAAGCTGTCAGGCGGCGTGCTCCAGCCGGACATCGGAAACGGATTCCGAAGCGGCGCCGCTCTTGATGAAAGGAGCCGGTGTAAAGAGGGTGTTCGCCGTTATGGGCGGAAAGGGCGGAGCCGGGCGTTCCGTGACGGCCTGTGCTCTGGCAGCGGAACTGCAGCGGAAAGGATGCGCCGCCGGCGTTTTGGATGCAGATATAACCGGACCTTCCGCTGCGGCTTACCTTGGCATACGGGAACTCAGCGAAGATACGGGAAAATTCTACAGAACGGTTCGCTCACCGGGCGGAGTGCAGGTCATGGCTTCCAATGTGGTTTTGCAGGAAGATCGAATGCCGATTGCCTGGCGCGGGGCCCTTTCCGCACAGACGGCGGTCATGTTCTGGACGGAAGTCCTGTGGCAGGATTTGGACATTCTGTTTGTGGATTTTCCCGCCGGATTAGATGATGTTCCGATTGTTGCATTTCAGACTCTGCCGTTTGCGGCGGCGGTTCTTGTTTCGCGCCCGACCCGCCTTTCCCTGCTGTCTGCGGAGAAATGCGCGGAAATGGCGACGGCGTCTGATGTGCCGATTGCAGCGCTCGTTATAAACGGAGCCGCACAGGAGGAACTTACGGAAGAAGGAAAATCGGCTGCGGAAGCACTTTCCCGGCGATTTTCCGTGGAGGATACCGTGTACGTTCCTCGGCTACGGGAAATCTACGATGCCTGTGAGAAGGGAAACGTGGAGGAACTGTCTTTGGAAGTCTATGCGGACCTTGCCGATAAGCTGGCGGCGCGCTTCCTTGCGGAATCAAAATAGAAAGAAGGCGGAGAAAGTGACTATAGAGGAAATACTGGAAGTACTCAGAGAGTATCTGGACGGTCAAATCAGCCGCTTTGAACTGGAAATGGACTTCCCCATTGAACTTGCCCGCCTGCTCGACGGTGAAGAACTCCGTCCGGAGGAACGGGATCTTGCGGAAAACCTTTCGACAGCGGTCGTTACGGACGGCATTGAAGCGGGAGAGGAACTGGACGACGGGGAGTTTTATGCTCTGATGGAGCAGCAGATGCGCAGCGTTTCGGGCCTTGTCGAAAGGCTCGAGATGCCGGATAAGTAGGCATTGAGGAGGAAAATCGGAGAATCCGCCGGGCGGGGACACTGGAAACTCGCCCGGAATTTGCGTTCACGTGAAGCCGCGTCGGAAAGGCGGAAAACAGGATAGCAAGCGGCGGAAATTTGCCGGAGCGGGCGCGCAGCAATTCCCGGAAGATTCCCGAAGGAATCGAAAAAGAGGCGGTCGATACAATAGTAATCCTGCACGAATCTCCTTATGTTTTATGTTCCGGCGCAGGCAGAATCGGATATTTCGGGTGTCCGTGAAGCCGGAAACAGATCGGATTGGTGCAGAAGGAGGAAAATATGACGGAAGAAAAGAAAGAAATGCCCCTGGAAGGCATTCGGGTTCTTGAGCTTACAAGCTTCGTGGCGACGCCCGCCGCTGCGAGAATTCTCTGCGCTTACGGAGCGGAAGTCATTAAGATTGAAAAGCCCATCGGCGATGAAATGCGCCGCGCAGGAGACTTCGAGAGGGTCGTTTGCGAGGAGGATAAAAACCCCCTGTTCACCGTTGTGAACGCAGGGAAGAAGCTTGCAGGCATCAATCTTAAGAAGGAGAGCGGCCGCAGAGCGCTGGGGAAACTTCTGGAAAGAGCGGATGTATTTCTCACAAATATAAGGATGGCATCGCTGCGAAAACTGAAGCTTGACTACGAAGCGCTGCATGAAGCGTATCCTGCGCTTATCTACGCACATCTTTCCGGTTACGGTCTGCGCGGACCGGATGCAGCTCTTCCCGGTTTCGATAAAACGGCGTACTGGGTGCGAACCGGCCCTCTCAGCGACTGGCAGGTGCCGGGTAGCTTCCCGTTCTTCCCAAGCTACGGCTACGGCGATATAAGCACCGGGACCATGATCGCCTGCGGAATTCTCATGGCGCTGCTGGGAAGAGAGCGAACGGGGGAAGGAACCTTTGTGGAAACCTCTCTGTACGGGAATGGAATCTGGAACAACGGCATCGCCGCGGTTTCACACCAGCCCGCATTCAGCGGCACGCAGCAAAGGGATGCGCTGCATCCGGCGGATCCGTTTTCATATTATTACCGCTGCGCCGACGACAGGTGGATTGCCATGTTCGAACACGAATATGTACAGGATCGGGATCGGTTTGCCGAGTTATTCCGATTGCCGCAGCTTCGGGAGGACGAAAGATATGCGACCTTGGAAGCAATGGAAAAAACCGGGGCGGTTGAGAATGTGGTGCGGGAACTGAATCGGCAGTTTCTGGAGAAAACCAGCGCCGAGTGGATGGCGATCCTGCAGGCAGCGAATATTCCCTGCGAGATTCTGCGATCCGCGCGGGATATCTGCATGGATGAGCAGGCTTACGCGAACGGCTATCTGCAAGAGGTGAAATTTCGGGACCACCTTACCGTTCCGCTGCCCTGCCCGCCGCTGGAATTTTCAAAATATTCAATGAGAGAAACCGCTTCCGCTGGGAAGCTGGGAAAAGATACCGATGAAGTTTTCCGGGAGACGGGTCTGTCACAGCGGGAAATACAGAAGCTTCGGGAAGAAGGAGCAATTTTCTGAGCCATATGCGCTTTACGCAAAACGGTGCGCCTCCGAACAGGCTTGCTGCCAAGGAGACGCACCGTTTCGCGGTATGCGGTTATTTTCCGCTTTGCGGAATCGGGACGCAGGTGTCCACGTGCAGGACGCGATCTTTAATTTCTTCCGTCCGGCCCTGATTCCAGTACTGGGTTCCGATGTATCCGCATGTACGCCGGGCAACATTCATCTTCCGCTGATCACGGTTTCCGCACTGCGGGCACTCCCAGACGAGCTTTCCTTCGTCCTCTACGCTCTGAATTTCCCCGCTGAAGCCGCAGACCTGACAGTAATCGGATTTCGTGTTCAGCTCCGCATACATTATATTGTTGTAAATATAGCGGATTATGGCCAGTACGGCGGGAATGTTGTTCTGCATGTCCGGCACTTCTACATAGCTTATCGCTCCGCCGGGGCTCAGCGCCTGGAATTCCGCTTCAAACTTCAGCTTCTGGAAGGCATTGATTGGCTCGCGGACGTTGACATGGTAGCTGTTCGTAATGTAATTGTGATCGGTAATGCCGGGAATTTCTCCGAAACGGTTTTTCAGGCATTTGGCGAATTTGTAGGTTGTGGACTCCAGCGGCGTGCCGTAGAGACTGTAGGATACGTGCTCTGCGGCTCTCCATTCGGCGCATTTGTCGTTCATACGCTGCATGACCGAGAGCGCGAACGGCTTGGCTTCCTCGTCCGTGTGGCTTTTTCCTGTCATGTACTTGACGCATTCATACAGGCCTGCATAGCCTAAAGAAATGGTGGAATAATTGTCCATCAGGAGCCGATCGATCTTTTCCCCTTTCTGCAGGCGCGCGATGGCTCCGTACTGCCAGAGAATCGGGGCAACGTCGCTGACGGTGCCCATCAGACGGCTGTGCCGGCACTGCAAAGCGCGATGGCAGAGTTCCAGACGATCCTCAAAGATCTCCCAGAAACGATCCATATCTCCGCCGGAGGAAAGAGCCGCATCCACAAGGTTGATGGTGACTACGCCCTGATTGAAGCGACCGTAATATTTCGGCTTTCCGTTACCGTCCACATACGGCGTAAGAAAAGAACGGCAGCCCATCGGCGGGGAGCATTGCCCGTTGCCGTTTGCATCGACCTTGAGTTCTTTCATGACTTTTTCGGAGACATAGTCCGGAACCATGCGGCGGGCCGTGCACCTGGCGGCAAGCTCCGTCAGATAATAATACTTCCCGTCCGGTTCGATATTATCGGGTTCCAGCACGTAGACCAGCTTCGGAAAAGCCGGCGTAATCCAGAACCCCGCCTCATTTTTTACGCCTTCAATGCGCTGCCGGAGCATTTCCTCCATGCAAAGCGCGAGGTCGTCCTTCAGCAGCGAGTCGCTTCCGCATTCTCCCAGGTACATAAAAACGGTAATGAACGGAGCCTGGCCGTTTGTCGTCATCAGCGTCAGCACCTGATACTGAATGGTCTGAATACCGGCCTGGATTTCCTTCGCCAGGCGCTTTTTCACAACGGATTCCACCTGCTCCGCGGTCATGCGGATGCCGGCTTCCCGGTTTTCCGTCTCTACGTCCTTTCGAATGGCTCTTCGGCTTACATCCACGAATTTAGCCAGATGCGTAAGCGAGATCGACTGGCCGCCGTACTGGCAGGATGCCACCTGGGCAATAATCTGCGTCGCGATATTGCATGCCGTGGAGAACCGATGCGGCTTTTCGATCAGCGTTCCGCTGATAACCGTGCCGTTCTGGAGCATATCGTCCAAATTGACAAGGCAGCAGTTGTAAGCATGGCCGACGAAGTAGTCGCTGTCATGGAAATGCAAAATCCCCGACCGGTGCGCTTCTACGATCTCTGCCGGGAGCAGGAGCCGCTCCGTAATATCCCGGGATGCCTCGCCGGCAATGTAATCACGCTGCACGCTGATGATTTCGGGGTTTTTATTGGCGTTTTCCACTTTCGCTTCGTCGTTGCTGCAGTCCACGATGGAAAGAATGCGGGCATCGGTGGAGTTTTCCTTGCGGAGAAGCGCATGCTCGTAACGATAAGTGATGTAATTGTTCGCGAGCTTATAGGCACCGGCCTTCATGATAGCTTCTACCACTCGGTCCTGAATATCCTCCACAGTGGGAGGGGTGGAAAGAGCGGAGCACGCTTCCTGAATCTGAAGGGAAATGGCATGGGCCTGCTCCGGGGAGAGCGCCTCGGCGGGGCTGACCGACTGATTTGCCTTCCGGATCGCATTTTCGATTTTTTCAGCGTCAAAAGGAACTTCCGCTCCGTTTCTTTTTATAACTTTCATCTTTCTTCGGCGGCCGCCGGAAGTGCGCGCGGCCGCTGCCTCCTTTATCTCGTACTCAGCTTTGCTGTGGCAGTCGAGTTGGTTTACATAACATATCTTCCGAAGGGAAGTGCGCTCAGTATAGCACAACATGTAGTAGTATACTATTGTCAAATCCTACAAGATTTAGTACGATGCGGTTTGCAAAAACATTCTTTCTTATTTAGAATAAAAAGAAAGAAGAAGAACTTTTGTAGCACCTGCTACACAAAAAATGAAAGATTACCTATGCGTGCATTCCCCAAACACGCTATGTATTCTGAGAATTTCGAGAATATTTATAAATTGCGACAAAGTGATGCAAAACGAAGGAAAAAGGAAGTATAATAGGAGAAATACAGATTCCAAGCCCCGGATTTGCGTTCTTTTCCTTCAAAACGGTGAAGAAAATTCCTGAAAAGCCGGTAGGACCGAAACGGGGTGCGGGACAATGCCGGCAAGGAGGCGCAGCGATGCGAACGGATTCTTTATTAATACACGGCGGCGTAGACGGAGACAAGCAAACCGGTGCGGTGAATGTACCCATATATCTCACTTCCACGTTCCGACAGGCGGGCCTCGGAGAGGATTTCGGATGGGAATACGCTCGGACGGGAAACCCTACCCGCTGCGCTGCGGAAAAGCTCGTGGCGGAGCTGGAAGGCGGAGTTTCGGCTACAGCATACGCTTCCGGCATGGCAGCCATTACCGCGGTGCTGTCTCTTTTCAAACAGGGAAGCCGGCTGATTGTAAGCCGGGATGTATACGGCGGAACCTTCCGGGTTCTGGATCAGATTTTCAAGCCCTTCGGCATTACCTATGAAAGCTACGATATGACAGACCTTTCCGGGCTTGCGGAGAAGCTTACGGAAGAAGTAAAGGCCGTGTATATCGAGACACCGTCCAATCCGCTCCTTTCGGTGACGGACATTCAGGCGGTGGCGGAAATCGCGCACGCAAAGCAGAAGCTTGTTATTGCGGATAACACCTTTATGACGCCGTACCTGCAGAAGCCGCTGGAACTGGGAGCCGATGTGGTTATTCACAGCGGAACGAAATATTTAAGCGGGCACAGCGACACGGTATGCGGCTTCGTTGTAGTGAAGAATGAAAAGCTGGGGAAACGCCTGGCATTTATTCAGAACGCGACGGGCGGCGTTCTGCCTCCTTTTGATTCTTTCCTTACAATCCGCGGGATCAAAACACTGGGAGTCCGCATGGACCGGCACGTGAAAAACGCGACGGAGCTGGCGGCCTGGCTGGCAGGGCATCCAGCGGTTAAAAAAGTCTACTATCCCGGACTGGAATCCGATCCGGGCTATGCGCTGCAGCGCAGGCAGGCACGGGGAGCGGGAGGCGTTGTGTCGTTTGAACTGCGCAGGAAATATGATGCCCGCAAAATGTTCAAGTCGATCCGCCTGATTACCTTCGGAGAAAGCCTAGGGGGAGTGGAATCCCTGATGTGCCACCCGGCGACGATGTCGCACGCTTCCGTTCCGCGCGAAATCCGGGAAGCCATGGGAATTACGGACGGACTTATACGGCTTTCCGCGGGCATTGAAGACGTGGAGGACCTGAAGGAAGATCTCGAGCGGGCATTCCGCAAGGCGAAAGGGTGAACCACGAAAAAGACGGCAAGGCTCAGAAACAGGGCACCTGTCAAGCTGTGGTGGCGGTAAGCGCCGGCGGATAAAAAAATTTTTTAATGTATAGATATGGAATCGCAGCACTCATGCTGTGTTACTAAGCAAGTCCAGCGTCGTGAAAATTTTATATCACTTGCTTGACAGGACTCCGTGAAGCCACCATAGCGGGTTACTTTATAACCTTTTGAAGACATAAGGCGCTGGAATTCGACCGATACGGCTCCACTTCCGCCGAGAATATATATAGAGCCACCGGGGGCAACGATTTTCTGAATATAATTCTCAACCTGTTCCGAATTATTTGGATTGTATAGGAGAATCGGTGCCTTTTCATCAGAGGCAAGTCCGCATCCCGATAGAGCATCCGGATAATTTAAACCATTGGCAACAATAACACAGGAAAATTGATTATCTTCATTGACCCAATTGTACATCAGATTCCGTGTGGCAAGCTTCTCGGTTGTATCATAACGAGTATCGCCGTATATTCGAATAATTTCGCCTTCGTTGTTACTGACGGTATAACAAGCTGTATAGATTATCTCTTCCGTTACAGGAGCCAGATCAGGACTCCAACCTCTGAAGGAATAGAGATAATCATCTGCTGGATGTTCCGGAGTGGGTCCGTGATATTCGGGCATGACGCCATAGGGAACAAAGTTATCGGTTTCCAGTACTGTCCCATCATAGTTCATCCGGACTACGGCAAATGCTTCGTCCGCATAAGCGGATGGTGCCATCCACGGAATCAGCGCAATGAGAGCAATATAAGCGACAGGAAAAGGCTGAGGATTCGTCGCGGGGATGATGCCTTTCTTTTCATTATTTTACTCCTTGTCATTCTCTTTACATAGATATTAATTCAGCTGTTTTCTGCACTTTTCGATTGGAAATCTCTCTATTTTATGAAATTATGGAAGAAAAATAGAATTATCTGGAGTGAATATAACATAGAATCGCTGATTAAAATACCGGCAACATTGTCAAATTATTCGAAAAATACCTGAAAATATCTGAATTTTACAAAGATTTAAAGCGACTTCCCTCATATTAGAGATAGTTTCAGAAATCTATTTTAGAAGAATAGAGTTACTCCAACACTCGACATAGAATCAAAAAACTGTTGGACCGAAGCCTGGTTTGCGATTGCTAAGTCCGGCTCTAACCAACAGTTTTAAAGGTATTCAGTATTTAAGAGTGCTTAGGGAGAAAAGTAATCAAGTTGAAACAAAATCTTCCACAACATCTGCAGATGTGATTTCCTCGCCTGCTAGGAATTTATCAAGCAGCTCCTGAATCTTTTCGACACATGCTTCATCTGGATACATTACATATACGTAAGTATCTCCCATTGAATAGGTTGTATCCATACCTCCTTCACCAGTGGCAGAATAAGTGAAAATTTCCCACTGCGCATTATCACTCAGCTGCATGTTGACAAGGGAGGCTATGTCTTCCGCACTCAAATCTGTAAGCATCATATCCTGTAAACTGTTCAGGATTTCCTGATAATTTTCTAAAATAACACTGGTAGAAGTCATCTTGTCAATTACGGCGCGAATAACTTCCATCTGATCTTTACCGCGTTGGTTGTCACCACTCTCAAAGGAATACCGTTCACGCGCAAAAGCAAGTGCTTCCTCCCCATTCAGGTCATTTTCTCCTTCAGTGTAATAATAGCCACTTGCAGTGTAGAAATCTTGTGGAGAATATACAGTAATGCCACCTATGGAATCAATCAGTGTTACAAAGCCGGTGAAGTTAATCTGAATATAATGATTAATATAAGTATCATAAAGCAGGTCCAAAGCCTCCATAGAACAATCCACGCCGTCAAGACCACAGTGCGTAAGTTTGTCCTTTGCACCATCGCCGGCGGGATTAGAAACATAGTAATCTCTTGGTGTGTTAATTAACAGGACCTGTTTGGTAGTAGGGTTGACAGCCATTAATATGTTTACGTCACTTCGGCTTTGATCCAGAATCTGACTACGGGTATCTGAACCGCTTACATAAACGAGAAAAGGACTTTTCGTAATCTCAGATAAGTTTGCCGACGGATTCGTCCGGCTGATCCCACTTCCGCTTCCGATAGCCAGGGAAATCTCATAAATCAGCCTTGTATCAGAATCAAAGGAGGAGAATCCGTCTGTATCTGTGAGGACAGACATATATGCTTCGTTCATAATGAGGGCTTCAACTTTTCCTGATTTTAAGGCTTCTGCCGCCTCTGGAAGGGAAGTATACATTTCCGTATTAATTTTCTTTCGAACGGCTTCACTGATGTTCGCAATAGCTTGATGCGCATTGGAGTCCGTTTTTGCATATCCAAAGGTATAGTCAGCTGCACTTGAAATATCCTGAGCCGGGTCATTTGCAAGGACATACACGCCTTCCAATGCAGTTGCTTTGGAACTCGTATCGGAAATCGTATCCATGGTGGATTTCAGCCTTGCGATCATATTCGATCCCTGAAAAGATCCAACGAAAATTAAAATTGCAAGCAGGATTCCGAGAATACGTTTTATCTTAATCCAGGGACTGAGTTTTTTCTTCATACCTGAAAAGAGCATCCAGACGGACAGTATGCAGAGAACAGCCATGCAGAGAATGAGCAACACAAAATACCGAGAAGGAAGTATACCAAGATTGCCCGCGGAGATAATGATATATATCACGGACAGAACTTCAATAAAGGCAAGAATTATAGCGATTGGCTTCCAAACTTTATTTTTGAACATAACCCAATACCGGCCGTTTTAATAAAACAGCAACAGGAACTCCTTTCAGCACATTTAAAGGCGTTTTATCTTAATGAAAAAACTTTCCAAAATTGTTCCAATAAAGTACAGCACAAAAAACAATTTGGACATGGATATTAATTATACTCACAATTCAATGTGATTTTCAAGTATAATATCTATAAAAGACCGCGTCAAGTTGTGTAGGATTACAATACATATGTTACAGGACAACTGAATAAAGAAAAGCGGAAGAGCCTGACTTGTGTTAAAGTAAGTTCACCACAAACAAACCAAACATAAGGAGGTCTTCCGTTGTGGCTACTATAACACAGGACATGCGCTTTCGGCTATCCCTTATTCGCTATTCTGAGAA
>OMTF01000030.1 GCA_900313925.1 uncultured Eubacteriales bacterium | reverse complement strand
AGAGCTCTGGAGCTTTTTCTCCAGAGCTCTACCCCAACATTTATTATAGAACCAATATAAATTTCCAGGGCATTAAATTGCTATGAGACTCTAATCAGAGATTACTCAATAACTTCGCTTACAACGCCGGAGCCGACCGTCCGTCCGCCTTCGCGAATAGCAAAGCGCAGGCCGGTCTCAATTGCGATCGGGGTGATCAGTTCAACTTTCATGTCGACGTGGTCGCCGGGCATGCACATTTCCGTGCCTTCCGGAAGCGTGATGATGCCGGTAACGTCAGTCGTACGGAAGAAGAACTGCGGGCGGTAGTTGTTGAAGAACGGGGTGTGGCGTCCGCCTTCGTCCTTTGTCAGAACGTAGACATGGCCGACAAACTTCGTGTGCGGATGAATGGTCTTCGGAGCCGCCAGAACCTGGCCGCGCTCAACATCCTTCTTAGCAATGCCGCGAAGCAGGCAGCCAACGTTATCGCCAGCCTGGGCATATTCCAGCGTCTTGTGGAACATTTCGGTGCCGGTTACAACGGTTTCTGTGCTTTCATCACGCAGGCCGACGATTTCAACCTTGTCGTTGATGCGTACGGTGCCGCGCTCGACACGGCCGGTAACAACAGTGCCACGGCCGGAAATTGTGAATACGTCTTCGATCGGCATCAGGAACGGCAGATCGGACTTGCGGTCCGGAGTCGGAATCCACTGATCGACAGCTTCCATCAGCTCTTCAATGCACTTATAGTTCGGATCTTCCGGATTGTCTCCGGTTTCGGTCAGGGCGAGCAGTGCCGATCCCTTGATAATCGGGGTGTCATCGCCGGGGAAGCCATAGCTGCTGAGCAGGTCACGGACTTCCATCTCAACCAGTTCGAGCAGTTCGGGGTCGTCGACCTGGTCACACTTGTTCAGGAAGACCAGAATGGAAGGTACGTTAACCTGACGGGCAAGCAGCAGGTGTTCTCTCGTCTGGGCCATCGGTCCGTCGGAAGCAGCAATAACAAGGATTGCACCGTCCATCTGCGCAGCGCCGGTGATCATGTTCTTAATATAGTCCGCGTGGCCCGGGCAGTCGACGTGTGCATAGTGGCGTCCTTTGATTTCCGTGCCGGGATTGTAATACTTTGCGACACGGTCATTGGTCTGATACTCAACGTGTGCGGTGTTGATTGTGATGCCGCGAGCTCTCTCTTCCGGTGCCTTGTCGATGGAGGAGTAGTCGGTATAATCCGCGTCGCCCAGCAAGGCAAGGTACTTTGTAATCGCAGCGGTCAGGGTGGTCTTGCCATGGTCAATGTGACCGATGGTTCCGATATTTACGTGGGGTTTACTTCTTTCATACATCTGCTTGGCCATTGTCAATTCCTCCTAGTCAATGTTTGAATGTAGCATTAATTTCTGTTAGTCACATTTGTTGTCTGTATTGCGGTTGCCTATCAGCTTTTCCTGCAAATTCTTGGGCAGTTCCGCGTAGTGGCTCGGTTCCATGCTGAAGCTCGCGCGGCCTTTCGTGCGGCTGCGCAGGTCCGTAGCATAGCCGAACATGGTGGAAAGCGGGACGTTTGCACGAACTTCGCAGCTGCCGTTTTCCACATCGGAGCCGGTAATCTGCCCGCGCCTCGAATTGAGGTCGCCCATAATATCTCCCATGTACTCTTCCGGACCGGTCACGACAACCTTCATAATGGGTTCCAGAAGCGTCGGATTCGCTTTTGCCATCGCCTGCTTAAAGGCCATGGAACCGGCAATCTGGAAGGCCATTTCCGAAGAGTCCACTTCATGGTAGGATCCGTCCACCAGCGTTACTTTGACATCCACAACCGGGTAGCCGGCAACGCAGCCTGCGTTCATCGCTCCCTGGATGCCCTGATCGACGGCGGGAATGTATTCCTTGGGAATCGCTCCGCCCGTAATCGCATTGATGAATTCGTAGCCCTTGCCCGGCTCGTTCGGCTCCACATGGATCTTTACATGCCCGTACTGGCCTTTTCCGCCGGTCTGGCGGGCATACTTCGTTTCCTGATCGGCTGCCTTGCGAATGGTTTCCTTGTAGGAGACCTGGGGCTTGCCTACATTTGCCTCCACTTTGAACTCGCGGAGAAGACGGTCGACGATAATCTCCAGGTGCAGCTCACCCATTCCGGCGATAATGGTCTGGCCGGTTTCCTGATCCGTGTAGGTCTTGAAAGTCGGATCCTCTTCTGACAGCTTCGCGAGCGCTACGCCCATTTTCTCCTGACCGGCTTTCGTCTTGGGCTCAATCGCCACTCGAATAACCGGATCCGGGAATTCTATGGACTCCAGCACGATCGGATGCTTGTCATCGCAGAGTGTATCACCGGTCGTGGTATTTTTCAATCCCACCGCCGCGGCAATGTCTCCGGTATAGACCTGCTGCAGATCCTCCTGATGGTTGGCATGCATCAGAAGAATGCGTCCCAGTCTTTCATGCTTGTTCTTTGTTGAGTTTAAAACGCTGGAGCTGGTTGAAATCGTTCCGGAATAGACGCGGAAGAAGCAGAGCTTTCCGACATACTGGTCCGTAATGATTTTAAATGCCAGCGCGGAAAACGGCTCGTCGTCTCCGGGCCCGCGCTCTTCCTCGGCGTCCGTCTTCGGATTCCTGCCGGTAACCGGCGGAATATCCAAAGGAGACGGCATGAAGTCCACGATGGCGTCCAGCAGTTTCTGCACGCCCTTGTTCTTATAGGACGTGCCGCAGGTAACGGGGACAAGCTGGTTCGTAACGGTTGCTTTGCGGATCGCCCTCTTGATCATATCGGTCGGAACGGGCTGGCCGTCCAGGTACAGGGCTGCGACATCATCGTCGAACATGCTGATTGCTTCCAGCAGCTTATCCCGGTATTGCTGGGCTTTGTCCATGAGTTCGGGAGGAATTTCCTCCGTCTTCATTTCCTTGCCCAGATCATCATAATAGATATCCGCGTTCATTTCCACCAGGTCCACGATGCCGCGGAAGGTATCCTCGACACCGATGGGCAGCTGAATGGCGACGGCATTGCACTTCAGCCGGTCGGCAATCATGTCCATGACATGGTAGAAATCCGCACCCATGACATCCATCTTGTTGATATAAATCATGCGGGGCACGTGGTAGTGATCCGCCTGCCGCCACACGGTTTCCGACTGCGGTTCCACGCCGCCCTTGGCAGCCAGAACCATCAAGCATCCGTCCAGGACCCGCAGAGAGCGCTCCACTTCCACCGTAAAATCCACATGGCCCGGGGTGTCAATGATATTAATCCGGCATCCGTTCCAGTGGCAGGTCGTCGCGGCAGAGGTGATGGTTATTCCGCGGTCGCGTTCCTCGGGCATATAGTCCATGGTTGCGGTACCATCGTGAGTTTCACCCATCTTGTAATTCACGCCGGTGTAGAACAGAATCCGTTCCGTCGTCGTTGTCTTGCCGGCGTCAATATGCGCCATGATGCCTATATTTCTTGTATTTTCAAGGGAAAACTCTCTTGGCATAAAAAACTCCTGTACAGATTAAAAAACTTACCAGCGGAAATGCGCAAACGCCTTGTTGGATTCCGCCATCTTGTGGGTATCCTCCCGCTTCTTTACGGCAGCACCCAGGTTGTTGCAGGCGTCCATAATTTCGTTTGCAAGACGTTCCTTCATTGTCTTCTCGCTGCGCTTGCGGGCATAGCCCACGAGCCAGCGCAGTCCCAGCGTCTGCCGCCGTTCGGGCCGGACTTCAATCGGGACCTGATACGTTGCGCCGCCGACACGCCGGGCCTTGACTTCCAGGCTGGGCATAATGTTGTCCATGGCGTTGGTGAACGCGTCCAAGGGATCCCGGTCGGTCTTCTCCTTGATGATGTCGAAAGCGTCGTACACCACCTTCTGGGCAACGCCCTTCTTGCCGTCCAGCATGACCGTGTTGATGAGCTTGGTCACCAGAACACTGTTATACACCGGATCCGGCAATATTTCTCGTTTGGGAACATTACCTCTTCTGGGCACTATGCTTCCCTCCTTCATTAGAAAATGATTTCAACGGTACTCGCGGTCGTTTCCGGCCGCGCTGCGCCCTGGTTCCCAAAGGATATCTATATTAAATATAGTATAGTATCTATATGGTTAACAACAGGGCTTTCGTTCTGTTGGACTTGGTTCTTACTTCTTGCTTGCCTTCGGGCGTTTGGTGCCGTACTTGCTGCGCCCCTGCTTGCGTCCGTCAACGCCCTGCGTATCCAGAGAGCCGCGGATGATGTGGTAGCGCACGCCAGGAAGGTCCTTGACACGGCCGCCGCGGATCATAACGACGGAGTGCTCCTGCAGGTTATGACCGACACCGGGAATATACGCGGTGACTTCATATCCATTGGTCAGACGGACACGGGCGATCTTCCGCAGCGCCGAATTCGGTTTCTTCGGTGTAGCGGTACGGACCGCTGTGCAGACGCCGCGCTTCTGGGGCGAACGGTCATCGGTCTCGCAGTTTTTCAGCGTGTTGAGGCCGTGCTGCATCGCCGGTGAGGCAGATTTGGTCGTTCCCTTCTGTCTTCCTTTTCTTACCAGTTGATTAAAGGTCGGCATGATTTTCCTCCTTTCCAAAAAAGTCTGTCATGGGCCTGAAAAGGCGCTATTACGCGCAAAATGAGCGCAATAATACCCATGCGTTTTTTGATTCTAGCATAATCACCAATTTTAGTCAAGGAATTTCCACTTTTCGCCCAAAATGAAAAAAATCCGGTTTACGCGGTTGAATTCTTCGGTCCCGCCGTCGGGGTCGAAGATGCAAAGTCCGTGAAAAACGGCACCGGACGATGCCGGTGCCGCCTGTCGTTTCGTATTTCCGAATTCCGCCTTGCCGTGCTTACAGCGCGTTGGAGCGGTTGACCAGACTCGAAAAGTCCAGATACTCGTCTTCTGTACGCTTTTCTTCCTTTTCCTGCTGCGTGCTCGTCTTGAAGTCGTGGTAGCATTCCATGCCGGTACCGGCCGGAATCAGTTTTCCGATAATGACGTTTTCCTTCAGACCCTGCAGGTGGTCGATCTTGCCCTTGATGGCTGCGTCGGTCAGAACCCGCGTCGTCTCCTGGAAGGAAGCCGCGCTCAGGAAGCTGTCCGTCGCCAGCGACGCCTTTGTAATGCCGAGCAGCATCTGCGTATAGGTGGCTGGCTGCAGGCCTTCTTCACCGGCCGCCGTGCGGCGGGCAATCTCTTTGTTCGCCGTCCGGACTTCGCCGATATCCTCAACGGAGCCTCCCAGGAAGGAGGTCGATCCCGGATCCTCCACCTTTACCTTGCGCATCATCTGCCGCACGATGACTTCGATATGCTTGCTGTTCAGATCGACGCCCTGCTGCCGGTACACTTTCTGTACTTCCTGCGTGATGTAGGTTCGTACGCCCGGACGTCCGAACTCGTCGTCGTTAACGCCGCGGATGCGCAGCACGTCATGCGGGTTGAGGGCGCCGGAGGTCAGCTCCTGCCCCTTGTCCACGTGATCGCCGTTCTGCACCAGGATGCCCGCCGAATGCGGAACATGGTTTACATAGGTGCCGCCGTTGGGACCGTCGCCCGTCAGCGTCATCGTATACATCATGCCCTTCGTGCTTTCCTCGATGGTCACCGTGCCGGATTCCTCCGCCAGGATCGACATCCGCTTCGGTTTGCGGGCTTCGAAAAGCTCCTCGACACGCGGAAGGCCCTGGGTGATGTCTCCGCCGGCAAGGCCGCCGGTGTGGAAGGTCCGCATGGTCAGCTGCGTGCCCGGCTCGCCGATGGACTGCGCCGCGATGACGCCGACGGCTTCGCCGATGTTCACGGGCTTGCCCAGCGCAAGGTTAATGCCGTAGCACTTGGCGCACACGCCGCTGCGGGATTCGCAGCTCAGCACGCTGCGCACGTAGGCCTTGTGGATGCCGTGCGCTTCCAGTACCTTCGCATCCTCCTCCAGGAGCATGTGGTTTGTATCGAAGAGAACTTCTCCCGTCTCCGGATCGAGGATATCCTGCGCCGGATAGCGGCCGTGAATGCTTACACCGAAGCTCTGCACTTCCTGTCCGCGCTCCACGATAGCGGAGGCCCAGACGCCTTCCGTTGTGCCGCAGTCTTCTTCCCGGATAATCACTTCCTGGCTTACGTCGACCATGCGGCGCGTCAGATAGCCGGAGTCCGCCGTACGCAGGGCGGTATCCGCCAGACCCTTGCGTGCGCCGCGGGAGGAAATGAAGTATTCCAGAACCGTCAGGCCTTCCCGGTAGTTTGCCTTAATCGGGATTTCGATGGTCTGTCCGGAGGTATTCGCGATAAGACCGCGCATGCCGGCCAGCTGCCGGATCTGCTTCATGGAGCCGCGGGCGCCCGAATCAGCCATCATGTAGATGGGGTTGTAGATATCCAGATTCTTCTGCAGCGCGTCCGTCACGTCCTTCGTAGTCTGCTCCCACTGCTGCACGACCAGGCGGTAGCGTTCGTCGTTCGTAATAAAGCCGCGCATGTACTGCTTTTCGATCTTCAGCACCTGATCCTCAGCATCCTTGATGAGCGTCTGCTTTTCCGGCGGAACGGCCATATCGAAAATGGAAATGGTCATGCCGCTGAGTGTGGAGTATTTATAGCCAAGCGCCTTGACCGCGTCCAGCATCTCCGCGGAAACCGTGAATCCGTGCTTTTTGATGCAGCGGTCGATGATGTCTCCGAGCTGCTTTTTGCCGACCTGGAAGTCAATTTCCTTATCAAACACATGCTCCGGGTCGCTGCGGTCGACAAAGCCAAGGTCCTGCGGGATGGGTTCATTGTAAATGATGCGTCCCACGGTGGTCTCGATCATGGCCGTACGCTCTACGCCGTCGATTATTCTCGATACGCGGAGATTGATCGGCGCGTGCAGACCGATGGCTTTGGCATTATAGGCCATGATGGCCTCGTTTTCATCCCGGTAGCTGTAAAGCGATTTGTACTGCGCGGGCTTGCGGTCTTCGCCGGATTCCTTCAGAGCGCTGTTTGCAGCGAGAAACTCGTCGGCATCCACCACTTCGCCGGCCGGAAGATCCGTATCGCCCGCATCCGTGACCAGAACCTGCTCGGCGCCCTTTTCCTCCCTGCCGATCCGCTTCATGGTCATATAGTAGGCGCCCAGAATCATGTCCTGCGTCGGTACCGTGACGGGGTGTCCGTCCTGCGGACGCAGCAGGTTGTTCGCCGAAAGCATGAGGATGCGGGCTTCCGCCTGCGCCTCCGTGCTCAGCGGCACGTGAATCGCCATCTGGTCGCCGTCAAAGTCCGCGTTGTACGGCGTGCAGACCAGCGGGTGCAGCTTCAGGGCACGGCCCTCGACCAGTATCGGCTCAAAAGCCTGAATGCCGAGCCGGTGCAGCGTCGGGGCGCGGTTCAGCAGAACCGGGTGCTCCTTGATTACATAGTCCAGGGCGTCCCAGACAATGTCTTCCTGCCGGTCCACCATCTTCTTTGCACTTTTAATATTGTTGGCCGCATGATCCTGCACAAGCTTCTTCATTACGAAGGGCCGGAAAAGCTCGATGGCCATTTCTTTCGGCACGCCGCACTGGTAGATCTTCATCTCCGGTCCGACAACAATAACGGAACGGCCGGAATAGTCCACGCGCTTTCCAAGCAGGTTCTGGCGGAAGCGTCCCTGTTTTCCCTTGAGCATATCCGAAAGGGATTTCAGGGCACGGGAATTCGCACCGGTCACCGCCCGGCCGCGTCTTCCGTTGTCAATGAGCGAATCCACGGCTTCCTGCAGCATGCGCTTTTCGTTGCGGATAATGATATCCGGCGCGTTGAGCTGCATCAGACGCTTCAGGCGGTTGTTCCGGTTGATGACGCGCCGGTACAGATCGTTCAGGTCGGATGTCGCGAAGCGGCCGCCGTCGAGCTGCACCATCGGACGAAGTTCCGGAGGAATCACGGGAAGCACCGTAATAATCATCCATTCGGGACGGTTTCCGGAAGTCCGGAACGCCTCTACAACCTCCAGGCGCTTGAGAATCTTGGCCTTTTTCTGGCCGTTTGCCTTCTCCAGTTCATCCTTCAGCTCCAGCGCCAGCTTGTCGCAGTCAATTTCGCGCAGCAGCGTCTGAATGGCTTCCGCACCCATGCCGGCCTGGAAGTCGTCCTCATATTTTTCCCGCATGTCCCGGTATTCCGATTCCGTCAGGAGCTGTTTTTTCTCCAGCGGCGTGCTGCCGGGGTCGGTTACGATATAGCTTGCAAAATACAGCACTTTTTCCAGCTGCCGGGGCGTCATGTCCAGCATAAGCCCCATGCGGCTCGGAATGCCCTTAAAGTACCAGATGTGCGATACCGGCACGGCCAGGGCGATATGGCCCATGCGCTCGCGGCGGACCTTGGCCTTCGTGACCTCGACGCCGCAGCGGTCGCAGATTTTTCCCTTGTAGCGGATTTTCTTATATTTGCCGCAATGGCACTCCCAGTCCTTTGTGGGGCCGAAGATCCGTTCGCAGAACAGACCGTCCCGCTCCGGCTTGAGTGTCCTGTAGTTGATGGTTTCCGGCTTCTTCACTTCGCCGTAGGACCATTTCATAATGGTTTCCGGGGAGGCAATGCCAATTCTTATCGCGTCAAACTGTGTATCATTCATATCAGTCATCCTCCTCGCCGTCAATGATGGTGTAGTCATCCGGAACGTAGCCTTCATCATCGCTTTCCGAATCCAGAGGCACATCGTCCAGCTCGTACCCGTTGCCGTTCAGCTCGGCGCGGTCCGTGCTGTTGCTGTAGTCGCTGTCCGGGCGGAAGTTCGGAACGAAGTCGTCGTCATCGTCCTCCTTCAGCTCGATCTCACTGCCGTTTTTGTCCAGAACCTTTACATCCAGGCACAGAGCCTGCAGTTCCTTGATCAGAACCTTGAAGGATTCCGGAACGCCCGGCTTCGGAATGTTCTCGCCCTTCACGATGGCTTCATAGGTCTTGACACGGCCGGTCACATCGTCCGACTTGACCGTGATGATCTCCTGCAGCGTATAGGCGGCGCCGTAGGCTTCCAGTGCCCAGACTTCCATTTCGCCGAAGCGCTGTCCGCCGAACTGCGCCTTGCCGCCCAGCGGCTGCTGGGTCACCAGGCTGTACGGGCCGGTGCTGCGGGCGTGAATCTTATCGTCGACCAGATGGTGCAGCTTCAGGAAGTAGACCCAGCCGATCGTAACATCGTTATCAAAGCGCTCGCCGGTGCGGCCGTCGTAGACAACGCTCTTGCCGTCTTCTCGGATGCCGGCCTGCTTGAGCGTTTCGCGGATCGTCGCTTCGTTTGCGCCGTTGAAGATAGGCGTAGCCACCTTCCAGCCCAGCATATGGGCTGCATAGCCCAGATGAACTTCCAGGACCTGCCCGATATTCATACGGGAAGGAACGCCCAGGGGGTTCAGCAGAATATCCAGCGGCGTACCGTCCGGCAGGAACGGCATGTCCTCTCTCGGGAGAATCCGGGACACGACACCCTTATTGCCGTGGCGGCCGGCCATCTTGTCGCCGACGGAAATTTTGCGCTTCTGGGCAATGTAGACCCGAACCACTTCGTTTACGCCGGGGCTCATCTCATCCCCGTTTTCGCGGGTGAACTGCTTGACGTCCACCACGATGCCGCTTTCGCCGTGCGGAACCTTCAGGGATGTATCCCGGACCTCGCGGGCCTTCTCTCCGAAAATGGCGCGCAGCAGGCGCTCCTCCGCCGTAAGATCCGTCTCGCCTTTCGGCGTGACCTTGCCGACCAGAATGTCACCGGCGCGGACCTCGGCGCCGACGGAGATGATTCCGCGCTCGTCCAGATACTTCAGGGCGTCTTCCCCGACGCCGGGGATGTCCCTTGTAATCTCTTCCGGACCGAGCTTGGTGTCGCGGGCGTCGCACTCGTATTCTTCAATATGGATAGAAGTAAATACGTCGTCCATGACCAGCCGCTCGCTGATGAGGATGGCGTCTTCGTAGTTGTAGCCTTCCCAGGTCATGAATCCGACCCGGATATTCTTTCCAAGGGAGATTTCTCCCTGGCTTGTCGCCGGTCCGTCGGCGATGACGTCGCCCTTATGAACGCGCTCGCCCAGTTCGACAATCGGGCGCTGGTTGATGCAGGTGCCCTGGTTGGAGCGGGCGAATTTGACCAGCTTATAGGTTTTCGTTTCTCCCCCGTCGTAGCGGATCGCAATATGCTCGGCGTCCATGCCGATCACTTCGCCTTCGCCCTCGGCCAGCACGACTACGCCCGAGTCAACGGCGCACTTGTGCTCGATGCCGGTTGCGACAATGGGCGCTTCCGTCGTCATCAGCGGCACTGCCTGCCGCTGCATGTTTGCGCCCATCAGGGCCCGGTTCGCATCGTCGTTCTCCAGGAACGGAATCATGGCGGTTGCCACGGAGACCATCATCTTGGGGCTGATATCCACATAGTCGATGCGATCCCGATCCACATCCACGATCTCATCCCGATGCCGGGCGGTAATACGGGGATTGAGGAAGTGCCCCTCCTCGTCCACCGGCTCGGCGGCCTGCGCGACAATGAACTGATCTTCCTGATCGGCGGTAAGATAGTCGACCTGGTCGGTAACTGTATGGGTCTCCTTATCCACGCGGCGGAACGGTGCAATCAGGAATCCGTATTCATTCGCGCGGGCGTAGGAGGCAAGGTAGGAAATCAGGCCGATGTTCGGTCCTTCCGGCGTCTCAATGGGGCACAGGCGTCCGTAATGGCTGTAGTGTACGTCGCGGACATCGAAGTTCGCTCGCTCCCGGCTCAGGCCGCCGGGGCCCAGGGCGGACATGCGCCGCTTATGCGTGAGCTCTGCCAGCGGGTTTGTCTGATCCATGAACTGGCTCAGCGGAGAAGATCCGAAGAATTCCTTGATGGCTGCCGTCACGGGGCGGATGTTGACAAGAGTCTGCGGCGTTGCCGTATCCATGTCCTGCATCGTCATCCGCTCGCGTATGACGCGCTCCATCCGGCTGAAGCCGATGCGGAACTGGTTCTGCAGCAGCTCGCCCACCCGCCGCACGCGGCGGTTGCCCAGATGGTCAATGTCGTCCTTTTCGCCGATGCCGTGGGCAAGATTATTCAGGTAGTTTACAGAAGCGTATACGTCATCCGCGACGATATGCTTCGGAATCAACAGGTCGATGCTGTCGCGGATTTCCTTCTTCAGCTCTTCGCTGTCCGGATCGTCCGCGTGCCGTTCCAGAATGCCCTTCAGAACAAGGTAGCGCACCTTTTCCCGCACGCCGCACTCTGCCGGATCGAAATTCACAAAGTGGGCCATGTTGACCATGCCGTTGGAGAAGACGCGGACCACGCGATCCTCCAGCTTCAGATTCACGCTGAGAACACCGCACTCATCCATGCGCTGCGCCATCTCCCGGGAGATGGTTTCGCCGGCATCCGCGAGCACTTCACCCGTCGCCAGATCCACCACGGGCTCCGCCAGGGTAAATCCGATAATCCGGGGATACATGCTCATCTTCTTATTGAATTTATACCGGCCGACGCCGAAGATGTCGTAGCGGCGCTGATCATAGAACAGGCCGTTGAGCAGGTTCTCCGAGCTTTCCACCGTCGGGGGATCGCCCGGACGCAGTCTCCGATACAGTTCGATCAGGCACTCGTCACGGTCCGCACAGGTGTCCTTTTCCAGCGTAGCAAGAAGCCGCGCGTCCTCGCCGAAAATCTGCTTGAGCTGCTCGTTTGTAACGCAGCCCGCTTCCGGTGCTTCGGCACAGGTCAGCCAAGTGGAAGGCTCGTTCGGATCGTACTTTCCGATGGATTTCAGATACCAGGTAATGGGGATTTTGCGGTTCTTGTCGATGCGGACCCAGAACACGTCCGATCCATCGGTCTCATACTCCAGCCAGGCGCCGTGGTACGGGATCACCTGGGCTGTGTAGATGGGGAGCATCGCCTTGTCCGCGGCGATGTCATAGTAGATGCCGGGGGAACGGACAATCTGCGAAACGATTACGCGCTCCGCACCATTGATGACAAACGTTCCCGCCGGTGTCATCAGGGGGAAGTCGCCCATGAAGATGGGCTGCTCCTTGATTTCGCCTGTTTCCCGGTTGATGAGCCGCACCCGCACTTTCATCGGCGCCGCATAGGTGGCGTCACGGGATTTGCACTCCTCAATGGTATACTTCGGGGGCTCGTCCATGGTATAGTCGATGAAGCTCAGCTCGAGATTTCCGGAATAGTCCGTAACGGACTCCACATCCCGGAAGACCTCCCGCAGGCCCTCTTCCAGAAACCAGTTGTAGGAATCCTTCTGGATCTCCAGAAGGTTCGGCATGTCCTGGATTTCTTCGGTACGCGCAAAACTTTTCCGCAGGGTTTTGCCATAAAGAACATCTTTCGGCATCGATTCACGCTCCTTCAACGAATTTTAAACGCCCGGATTAGTTGTCAAAAATCTTTTTTCTGTATTGATTTTCCTTGTATAACCTGCTATTATTCTGTCAAGATGAGTGAAGTATCGGAACTTCTCTGCTGATGACATAGCGAGTTATTTTATCATTGCAAACCGACAATGTCAAGGTCGGATTGCCGCTGCCGGGCCGTGGATCCCGGCTTTTTCTTTTGTCTGGAGGAATACGATGGATCTGCGGACCGTGTTTTCAACGCATGTGTGGAATTTTCCGAGCTTTCTCTGCCTTTTTCTGGAAGCCATGCTGGCCTACTATCTCCTTCGGCGGGAAAAGCTTCTGAAATCACACAAATCCCGGGGCGCTGCCATACTTCTTCTCGGTCTGGCCTTCTATCTTCGATACCGCTTCCTCTATATAGAAACCAGCGATTATACGAATTTTCTCGAGCCGTGGGTCAAATATTTTGCCGAGAACGGCGGCTTCCGGGCGCTTCGGAACAGTATCGGAAACTATAATGTTCCCTACCTTTATTTTCTCGCGGCCTTCTCCTATCTCCCGATTCAGCCGCTCTATCCGATAAAGCTTCTGAGCTGTCTCGCGGATGTTTTTCTCGCCTGGGGCGTCGCGCGTCTCTGCCGGGTCGGCAGCCGCCGGCCTTCCGAAGGAACACGGCGCGGTCTCTTCTACGCTGTGCTTTTTCTTCCTACGGTAATGCTCAATGGCGCCGCCTGGGGTCAGTGCGACAGTCTTTATGCCGCCTTCGCTGTGTGGGCTGTAGCCCGTGGAAACGAAGGGCATCCGATCGAGAGTTTCGCCCTGGCTGCGCTCAGCTTCGCGTTTAAACTGCAGGCAGTTTTCTTTCTCCCGGTTTACCTCCTGTTTCTGCAGCGGAAGAACTTCAAGTGGATTCATGTGCTCGCATTTCCCGCCACCTACCTTCTTGCGGTTCTGCCGGCTGTGCTGCTGGGGCGGCCGTTTCTCTCAACGCTGCTGCTGTACCCGGCGAATATCCGCAGTGTCGGAAGCGCTCTGAATTACAATTCCCCGTCGCTTTTTTCTCTGCTTCCGAATCTTCCCTCTTCCGACACGGCTTCCCGACTCGCCATCGCCGCCGCTTTTCTCGCAATGCTGATCGTTCTGCTGCGCGGCGCGGCGTCAAAAAGCCGTGCTCCCGACGATCGGATCATCGTTTCCGCAGCAGCCATGCTGACGCTCGTAATTCCCTTCTTTCTCCCGCATATGCACGAGCGCTACTTCTTCCTCGCAGATATATTTACGCTTGCAAGTCTTCCGGACCGGCCGCTTTTCGCCGCGCCTTCGGCGGCGCTTGTGCAGTTCGGATCGCTTCTTGGCTACTATGCCTATCTGAATCAGAGATTCCTCTGCCCGATGTCCTGGGGAGGCCTCGCTATGGCCCTCGCCATTGTGCTGATGGGGATCCGCTACCATCGTTTCTGCCGGAACCCCAAATCGTAAGCCCGCTTCCGGATCGGCCTTTCCCCTTCCGGCGTCCTTTCCCGCCCGATTGACCGGAATTTGGAGTATGCCTTCCCGCGCCGCCCCGGCGGAGGCTGGTTGTGCGATTCTGTTTCCGTTTTCGGCAGCGAAATTCCGAAGGCACTGACGTCCAGGAGAAAGCGTGGATATTTTTTCGCTTTTTTCGCGTTCTTTGCGAAAAAAAATGACTCGTTTCCTGACGATCTGGAGAGGCGGAGCACCGTTTATTCATGGAAGGCAGATGCGCTGCCTTTCCAGCCGCTGGCCGCCCCTTAAAAAAGAATTTGCAGGAGGAAAGAGCATGACCGGAGACGAACTATTTACAAAGCAGGCAATAGAGCTGTCAAAAATGGCTGTAAAGCATGGCAATGAGCCGTTCGGCGCCTTGCTCGTGAAAGATGGGAAAGTGGTGTGTACCAATGAGAATCAGATTTATACAAAGCATGACCCGACTTTTCACGGGGAAGCGGGCCTGATTCGCGAGTTCTGTGCTCAAACGGGTATTAACGATTTGCATGAATATACAATGTACGCAAGCTGCGAGCCTTGTTTTATGTGCAGCGGTGCGATGGTATGGACAAAATTGGGGCGGCTTGTCTATGCGGCAAGCAATATTGACTTGGAGCATATTCTTGGCAATGAGGGCTGTATTTCGTCGCGGCAGGCATTTTGCGCATCTTACGCGATTCCAATTTTTTTCAGCAGTTTCTGTACGTCAGCAGACTTCAGCACCCGGCCCATGGAGACCACTTTTTCATTGACCGCAATGGCGGGCATGGACATTGCCCCGTAGTCCATAACCCTTTCCATTTCGGTTATGTACTCGACTTCTGCATTGAGTCCCATTTCTCTGACTGCCGCTTTGACGTTTTCATACTGTTCTCGGCAGGATCTGCAGCCTGCTCCCAGTACTTTTATACAAACGCGTCCTCCTGCTGCGGCGTCGCTTGCCGAAATGGGTTCCTTCGCAGCTTCCGCACCGCAGAGGCGATTGCTTTCCCCGACCTTGTGCACAGAATCTCCGCAGCAGGTCGGTGCTTTTAAATCTTCCGTTTTCTTTCCGAAATGAAACGGTGCCATATGTATTCCTCCTAAATTTCCGAAAAACTAATCGCGTCCCCTTGGAAGGGAGCTCTTCTGCCCC